>JAPCJK010000001.1 GCA_027886975.1 Nitrososphaerota archaeon
AGGTCTTCGGCGATGAGGTACAGGGATACGGCGCTTTCCATGGAGCAGGTGGGGCGAGAGCTCGGCGTGGGCGCCATACTCGAGGGGAGCGTGAGGAAGGCCGGGAACAAGGTGCGGATCGCAGCCCAGTTGATCGAGGTGGACACAGACAGGTACGTCTGGTCTCAAAGCTACGACAGGGACCTGACTGACGTGTTCCAGGTCCAGGGGGAGATTGCGGAGCAGGTTGCACAAGGCCTGAAGGTCCAGCTGCTCTCCAAGGAAAAGGAAAAGCTGGGGACAAAGGAGACTGAGAGCCCTGAGGCATACAACCTCTACCTAAAGGGGCGTTACTTCTGGAACGAGAGGACGGAGAACGGAGTCAAGAAGGCAATCAAGTACTTCGAGGAGGCTCTGGCGTCCGACCCCAACTTCGCTAAGGCCTACACGGGCCTGGCAGACAGCTACATGATACTCGCGGACTACAGATGGATGGCGTCAGCGGAGGCGGGGGAGAAGGCCAGGCAGAACGCAATCAGGGCCCTGGACATCGATGGTTCCCTCGCAGAGGCGCACGCCTCCCTCGGGCTCTTCCACATCAACCATGGATGGGATTTCAAGCAAGGAGAGAGGGAGCTGAAGACGGCCATGGAGCTCAACACCAACTACGTCCCGGCTTACCATTGGTACGCCGTCCTCCTGAACTTCCAGAAGAAGTACGAAGAGGCTATGGTGGTGATCAGGCGGGCGCTTGCGCTGGACCCTTTCTCTCTAGTGATAAGGCAGAGCGTGGGGGTGACCCTGTTCGGACTCGGCCGATACCAGGAGGCGGTTGACATGCTGAAGAGGGTGGAGGAGGACAGTCCCGACCTGCCGTCGGTCCACTACTGGCTGGCGATGGTGAACCTGGCCCAGTCAAAGTATTCGGAGGCGATCGAAGAGGCGAAGGAATTGGTGGAGCTAGAGAAATCCGACCATACCACGAAGCTTGATCTCGCCTTCGCATACTCGGAGGCGGGTGACAAGGAGGAAGCTGCGAGGATTCTCGATGAGGTACTGGGGAAGGCTGACGTCTACTACTCGCCCTGTTCCGTCGGCCTGGTAATGCTCAGTCTCGGACGGTCGGCCGAGGGAGGCCGGTGGCTAGAGAGGGCTGTGGAGGAACATGATTCCTCTCTCCTGTACTTCAGGAGCCTCCCCGTCTACAGCAAATACGCTTCGTCCCCCGAAGGGAACAAGGCAGACATGCGAATGGGAATCATGATCAGCCGTACTAGCTGACTACTCTGATGGTCCAGAAGTCAGCGGAGAGGTCCTCCTTGAGCAGGTAGTCGTAGGGCATTGTGAAGTATCCCGCCAGGCCGAACTTGGGGCCCCAGGAATTCCTGACCAGGAAACGCCGGTCGGGGTCTTCGTAACCCACAGCAAGGACCGCGTGTTTTCCGATGATCCCTTCCCTGGGGGCAGGCATTTCGAGGCGACCAGTCTTCTTCACCACGTCGCGGAACTTCTCATGGGCCGAGAATCCGAAGACGAAGGGGTAACCTGAGGCGAGGCAGGCGCGCATGTCGTCTTGGTTGCGGTGTATCCGATAGTACTGAACCGCTCTGTACTTGAGCGCATTCTTGTAGCAATTCTTTGGGGGCCTCGTGGCGAACTTCTTTTCGACGTATGGCCAAAGGCTCTCTGGGCAGTCGCCGTGTAGAGCCAGTGCCCTAATCGCGTCCCTGATGTAGACGCCGCTGTCAGACCGTTCGGTCCTTTCCATTGCCCGCGAGTTGTAGAAGAGGAAAAGGCGGGACGGGGAGATAACCCGTTCGTGCTTCTCTTTCATCAAGTCGAACTCTACGGCCGCGGCTATGGCGTTAGCGCTGCAGCTGTTGAGACTCTTCTGGTTGTACGCCGGTGGAAAGTAGGGCCGCAGGTCTACTCTTCCTGGGAGGTTGCCTGCGCCCGGTGGCGGGGCGTACTTCCAGTCCCTCTCGTCGTGGGGATCCTTCTTCCATCCGAACCCGAAAGGTTTGGCCGTTGTCGGTCGGCCTCTGGGGGCCTGATTCTCTATTTATCGCTGACCTGACTTGCCTCGGTCCACTTTTCAGCCAGCTCGTCCCTCACCGGCCGATACACCTTTCGGAAGAATTCCTCCGTCGAGAGGAGGGTGTCTTTGTCGAATGACTTCATGTAGTTCAGAGCCTCTTCCCAGGACGATTCGAAAGTCCTCCCAAACCTCGCCTTAACCTGTCTTTCGAAGGCTTCCTCATCCTGAACCTCGCCCCCGATGGTGAACAGGAGGACGCCGTTTCTCTGTGTCTTGAAGGCCATGTCGTCGCCAAGATGATATGTGTTAGCCTGCCTTGAAGTGCCCTTTCCCTCGGCGCTTTCTCCCCTGCCTCCAGAGCCTCCTTTGAAACCTCTCTTCGCGGCGGCGATAAAGATCGCCTTGTTGAGACCCCAGGAATAGGCAGACTCCAAAGGAAGGCCAAGGACGTACGCTCTCGCTGCCTGCAACAATGTCATGACCTGGAACCTCTTGACTACCAACTGTTAGGTCACTGCGGCTTCATTGAATACCATTTGATGCTGCAACCAAAGGGCCTGGTGTCGGGCACCCGGACCTCCCTTCCCTGCAACAAGTCATCCAAGGCGTTCCTCAGGTCATGGCTTGAAACCTTTGAAGCGTCCCTTGAATCGTCGATTCTTCCCCGATACCGGAGGGCCCTGTCAGCATCGAAGGCGAAGACGTGCGGAGTGCAGACGCCGCCGTAGGCCTCGACTACTTTCTGGCTCTCGTCACGCAGATATGCGAAGTTGAATTCCTTCTGCTTCGCACGTTTGACCATCTCCGGGAAACTGTCCTCTGGATAGGCCTTCTCATCGTTCGAATTGATGGCGACGAGCTGGACGCCCTTCCCCTCGTAGTCCTGCTGGATTGAAACCATCCGGTCTTCGTAGGCCTTCACATATGGGCAGTGATTGCAGGAGAAGATGACAACTAGCACTGGTTTCCCTTCAAAGGTTGCGAGGGAGTAACGCTCGCCGTCGACCCCTAGGAGGTCGAAGTCGGGAGCTCGAGCTCCCAATCCTAATGTGGATGCAATCATGGCTCAGGGGAGCCGGCGGTTCTGCATATTATTATTGTCGCCATGGCAGCTTCCCCCTCCCGTTGTATCTCGAATTTAGGTCATCTATCAATTTCTCTAGTTTCTCCTTGGCCGCCCGTGGATCCCCCAGCCTGAGCCGCAGGTCTCGGATCTTTGGGGACCGCGACCATGCCATCAGGGCCTTGGCATGGAATCCCTTCTCCGTGTGAATCTCTTCGGTGTACACAAGGAGCCTCCTTTCTATCTCGCGAGCCGCTTCGCCGAGGCCCTTGAATGACCTCATCTTGTCCGTCCTCACCTCGCCTTCTTGGTCCACTCTCGAAAGGAGCCGACGCGCTGCGCCTGAGAGCCCATGGAGTTGCCAATCCTCCCTCGCAGTGGCCACAGACAGAAATTCGGGCCAGAGTCTGCGGTGCAGATAGGTCACCTTGCCTGAGACGAGCCGCGTGGTCAGTGAGTCAGGGTGGGCTTCCAACTTCCTGAGCTCGCGGAATATCTCGTGTCCCCTTTCGTGCCCCCACCACGACCCTTTCACCTGCGGGCCGGCGACCAGGCCGACCACGTTGGGGAGGGCCCTGTCTGAAAGGAGAAGTAGGCTTTCTGCCTGGAACTTCCGTAATAGCCTCTGAAAGCTCATTTGTGGAGTGCTTCGATGCTGTTTCCGTATTTCTCAAGGAAGGCCACTTCCGACAGCGGCCTGCGGTTCTTCCTTCCTAGTAGCTTCCGCTTAGGGAAACCGAAGCCAACCACAATCGTCGCGTTGAGCTCCTCGGGAATTCCGAAGTCCCTGCGCATATCTGCTTGCTTGATTCCCGTGTAAAGCCCGGAGACGACGCCATCGTCCCATGCTGTGAGCTCCATGTCCTGGGCGGCCCTCCCCGCGTCGATGAGATGGTAGCCCTTCTTCGGGTCGGTGCATATGATCACAGCGAAATTTGCCCTTCCGACCCAAGCTCCAGAAGAGCTGTCTTCGGCCAGCCGGACGAGGTTCTTCGGGTCCTGGACGATGATGAATCGCCAGTGCTGGGAGTTGACCCCGCTCTGAGTGAGCCTTCCTGCCTCGAGGACCGCCATCTTGATGTCTGCTCCTACGGGCTTGGTATCGAATTCTCGGACGTCCAGTTTGGTCTTTACTGCTTCTGTTGTGTTCATGCCTCCTAGTCTCCTATGCTCAGGTCAGGCTTGTTTCCCAGGATGCCATTAATCCGTTCCATCACGTTCGCAGTCAGTGAGGAGACGTAGTCCAGGGACTTCATGTTCTCCTCTACTTGCTCGGGGCGCGTGGCCCCGGTAATAACAGTGCTGACGTTCTCGTTTCTCCGGGCCCAGGCCAGTGCGAGCTGGGCCATGGTGCATCCGAGCTCTTTGGCCATGGGCTCGAGGGCTTTGACCTTAGCTATGTTCTCGGGCGTGATGACGTTTTCTTTGAGCCATCCGTAGCCTTCGAGGGAGGCCCTCGTGCCAGCGGGAATCTCTTTGTTGTACTTGCCGCTGAGCAGCCCGGAAAGGAGGGGGCTCCAAGTGGTGGTGCCTAACCCGATTTCTCTGTAAAGCGGTAGGTACTCCTTCTCCACCCTCTCGCGGTGAAGCATATTGTACTGCGGCTGCTCCAACTGCGGGGGAGTAAGGCCAAGCTCTCGAGCTATGCCGTGCGCTCGCATAATTTCGGCTCCGCTCCACTCAGAGGTCCCCCAGTAGAGTACGAGACCCTGGTGGACGAGGTCGTCCATGGCACGGACAGTCTCTTCGATGGGGGTGTCAGGGTCAGGGCGATGGCAGAAGAAGAGGTCGAGGTAGTCGAGCTGGAGGCGCTTGAGGGACCTGCGGCAGGCCTCGTAGATGTGCTTCCTTGATAGGCCCTCGTCGTTGGGGCCGTGGCCGCCCCAGAAGACCTTGCTGGAGACGACGATGTCTTCCCGTTTCCATCCTAACTTCTTGATGACGTTCCCCATGACGACCTCGGCGTTGCCATGAGCGTAGGCCTCGGCGTTGTCGAAGAAGTTGACGCCCAGCTCGTAGGCCTTGGACATGCATTTGGTCGCCACGTCCTCCCCGACCTGGCCGCCGTAGGTGACCCAGGCTCCCAAGGAGAGTTCGCTCAACTTGATGCCTGCGCTTCCAAGCCTCCTGTAATTCAATCTAAGTGGGCCGTGCCGATTGCCTCTGTATTAATCTGATGTAATCGGCTGAACCATCTCTCCATTGTAATCTAGGCCGGCTGCTTTATCTCGGAAGGAATGGTTACGAAACGCGTTGTCGACGAGCGACCGGAGGCTGGCGGCGATAATGTTCACCGACGTCGTCGGGCATAGGCAGAGCTGGCCCGATTGAAACCGAGGACGAAGCTTCTCCTAGCTCTACCAATCATCGCGGCGGTCGTGATTGTGCTTGTTTATTTCCGACTTTTCGCGAGTCCCCTGGTAATCGCAGTGATCTTCATCCTCTACGTCGCTGTCAGCCTTCGCAACAAAAGGAAGTTCAACAGAGAAAAGGACCAGAAGTAAGGCTTGGTCTCAAAGTCGTTTTCAATTGACTATTCTATTCGATACATAGAGGCTGTTCCCCTGGACCAAGACGTCGTATTGTGGAAGGCGTGTGGGCGCAGGGCCGGAGAGAACGTTCCCATTGGAAGGATCGAAGACCGCGCCGTGGCAGGGGCATTGGATCTGTGATCCGGCGTAGTTCACAGTGCACGGGGCATGTGTGCATGTAGCATTGAAGGCTTTCCATTGGCTGTTGAGGCTTAGCAGAACAGAGAGGCCTCCGGTAGGGTGGTTGAAGTACGCCGAGGATTTGCCACTTAGAGCGGCAAGCCCTGTGACGAAAACATAACCTGTGGGAGTGGCCTGCGCGCTCTGGGCACTTCCGGAGGAGGTCGACTGTTGGGTCGTCGAAGCCTGGAGGAGAGTGACAGACAGTTGTCCGGCGGAGTTGGAACCGCCGTCAATCAGGTCCCAAATCGCGACCCCGCCGACCCCGACCAGGGCCGAGGCTGCAAGCACTCTTCTGATGAATTCCCTCCTGGTGGCATCCATGGTCGATGCTACCTTGGAACGCTCGAAAGGGCCCTTTTGATATGCAGGGCCGCATTGGCGAAGACGACGGCTGCCGTGGCCACGAGCAAAATCTGCGACCAGTACATTGGTAAGTTAGTACTGGTCGCCGCGACGTGCATCATCGAAAGTGGTATGAGGATTGACGAGAGAACTCCGTGGAAGAAGAGCGAATCCTTCACCTTCTGAAGGAATGCGGTCCCCGTCAACCAAGCGACCACGGACGCGATCACTGCGGCATACCCGAGGAGAATCCCGGTCGATACCGGTGGCAGGAACAATGACGAAATGTGAAGGGCCAGGAACAAACCGGCGGCTGACGACAGGACAAGATGTATGACCCTTACAAGAGCGATGTTCTTGGTCAGTTTCAGGACCTTCGACCTCAGAAGCATGAGGGCGGCGGCCAGCGCAATGAGGAAAAGTGCGGCGAACCCGTAGAGGTCCCCCGCGGTCATGGCGCTAGCCACACTCATTTCCGAGTCCTCTGACTACTCGTCCATCGTCGAGTTAGTTGTGGTGTGGTGTCTTTCGCTTCCATCATCTCTGTAGGTCTGGGTATGGTTCCCACTTGTCAGCAGGGAACCTGCAGTGGAGTTCGTCGAAGTTTGAGTAGTGGACGATGTAGAGGCAGTCTGGGTGCTCTGTGAGGCCCCGCTGGGCTGAGCCTGTCCAGATGCGTGCGACTGGAATATCAGGACCGCGCTGGTCCCTGCCAGCAGCACCAGGACTAGGACTGATGCGACAGCAAGTCTTTGCTGCATACCTTGCACATGGGTTTGCTGTCCAATTAAGCCATGAGTTCCAGGAATTCGGATTTGATGCTTTTGGTTGGTTAGGGAAGACTTCCTTGGACGAGCATGAAAATCATCGTAGCATATAGAATCAGAATACTGACGACAAGGGTCCGCTCAATCCTAACTCCGGACGCGACGCTTAGCCCTGCCCCGAAGAGCGTAGAGCTCCATGTCTGGAAGAAGACGAGTAGCAGCGTGTACGCGATGCTTGAGGAGGCGAGGAGCGCAGCTGTTTGCGGGATCACGGTCAGGACCGAGGCTGCAAAAACGGGGAGAAATGATATTGACGCACCGGCGGCAAGTGATGTAAGATCCACTTCCGACTTTAGTGCAAACCTTGTCGAAGCGTAACCTAAAATCATTAGCACTACGAGGCTGGCAGTCAGTCCTCCCACCGTGGAGATGATGCCCTGGCTGAGACGCAGAAAGTACAGTCTCGGAGAAATGCCGACCCAGACTGAAAACACCGCCAATGCTACGCTTGTGGTCGTTGCGACGAGTGCGGCCGAATTGGTAGACGATGTCAGATATGAGAGCAGAGTTCGGGGGACGAAGACAGAGACCGCAAACCGGCGTGAGGCCCCCTCTCGTCTCATGTCAAGGGCGGCCCTCTGAACTGCGGCCATGGTGTGGGATTCGGAGGTTCTTGAGTAGACTATCCGCCCAGACTTGGTAAGTGAATACTTCTTCGAGGAGTCTCTTTCCACCAGGCCCTCGAGAGTGTCGAGATGGTGGTAGAGCGCCCCAGTCTTCACTCCCAATTCGGTGGAAAGTTCCTTCCATCCCAGGGGACCCTTTTCCCCCAGTAGGTCGATGATTCGCGACCGGATTGGATGGTCGATTACCTTTGCCAGTCTCCTGGCGTCAGTATCCTCTTCTCCCATGCGGCCGTAACCCTCGGTGGCGGTATTAACCGACTCTCGGGTCTAGGGCCTCAGACAGAAACCCGGGTTCTCCTCGAATTGACGACCACAACTAACATGGATACGGCAGTGACCGACAGTATCAGGACGGGGAGGTCGACCAGCAGGACGCTTCCAACGTTGACAAGGATGGGAATGATTTCTATCGTATGGTAGGAGAAGTGTGGAATCGATATGAGCAGCTTCAATGCGGAGTTACTGGAGACCAAGACGAACCTAGCTGGGTCTGTGGCCTGGGCCCGGAGGACCTGAGAAAGGGTGGTGGCTTGAGATACCCTTGCCCCGTCGAGGATGACCTGAACCGGGCTGGAGAATAAGTTGCGTGACTGGGCTGAAGTCAGGTTGATCATCAAGACTCTCGGACCGGCTACATTGGCTGCCGAGATGGAAACCTGGTAGCCGTCTGGTTGATCCCTCCCTACAGAGACGGAGAAGTTAGGGTCGTTGACTGAGACCGAGGAACCTGACGCCCCCACGTTGACCACCGCTGGGATGACCCTGGTCTGAATTGCGCTCTTGATGTCGCCTTCCTCCGGACTGCCTCCCAGAACGGTGGTTACTGGATGGTCCTCTTCCCTCGTGGTGGTTGTTGTCGTGTGAGTGGTTTGCACGAGCGAAAGGGGCTGAGTCGTAGGACTGCCGATGAGAACGAGCGTCGGAGAGCCGAACGTTGACGTGTCGAGGATTTTCAGGCCAACGGCGTAGGCTCCGGGTGCGAGCGCGACCGCGGCCTCCGCTTCGACCTCACCGTCGAAGTTGGTGGTCATATTGGCCACCGAGTGAGAGGTCGCATTGGCAACGAGGACCAACATGAAGTGAGCGCTCTTGGCCATCCCTCTTGCATGAAGGTGGACAGAGAGGAAGGCCCCCTCAGCTTGGATTACTGCCGACCCGTTCCCCTGTTGGTAGACGACGCCGTTAGGCAAGGGGGTGGGGATTAGGGAGAACCTGAGGTACTGCCCCGTGTGCGTCTCGGTTTCGGTCTCCGCTATGGCTGCAGAGCTGAAGAGCAGCAGACCCACTACGACATAGGAGGCGAAGGCTCCACGATAAAGCAATCTCAATCGCTACCTTATTTCGGGTGGTTTCTACTTAACCTCCTACTTCCAGGAAGTCGCTCTGCAGCGCCTATCCCCTCTCAAGGTAGTGAGATTGACGAAGGCTACTTGCTGACCCAGCCCTTCCAGTCGCCGTCCCTAGCTCCATGGATCTTCAGGATGTGGTCTCTCAGCTCGTGTTCGGTCTCGCTGGTGAACCCGCAGTAGCACTCCAAGTCGATGTGGCCTCGAGAGTGTGGCGAGCCTTCGGCGACAAAAACCTTGCCTAGCTACCCTGGTGGCGCGAGCCTGTTGTATGGCGTGACAAAGTTGAGTTCTTTCTCTCGCTCTCGAAAGTCAGGACAGAAGGCGGCGAGCTTTCGCTTGAAAGCGGAAGAATGGTTGAACTCCCTCAGGTGAGTCAGCTCGTGAAGGACCACGTACTCTCGAAGTTTCTCCGGAAGGGCGATCAGCTGCCAGCTAAAGGACAGCCTGCCACTTCTTGTGCAATAGCCCCACTTGCCCATCTCTCGTACGTCGACTTTACTTGGTCTTACGCCGAGTCTCGGAGCCATCTCGGCCACCTTTCTTACAGCGTAGGCGGAACTCTCCTTGAGGAACCATCTTCGGACGAGCTCCCTGAACCTCTTCCTTTCGCTCGTGTGAACGACGACTTCGCCTTTGGTTAGGTCTGAAACGAGCGAATCCCCCGGGCTCTGGGAGAATACGACTTTCAAGAGTTTTCCATCATACATCACTGAATCGTCGGCAAGGACATCCCTGATCTTGGAGAACTTCTCGTACTCGGCCTGCAGCCACACAGACCTGTCCCGGAGCGCCTTCTCGACGTTGACGACCCTTCCCCTTGGGAGTATGACTTCGAGAGTCATGTCAGGCCTGAAGCGGATGTAGGTGTACCTCCTGCTGGTGCCCCTCACGACGGCGTAGTCGATGCGTCTCGCTCCTAGGTACAGCGACGGCAAAACGTGAACTTCGGATGGTTCTGGTAGATAAAATAGTAGAGCTATGCCCGGGTGATGCTAGTTGGTTTGCCCTTCGCCCCTTCTTTCTTTACGACTACGAGTGTCTCCTTCCATTGATGGTGGCAATGCTTGCATTCGTATGAAACTTCGAACGTGTCCCTCTCAATCGGAATCTCGAAGGTCAATGCTGCCACCGGCATGAAACTTCCTCCTCCCGCGATGGCCCTTGGCATGGCTAGATCGCGAACCCTCTTGACGGTGTCTTCTTCCTTGTCCACGAGCACCTCTCTGTCTACTTTCACAACGAACCGTTTCCCGCAGCTTGGACAGCGTTTGAGGAACTCCAAGAACGAGATGGTTCGGGCGGTCTTCTATAATGATATTCGCGTCGATGCAGAGCGCCCATCAGCCGAATACCGAAAAATGGGGGGATGCGGCGCTAGCTTAGTCTCACGAATTCTTGAGTTCCGTCGACGGGAGAGATTACGACAGCTGTGCCGAAGGCGATGATTTCGTCCATGGTGGTTCCGATCTCGGTCGAGTCGAACATTACGCTGATGACTGCGTTGGCACCCATACCCTTGGCGTGGTCGGCCAGCCTGTCGAGGGCCTGCTGTCTCGCTTGATGTGCCATCTCGGTGTACTCGTTGATCCCCGCCGGCAATCGACCGAAGACCGGCCATCAAGTTCCCCCCGATGCCGCGTGAGCGCACCGTGATGCCGTAGACCAGACCCAAAACCTTGTCGACTTTGTGGCCCGGCGCGAAGGGGGAAGTCAGCAACATCAGCCCCTGACTCGATGTCGCCAGCCTGAGGTCCCTGCCGCAACTGGGGCAGAATGTGCTGCCGTCAGCAACCTGTTTGCCGCAGTTTGGGCAGATCAATGTCTCAACCTAGATCGGCCTCTCGAGTCGTCCTTTGACCTGGTAGGCGCCGATCAAGATCAGGAACGGGGCTACGATGTTCAAGAGAGGGATGATTACGAAGATGGCTCCGAGCTTTATGATTGTTTCGTTGTACCGCGATCCCACTCTCCATAGTCCTAGAATCTGGCCGCCTATGAGCCCGATCAGGGCCAGAATTCCGCCGATTGCAGCGACGAGGCCGGCCAAGACTAGAGACCCTATTGCCGAGAAGAAGGCTGACGAAGGAGTCCCCGAAGTTCTTGGAGCTTGGGCGATGATGGTCGGGAGGTCGTTGAAGATTAGGTACACACTGACTCCGGCTAGGGCCGACCCGATCATCAGGAAGAGCATGAGCTTCCAAGGAACAGAGAACTTCGACCTGTCGACCTTGGACATGTCGCGCAGGCCCATGGTCAGCACGACAGCAGCGACCAGTCCCACGACTATGTCTACGGGGATTAGAAGGCTGAAGTTCTGAAAGAAGGGACCGAGGGCGGCGCTTACTTGCGCCTGGGTCGCGTTCTGTGGGAGGTTTCGTAGTCCTGAGAAGGTACCGAATTGGAGGTCGAAAATGAAGAAAACCGAAATCCAGCCAACAACCATGCCGACAATCTGTATGATGCCGAACCACATCATCTTGTTCAGGCCAGACTTCTCAGGCGAAGCTTGCTGAGCCATCCCCATCGGTGCTGTCAGGGTGCTCATGTGAGAGAAGAGCCTCGCACGTTATTTAAGGGCGGTGACCTAGTCACAATAGAGACAGCATTGAGAGTCCGTCAATTCTTCTCAAAGTCTCCCAAGGTCTACGTCGATGCGAAAATACTCAACATACACGACCCGGCCCTTCAACGGGAAGCGTACGTCGGTTACCTGGTGGAAGGGAGCGGCAAAAGCAACGCGAAGAAGGTCGATGCCACGGAGAGCGACGATGCAGAGGTCCTCGCAATCCTGTTCGCAATCGAAGAGTTGAAAGATTCCATGGGCGGGTTTACCATTGTCTGCGACCACGAGTCTGTGGTGTCCGAGGCGAACAGAGAGGGGGTCAAGAACACGAATCCGCTGATGGAACAGCTCAGATTGACTCTGCGTAAGAGCCCATCTCTGCAGCTTCGGGCCCTGCAGGCCAACCCTGCCCATGGAATCGTCACAGCGTACGTCAATACAGAGAAAGGGAAGTTGGACTCAAAGCTGGAGTCTGAGCCGCAATGAATGTGAATCTCAATTAAGTAACTCTGTTCCGGAAAACTAAAGTGTCCCGCAGGACTTCGGTATCTCGTGGCACTGACTTGTTCTACGCGGTCGCTGAAGAATGCGAAGTTTCTACAGGGCCCAGAACTGGGCTTCTTCCCTGCGACGGAACCGATTGAAGGCTTCGCGAGCCTAGTCCCGCTACACGTGCTATCCAGACTGGCGCAGATTGCTCTCTCGGAGTTGGAACCTGATGAGTTGGCCAGGGCCGTCTCTCAGAGAAGGCCTCCTCTAGCAGGGAAGGCGGCTGTCGCGCCTCTCTTCGCGGGGGCTTTGAGATTCGTCCAGGCGACCTTCTCATCCTCGGGAATAGACTACGTTGTGCCCGCTGCAGACCTAGGGACTGCAATGGGTTATGCCAAACTGAGCGCGCCTCCGATCTCTTCCTATGCTTCTCAGTATGGCCCCAATATCCTTGCGGTGGCTATAGACACAATTCCTCTCCAGGTTTCGATTGTTGCCGGGAAGTACAACGACCAGTCACTCGCGGGGTGGGTGGACGTGCTTGCCAAGGGTCGGGGTCTCGGTCCTGATTCATGCCTGGTATTCCTCAACCCTCAGGGTGTGGTGAACACAGACGCGGATGTGAACCAAGGCGTCCTGGGGTACCACAATGTCTCTCCAGGAGGAATTCCCTATGCCTTCGTCAACGTCATGGGACAAGGGCTGACGGTCAAGGATGAGCGAAACTTGTACGCTTTGGCACTCAGCCACGAGATCGTGGAAATGGTGGTGGACCCCGCGGCCAACGGGAGCAATCCTGAGGTCTCTGACGGATGCTCCGGGAATTGCAACGTTGAATTCATAAACTACTTTGACGTCAATGGTGTATGGCTCGGCGGGTCGCCCAGCTCCAATTACGCCTTCTTCACTGCCGGGTGCGTCAAGCCCGCAAGCGCCAGCCAGTGTCCGGCCCCTGTGTCCTCATGCTCTTATCCGCCACCAAGGGACGGAGGGCCCTCATGAGGATGGGATTTCGGGAATGAGCGCACAGGTTGTGCTGCCTCGGCGTGGAGTAATGACAACGACCGCGGTGGAACACGTCGTCATCATAATGAAAGAGAATCACACGTTTGACAATTATTTCGGGACCTTCCCGGGCGCGAATGGGATTAGAATGCCTAGGTCGCCGAACCCTCCCCCGCGCGACCCCAACCACACCCACGCCGCATGGCTCACTCGAGATACCACGTCGGTAAGGGAGCAGTTTGTGGAACAGGACATTCCGGCATACTTTGACTATGCAAGGAAGTTCACCCTCTGCGACAACTACTACACGGATGTCGCCGGACCGTCGACTCCGAACCACCTGATGGTAGTTGCGGCGGATTCGCCGGTAATCGACAACCCGCCCCACTTCGGGACCGCGAGCTTCATGCTCTCCTCCTCGCTTCCTCTGAGTCTTGAGAAGGCGGGTCGGACCTGGAAGAGCTACGGTGGATTCGCCATGAACTATATGTCGGGAATCAATGCGAAGTGGAAGCAGACCTCGGCCCAGTTCAAGGCAGATGCGAACGCGGGCAATCTTGCAGACGTCTCCTGGGTCTGGGCGCCGGGACAGTACGACGAGCACCCGCCGTTCGGGAGTGTGAATGGCAATGTCACGGTGGGGATGCAATGGACCGTGGACCAGGTCGCCGCCCTGGTGGCAGGAGGGCTGTGGCAAAAGTCGGTGGTATTCATCACCTGGGACGACTGGGGAGGGTGGTACGACCACGTGAACCCGCCCAATGTGGAGACCTGGACTGGTGGCGGCGCAAGTCCATCCTACAACGGGACGCAGTTCCGGTACGGTTCAAGGGTTGGATGCCTTGTACTGGGACCTCACGTCAAGGGAGGCTACGTTTCCAAGGCCCTGCACTCGCACGTGAGCCTCGTCAAGTTCTGCGAAACAATTTTCGGGGTGAAGCCGATGAACGCACGCGACGCGAGTGCGGACGGCATGTCGGACTGCTTCGACTTCGCCCAGAGTCCGCTCGCCCCGCCTTAGGCCTAGTCTCGGGCTTCTTCGGTTTAGGGATTGCTTCTGAAGTAACGGGTCAGGGAAACCCCCTTGGCGTCTACTTTGAGGTTTACCTGCCATCGCTCAACACCCGCCTTCTCGGCAGCTCGTGCGGCCGCGAGTATCCTTCTGTTCGTGCCATCGGGAGCTGGAGGTTTGAAGGGCTTGGCATCATAGAGAAAGCACAAAACAATCTTGGCCCGCATGCCACTGGCAAGCGACCTTTGTAATTCCCCCATGTGCCTGATCAATCGGTCGAAGGAATCGAACCTGCTGCGTTTCACTCTGGCAACTTCACCGCTTGCCGGGAGCATTATCAGAGGCGTTTTCACTTCGACGTAGGCGTTTCCAATTAGGAAATCAATCCTTGATTTGCCGAGCTTGACCTCCCTTTGCACTTCGCCCCTGGCCAGACGAGCGAGTGCCCCCTTTCTCAAGAAGAACTCGAAGTATCTGTTGGCTGCTGTCTGGTTGATTCCCACCCAGCTATTGCTGCGCGGAGAGGTCGAGATGGCTTCTACGGTGTGCGCCGTCTTCCTCTTGACGTTCGTTGACGTTGAATAGAGACATGGCAATCCCTCCAGTTTCAGGTCGCCCAACCTCCCTGTCGTGGGGCAGTGACATCGGATTGTTTTGCCCTCAGATTTTACCATCATGATGAACCTGTTCGGTCGAGAAAGGATTGTGCCCACGCGGAGGGGCCTGGGGAACCTGTAGACTCGCGATTTCACTATGTTTCAGCTCTGCCCTCAATATCGGAAAGCATGACTCTTTGAAGTGTCAGAAGTCCCAGAATTCGCTCTTCATCCCGATGGAGTCCCAGTAGGCCATCAGCTCCTCCCTAGGGGGTCTTTCGTATTCTAGTTCCATCCTGCCTCTCGACAGCGGCCTGCAAACTTCTGCCATCTTCTCAACGGTCAGGGATTCTCCCTCCAGCCCGGGGTTGCTCGCCAGCCAATCCTTCATGTGTCCCTCGGAGGCGAAGTAGACCATGTTGTTGGAGCAGGTGTTGATCAGATTATCGTACCACTTGGCTACGGGCATGCTCAGGAATATCATCGGCATGGGAGGGATGCTGGAACCGACTTTCCCGCGGCTGAGGGAGATCTCTATCGACTCGGCGCAATGGTGGCAGTGGGATTCAACCGTAGCTTCAGCGTCCAGCATGACATGCATGGAAACGGTGTCCCAGGCGCAGTTCGCGAAATATCGCCTTTCTCCTATTCTGACTCGGAATGGCGTGGTCACAGCAGAGTAAGGGTTGGCCATCAGGATTCTTTGCGTCCCAGGTACAAGGAGAATGTGATGTTCGGACTCGAGTCCCTTGAACCGCGAGTATGCTTCTTTCCTAGAAACCCGAAAATGCTGCATGACTTCCTCCAAGGTGGGCGCTACGGAGTGTTCGAAGAAGCGGTCGAAGATGTACTTTCTGAGAGTCTTCAGATCTGAGTTCATCATCGGCAACCCCTCAATCGCGTCGGCCTCCATACCGGCGCTCGTAGATAAGAGTGAGATGTGTGGTTAATACGAGAAGCATCTAGCCCAGGATGATGACCCGAGGCCAACTGCGACGCATACTGAATGAACTGAATGGGCAGCCGGAGGCATTGGAGAGGTTCGCCCGATCGAAGGTCCCGAAGGCACCACGTGGTTCCATTTTCGTAGGTGCGGGAGACTCCTATGCTGCGGCGCTTGCCGGGTTCTACGCGTCCAAAGGAAGCTGCACAGCGATCGACCCTTACGCTCTGGCCAGCGTCCCTGAAATTGCGAAGGGACGGGAAGTGTTTTTCATTTCTGTATCTGGAAGGACTTCTTCCAACCTCCTCGCAGCGAGAAAGGTCAGTAAACTTGCGAAGATGACAACAGCACTGACCGCCGTTCGTGAAAGCAAGCTAGCCGCGCTGACCGACCAGACTGTGGCACTTCCGATGACCTATGTCCCCAAAACGCCAGGTATGCTCTCTTTCAGCCTCTCGCTGCTCGCGGTCCTCAGCATAGTGAAGGTGGAGGCCTCCTGTGACTTCGAAAAGGCGTTTGAAAGTGCTCAATCGGACCGCAAGAATATTTCATTCGGAGGAGGGACCACCTACTTCCTTGGTAACTCCCTGGCCTATCCAGTGGCCCTCTACGCGGCGGCAAAGACTTACGAATTTCTGGGGGCCAAGGCGCACGCCGAGTTGGTGGAGGAATTCAGCCACTTGGAGTTGTTCTCGCTGAGGAGATCCGACTCGGTCAACCTGTTTGGATGCTTCGACCCCTCAAGAATGTCAAGGAAGCTATCGAGAGCACTAGCCGCCCATGGCTACGACTCCCACCAAATCGCAGCCCGCGGCAATTCAGACTTAGAGAGGATCTTCCATTCGGTCTTCGCATCCCAGCTAGCGGTCCTACACCGGGCTGAGGCTGCAGGGTTGAACGAACCCAAGTTCCTTTCCGCCGGCGACAGGTTGGACGTCAGTGATGCGATGATTTACTAATCACAAAGTCGTTGAAGTCATATCTTCCAGCATAGCTGGCATTGCCAGGAAATTGCAGGCCAGTGGACCCGGGCCCGGGGGTAGCCCGCTGCGTCCCCTGAAGTTGATGACCATTTTCAACCTGGTTCATTGCCGCCTATGCGATGAACTTCCTGGTGCTGTACTACAGCAAGTAGTAGGGTTTCACAGGGCCTAGGTTTTCTGCTTCCTCATCACGGCGACCAGCTCGCTGACGACCCTCTTCGCGTCGCCGAACACCATCATTGTGTTGGGGTTGTAGAAGAGGTCGTTCTCTACACCTGAAAAGCCCGGATTCATCGAGCGCTTGACGAAGACGACCGTCTTTGCCTTGTCCACGTCTAGGATCGGCATCCCATAGAGGGGCGAGTCGGTCTTGGTGCGGGCCGCTGGATTGGTGACGTCGTTGGCACCGACCACAATCACGACATCCGTCTCCGGAAACAACGGGTTGATTCTCTCCATCTCCCAAAGCTGGTCGTAGGGCACCTGCGCTTCGGCGAGGAGGACGTTCATGTGCCCCGGCATCCGGCCCGCGACAGGATGTATCGCGTATTTCACGTCGACTCCTCTGGCCTCGAGCACATCGGCCAGCTCCTTGACGACGTGCTGGGCCTGGGCGACCGCCATCCCGTAACCGGGGGCAAACACGACCGAGCGAGCGTTCCCAAGGACGGTCGCCACATCTTCGACCGTGTACGCCTGGGCTGTCTTCCCTGGCTCTCCCGGTTTGACTGTGGATTCGCTCCTGACTGCGCCCACTCCGCCGAACAATATATTGACGAAGGAGCGGTTCATCGCTTGGCTCATTATCAGGGCTAGAATCAGCCCAGAAGAGCCGTCCAGCGACCCCGCCACAATCAGCAGTTTGTTGTTGAGAACGAAACCCAACGCTGCCGCAGAAAGTCCGGCGAACGAGTTGAGTATTGCAATGACCGTTGGCATGTCCGCACCGCCTATCGCTACGACCAGCTGGAATCCGAACAGGAGTGCGAGGGCTGCCATCACAGGAAGAATGATCTGTTGATCCTGGTAGGCAACTAGGAGCACCCCTGAGGCAACCGCAGCCCCCAGGGTCGTGAGGCTGACAACAGTTCTTCCCCGGAACAAGATCGGCCTTCCACTGACAATCCCCTGCAATTTCGCGAATGCCATTATGCTGCCCGTGAAAGTTAGGAAACCGAGTATCATTTCGGCGGATAGGACTGACATACTGAACGTGTCAATCCCAGGTTGGCCCTGGTAATACTCCGCCACCCCAACAAGCGCCACTGCCAGCGACCCGAAGGCGTGCGACATCGCGGTCCTTTGAGGGATTCCGGTCATGGCCACCTTGAGACCGATAGGCGCTCCGACTACCGATCCGATGACAACGCCGCCAACAAGCAGGTCGACGCGCCCCACGTGAAACGCGTCGAGGGTGGCGACCACGGCCAAGCCCATCCCAGCGACCGCACAGAAGTTGCCAACGCGGGAAGTCCTGACTTCGCTCATGAATTTGAGAGAAAGGACGAACAGGACCGCTGACACTATGTAGAGGTACTCGACGATTATGTCAGTCATTTCTTGGGCTTCCTCTTCTCGAAGAGCTTCAGTATGCGATCCGTGATCAGGAACCCGCTCACGATGTTGGTTGCGGCCAGGGCAACCGCGACCCCAGCGAGCAACGAGATTGACGCATCAGTTGTCTCAGACAGTACTATGAGCGCCGCGATGAACGACACAGAGGAGATTGCGTTGGTCAGCGCCATGAGGGGAGTGTGAAGAAGGCGCGACACGTGTCTGATGAGCTCCTGGCCGAGGAGTGTGGAAAGGAGGAAGATCAGCAGGTCGACCTCCAGGTCGCCTGGGGAGATTGGGATCGTCAGTTGTTCCGCTCCAGTGCGTCTTTCAACGGCTTGTACACGACCTCGCCTTTGAGCAGGACCATAGGGTCCTTCACGAGTTGGTCTTGCGTGTCGAGGTTCAACTTGCGGTCCTTGACGATGGCGCCAACGAATGAAGCGACGTTCCGAGAGAAGAGTTGGCTCGCCTGCGGTGCCATGTCTGAGGGCACGTTCAACGGTCCCCTGATGACGATCCCATGCTTCACAACCGTCTTCCCCGGTTCCGTCAATGTGCAGTTCCCGCCTTGCTCGGCTGCCAAATCTATTATCACCGAGCCGGGCCGCATACCCTTCACCGCGTCTTCCGAGATAAGTATGGGTGCCTTCTTCCCGGGTACAAGGGCGGTCGATATCACAACGTCCGCAACCTTCATGCGTTCAGCCAAGAGCTCCTGCTGTTTCCTGTAGAAATCCTCTGACTGGGACTTGGCATAGCCTCCGGAAGTCTGCGATTCCTGGGTTTGGAGAGGCAGCTCGACAAACTTCGCCCCCAGACTTTCGATTTGCTCTTTGACCGTTGGACGCACGTCGTAGGCCTCCACCACTGCACCCAATCTGTGAGCCGTGGCGATCGCTTGGAGTCCTGAGACACCGGCTCCCAGAACAAAGACCCTGGCGGGGGCGATGGTACCGGCCGCCATCATCATCAACGGAAAGATCTTCGGCAACATGTCTGCAGCCATTGTGACAGCCCTGTATCCCGCGAGGGTCGCCTGCGAGGAAAGAGTGTCCATGGCCTGTGCGCGACTAATCCGCGGCATCAGGTCGAGGGCGAAGGCTGTCACACCTCTTTCGGAGAGCTTCTTCATCGAAGGCAGATTGTTCAGAGGATAGAGGTAAGAAACAAGGGCGCCACCTTCCTTGAATCTGGCCGCCTCGTCAACAGTCGGAACCTGGATCTTCAGAATTAGGTCTGCGTCCTCATACAGGCGTTTTGTGTCATCCACCACGCGTGCGCCAGCTTCGACGAAGGCGGCATCGGGGAACCCCGCCTGGGCTCCTGCATCCTTCTCAACTTCAATTGTAAGCTGTCCGATTTTAGGAATGGACTCCGGGACGATGGCGACGCGCTTCTCGCCCTCGGCAGTCTCCCGAGGAACGCCTCCTATCATCGCACATGAGCCATCTGCGAGTCGGGTTTAACGTTTGTTCAGTTCGTTTCTGGGGACCAAGGTTTTGGGGTCTCTCCAACCCCTGTCCCTCAATCTCTATTGTTCGCCATCGAATTTCTTCGCCGCCGAGAACGCTTAAGGGGCGAATCGCGCCTTGCGCTAACTGTGAACCGGGGAGCAGTCCTCGCGGTCGCGGTCCTGGCCGTGTTGGCGGTTTCCGCCTTCGCATTGCTGACGTCCTCTCCCGGAAAAGTTTCGACCACCAGTGGTGGGTCGTCGACGACATCCTCGAGCACGTCGACCACATCGACCACGAGCCATTCAACTAGTAGGGCCGGCTGCGGGTCGACGAATAATCCTCTCGTTGATTGGACCACGTACCATGGAAATAACTCGCGCGCAGGCTATGCTCCTGGCTCTATCGCCTGCGCCAAACCCGACTGGACGTCGCAGAAGCTTGATGGAGCGGCGTACGCTGAGCCACTTGTGTACACAGGGCTGGTGTTCGTTGCCACCGAGAACGATTCTGTGTATGCCCTTAATGAAACCAACGGGGCAATGGTCTGGAGGACCCACATCGGGACTCCGGTGGATGGCTCTACGCTTCCATGTGGTAACATAAGTCCTAGCGGGATAACTGGGACGCCTGTCATTGACCCTGGAACAAACACCATCTTCGTCGTAGCGTACGAGGCACCGGCAACGTTACACTATCTTGTGGCGCTGGGCATAACGGATGGCAGGGTCATCTTCTCGCAGCCTGCTGACCCTCCGGGGGCCATCGTAAAGGTCCAGCAAGAACGAGGGGCGCTGTCCCTGGCAAATGGCATGGTGTACGTTCCATACGGAGGTCTGGACGGGGACTGCGGTCAGTACCACGGGTGGGTCGTGGGGATCAAGGCTGATGGAAGCGGTGCAATGTTCTCTTATCAGGTTCCGACGGGCAGGGAGGGGGGAATTTGGGCGCCCTCGGGGGGAGCCATAGACTCAACGGGCAACCTGTTCGTGGCGACAGGCAACGGCGCGTCCTCATCAAACTTCGACTACGGAAACGCAGTGGTGAAGTTATCGCCGACCCTGCAGAAGCTCGACTACTTTGCTCCATCCAATTGGCTGCAGCTCAACAATGGGGACACGGACCTTGGCTCGGTTGGACCCCTTCTCGTCGGACACAATGAGATTTTCCAAATCGGTAAGGAAGGGGTTGGGTACATTCTCAACGCGTCCAACCTTGGAGGGATTGGCGGGCAGATGTACTCGGGGGACGTCTGCTCGTCGGTCTACGGTGGGACAGCGACGGCGGGGGGTTACGTGTTCGTCCCCTGCTCCGACGGGCTGGTAGCGCTCTCGCTTTCCCCCAACACATTTCAGGTGCTCTGGAGAAGCCCCGGGTTCCCCTCAGGGCCCCCAATAGTGACGGGGAACGTAGTATGGGCGCTTGACACTTCGAGTGGAATTCTTCACGGGTACGATGTGAAGTCGGGGACGTCGCTCTTTTCACTCAGCACCGGGCAGGTCACGCGGTTCACAACTCCGGCAACAGGGGACGGGCGTTTGTTTGTCGGCGCAGGTTCGAAGATTTTCGCCTTTCAGATATCTTGATTTCGTGGATGGCTGCCCACGACTGTCAGTCGTGATACTTCTTTTCGCCGGCTCGAGTCGGGACGATTAGCCAGTTCTCCCTAGGCGGCAAGGGGCAGACAAAGTCCTCGCTGTATGCGCAGTAGGGGTTGTAGGCATAGTTGAAGTCGACGACATACTCGTCATCATGCTCCACTTCCAAGTCCAGGTAGCGCGCCGAGCCATAGCTCTCTTTGCCCGAAGTGGCATCCCTGAAGGGAATGAAGAGGTTGGGGTCGGCACGTTCGGCCGACTGATATGCATGAAGTCGTACCGGCTTTCCGAGGATATTCAGGTCGAAGTATCCCTCCCTGTTGAAGAGTTGGCGTGTCCCCTTGCTTGTCGCCATGATCACAGCGTCCGGATTCGAGGCCCTCTGGAGCTTCGCTTCGAACCTGTATGAGGGGTCAGGGTCGAAATACTTCAGCCCCGTGAACCTAGGTTTCTCGCCGAAGGGGAGCGGGGAATCGTGGCCGGTGAGGTAGAACTTGTCCTTCTCCTCCCTGAATCGGCTGAGCGCCCGTCTCCAAGTCTCCTGCTCTTCAGGAGTCATCGAACTCTCAATAACATCGCTCAAACAAGAATCTTGCGCCTCCACTGAAAATCGTTTAAAATCGGCCTTCCTAACGCTAGCTGTTAGCGTTTGGCCCGGAATCCTGTCGTTCGAGACATTCTGAAGAAGTACAGGCAGATTTGGGCACTCGGCCACTCGATGGCTCTGATGGGTTGGGACACTGAAACGCACATGCCAGAGGGAGGTGCTACGCCGAGAGGGATTGCGTCGGGACAGCTCGCGGTCATGGCGCAGAAGGCGACCATCGAGCTGGATGGGATGGTCAGGAAGGCCGAGAAGGCGAAGGACCTGGACGACATGGAGAAGGGGGTGGTCCGCGTCCTCAGGAGGGGCCTGGACTACTACCTGAAAATCCCGCCCGAATTGGTGGATGAGATTCAGCGTGTGACGACCGAAGCCACGGTAGTCTGGAGGACGGCCCGGAAGAAGTCGGATTTCAGGCTCTTCAGGCCTCATCTGGAGAAGATAGTGAATCTCGAGAGGAAAGTGGCGGAGAAGCTCGGTTATCAGAAGCATCCCTACAACGCCCTTCTGGACCTCTACGAGGAGGGGTTCACGGTCCGCGATGCCGACGCCGTCTACTCCAAATTGATACCTGCCAGCAGGAAGCTCGTCGAAAAGGTCATGGCGGCAGGGATGTATCCCGAAAAACAGCCGCTCGAGACCGCAAAGTACGAGACGGAAGCGATGGAGAGGGTCAACCAGGGAGTCGTGGGCATGCTGAAAATGCCGGGAGATAGGTTCCGGATGGACGTTTCGACCCACCCTTTCTCAGTCCGCATCGCCTCAGACGACGTCAGGATAACTACCAGGTACGAGGGAGAGAACTTCAGGGACTCTCTCTACGCAGTCATTCATGAATGCGGGCATGCGCTCTACGAGCTGGGGATTGACGAAAAGCTGGCGTACACCCCGTTGGCGGATGGTGCATCTTTTGGAATCCACGAGTCCCAGTCCAGGTTCCTGGAGAACGTCGTGGGGCGGAGCAGGGAGTTCGTGAAGCTCCTCGACCCGTTGCTCAGAAAGAACCTTCCCTTCGTTCATGGCTACGACAATGAGAAACTGTACAAGTACTTCAATGCGGTGAAGAGGAGCCTCATCAGAGTGGAAGCCGACGAGCTGACCTACAACTTCCACACGGCGCTCAGGTACGAGATCGAGAAGAAGGCAATCGCAGGGGAGGTCGAGGTCTCGGAGCTGCCATCTCTGTGGAACGACACCTTTGAGGAATATTTGGGGATGAGGCCCAAGAACGATGCCGAAGGAATCCTGCAGGACGTCCACTGGAGCGGGGGTTCGTTCGGCTACTTTGCAACCTACACATTAGGAAACGTGGTGGCGGGGATGATCTGGCACAAGATGAAGGACGGCGAATTCGTGCGAGAGGCCCTACAGAGAGGGGACGTCATGGAGATAAGAGGATGGCTGAGGAACAACATCCACAGGTACGGGTCGACCTACGCGCCCAGGGCCCTCCAGATGAAGGTCTTCGGAGAAGCGTACAACCCTGAGAGGATACTGCAATATCTGAATGCGAAGTACTCGTCCTAGGAACTCTTGCCGTCCAACTGGGCAAGTCTCGGGCTGAGTCCAGCTCCTCTCTTGTCCAAGTGACAGAATTTTTGTGTCGTGGTCGTAAAGGCCTAGCGATGGTTAGGGCCCCGAAGAGTGACCCCGTTCGAAGGAAATAGCTCGTCGTAGATTGGGATTTCGACGTTAAGAACGCTCTGACCCGATGAATCGACCCCATCCCATAGTGTTTCTGGTTCGATGTTTCTCCATTCGAGGCCTGCCAATATATTCCGGAGCCAGGGGATCGAGATTTGGTGGTCGCCGTACCGGCCCCCATGCGCTATAGCGGCTCGGACTACCCCTGCATAGTAGTCTGTTATGTTTGCGTTTGGACTGAACTCTCCCTTCACCCTTGAAGCGGCCAGCAAGTCCGCGCTGTCGGTGGGGAGCTCAGGGCTTACTTCAACCTCCGGCTGGAGATTCAGGTCCGCATCCCAGAGGCTGTTGTCATCGACGGACTTCAGTTTGCGCTTTATTCCGTCCATCATCGCAGATGGTATCGTCAAATAGGTTTTTGAATCGATGCATTTGAAAACTGAAACGTGGGTCGTTCATCGGCGTTGAACGGGTTTCTGGAAGTCCGCTGAGTCGTCCAGGGTTCAGCTGGCAGTTATTCTGACGGAGTTCCAGACTGCCTCTGACCCGCTCCCGAAGTACCCCTCGACGCTTATCGTGTACATCTTACCCGGGGACACGATGATTGTCGCCGGGAATGTCAGATTCAGCACCCTGTTGATGCCTGGCTTGAAGGGGCCTTGGGCCCCACCCGCGGACTGATTGCCGACGAATACCTTGACGCTTGTAATCGGCATTCCTCCAGAGGCGTTCAACCCTAGGGAGAGGGTGGCGTAATTCACAGGTCCCAACACGTCTGTGTAATTAACTGAAACCAGGCGGGCCGAAGTGATCGAGAAGCTCACGCAGGATGATGATTGGGTGGCGCATGAGGTGGTCTGGGTCGTGACCAAGGGAGTCTGTCCCTGCTTCCCAACCCCTGCCGTGGCGTAGTTCAGCACGACGACGAAGCCTACCACGAATGCAGTGCAAAGGGCCACTACGAGCAGGCTGCGGAGATACACGATTAGTCGGTCTGAACCTGACCCGATTTAGGCGCTTCGAGGTTGCCAGTCTCGCTCGGCAGGGCTCCTTTCCTCCAAAGCCTTCTGAAGAAGAGGATCATGACTGCATCGGCGAGTAGGGTCATAGGTAGAGCGATCTCCGCCACGACTCCGAAGACAGCGATGGGGAGGATCAACCCAAGAGCGAGGGAAAGCAACCCCTTCCGATTTTCGCTTATGCCGGCACTCCGTATGACATAGACCAAGAAGAGAGACTGCACCAGCATCACCAGAACGAAGTCAGGCGCCGCCGGCACGCCTGCCGCCCTCGGGATGTTCTCAGTAAGGAGGATCACCGGGAAGAAGGAGACACCCACGATGCCGAGAACCTTGTTGGATGAGCCGCGAATCACCGTCTTGGCGGCCAAAGCACCGGCTGGGATACGGCGTGCCGCAAAGATGAGTACGCCGATGAAGACCAGGCTCAGGATCAGGATGGGCAGACCCATCCAGTAGCCTGAGGCCCTGAACACGATGGCCATGAGGACAAGTACGTCGGCTAGGAGTATCACGACGACAATTGCTATCCTTCTCTTGGAGAGAAGGCTCTTGCCGACGGTCTCCGGGAGTGCGAGTCCCAGCAACAAGATTGGGAGGGAGATGCTCCAGAGAGCGTGGAACGGCACGATCCCCGCAGACCAGACCCAGTTTACCCCGACCCAATGACCGTAGATGCCGAAATCACCCACTGGGCCGGCTTTAGGGTCGTACAGGGTGCTCAGTGCAACTCCCTCCTCGAGGATTCCGTAGGCGGCTCCGAGGAGCAGGACGGTCGCCCATCCCTTTTTCCACCTGACCTTTGCTTCGTAAATCAGGAGGACGCCAGAGCCGTATAGGCCGAGGTTCGCGGTCAGTTGGAAGAGGAACATGAACGGGTTGAGGATTATCGCGTTAATCGGGCTCGAGCTAGAAAGGTACTCAGGAATCCCAGGAGTGAGCGCAAGGAGGAGCGCGACCGGATGAGATTTCAGGTATCCTGGCAGCGACACCAAGTCACAATGGTTTAGAGAGGCCCTTGAAATGTGAATCGTCAGGCCAGCTCAAAGCTTAGCCCTCATCTCAGTCGTGGGCAGGAACCCCAGGCTCTCGTAAAGCGGCCTCCCCGCTTCGGAGGCGTGGAGGTTAACCCTCTCGTAACCATGTTCCCTGCACCATTTCAGGGCGCTCTGCACGATCAACCTCGCCACGCCTTTTCGTCTGAACCCCGGCGCTGTGTACATGGACATTAGATACGGCGCGACCATGCTTGGATTCGTTGGCCTTGGCTGCTCGTCCCTCAGCCAGATGCAACCGCTCCCTGCCACCTTGCCGTCTTGTGTCCGTACGACGAAGCCGGTGAGTCTAACATCCGAAAGCTTTTTCCTGATTCATTCCCGAGTCCACTCCTCCGATTCGTCTATCTTCGTCCCGAGCTCAGGATGGACCTCACGCAACAAGTTCGGCCTTTCCGCGGCGAGTAGCTCTAGGTCGCCAGGTCCGGCGTGGACGAGATTGAATTCCAAACAAGACGCCGAGGGGGCAGTCCGGTTCTACGCTTTATTCTCTATTCCGTTCCTGAGGCGTTTTCGGAAAGTTGAAAGCGCTCTATTTGAGGGAGAGACGCCGGTGCTCATCAATTGAGAATGTCGATAGCTGAAGTGATTGGAGTCGCCAAGAAGTTCCTAAGGGAGGATGCAGGATACGATAGGATGACGATCTCGTCAGTAGTCGCCATGGAGCCCGATTCAAAATGGAAGGTCATAGCAGAGATTTCGGGGATTGCGCCGCAGAAAAAGGAAGTGATCGTAGACGACAAGGACGGAAATGTTGTCTCGTACAAACCAGGCCAGGACAGGGAGGGCGCCGGTTGAGTAAGGAGAGGATGTAATACAGTCTTGACCTTCAAGTGCCTATCTGGACAACATTCAGTCCAAGACGGGGAAGTCACCGGATGATTTCTTCGAGTTGGCGAAGAAGAAGGACATGATCAAGCATGATAAGCTACTCGCAAAGCATGCCGAACTGCTTGCTTGGCTGAAATCTGATATTGGGTTGGGGCACGGTCATGCAAACGCGATGATACTGTACCTGAGGATTCGGACGAAGGACCCTAGAGTACAAGAGACAAAGAAGAGACTGGATTAGAACGGGAGAGACGAGACGTATCCCTAGGTGGCTTGGTTGGCTTCGGGCTTGCCCCACTGCATGGGCGGCGGGTCTTTGATACGCAGAGCGATAACGAAGGCCAACGCTCCCAGCAACACTCCTGCGAATAGGGCGTATTGGAAGCCGGTCACCACTGCTGCAGCCGTTGCGAGGGCACCAGCGCCTGCTGCTGCCGGGGGGTCGAACACACCTGCAACGGTCAGAAGCACCGCCAAGCCGAGTGGGAATCCTATTCGGAATGAAGTGCTGACTACTCCCGAAGCGAGGCCTTCCTCGCCATGCTTTGTACCTGCGACCGCGGCGATGTTTACTGCCGGGAACCCGATACTGGCTCCTAGAGCCCATACAACCATACCCGGTACGATTCCGAAATAGTTCCCTTGCGCCGAAATTGGAATGAGCAACAGGACGCCGATTGTCACGAACGCGGATGATAGCAGCAGAGTCTTTCTGGCTCCGAACCTATTGAGCACGCGGGACGCTCCCCAGCCACCCACCAAGAAGAAGATCAGTGCGGGTGGGAGAGTGCCGAATGCTGCGGCTATGGCCGAATATCCGAGTATTACTTGGAGGTAAATGGTGAGTATGAAGGAGATTCCTCCAACGATTGAGGTGAGTACCAACGCAAGGGTGTTTGATGCTAGGACCGACCCGCGTCTGATGAAAGACAGCGGCATCAAAGGCGCCTTGGACCTGGATTCGATGAACACAAAGGCACCCAGTAGGACAAACGAGATGAGGAGCGGAACGTAGGTTAGCAATGCAGCGAACCCGATAGTAGCGGCGTTCGTCAAAGCATAGACGAATAGGACGATACCAGCTGTCACAGTTACGGCACCTGGCACATCAAGGTGCTTATTCTGGACCCAACCAGCGGCGTTTGGCAAGTACTTCTGACTTAGGAGAATCGCTACTATGCCGATCGGCACATTTACGAACATCACATAGCGCCAACCGAAGAATGTTGTCAGGACCCCTCCCGCGAAGGCCCCTGCTACGAACCCGCCAGAGAGCACTGCTACAAACACCCCAAACTTCTTGTTCCTCTCGGGCCCTTCGGGATAAAGCCCCAGGAAAATCGCGAACGCTGTAACTGTGGTCATCGCCCCTCCGATTCCCTGCAAAGCCCTGAAGACCACTAGGGTCAGAAGATTAGGAGAGAGTCCACCCGCGAATGATGCCGCGGTGAAGACAGAGAGACCGATTAGGAAAATCTTCTTCTGGCCGAAGACGTCTCCCGCCCTCCCCATGAGTAAAAGGAAGCCAGCGAGAGTTATCGCATAGGCACCGTACACCCACTGAAGGTCCGCCGTGGAAACGGTGAACGACTTCTGAATCGAAGGCAGAGCTATCTGGACGATGGAAGCGTCTATGATGTCCAGGAAGTAGGCTGAGATAATTATTACGAAAGCCAGCCCGGCATGAGAAGCCATCCGTCCTGCTGCATTGGCTGAATTGGGCCACCCACCATCAGCACCAGCAGGTGGCGAATTTCCTTCGGCAGCGGACATACCAAACGGTATTTTGGTTAGGGGTAATAAGCCTTGTGCACAACGGTCCAGCCTTGCGTGCCTCTTTCATGAAACTAATCGGGCACTCATTATTCTATGAACATACCGAATGGTATATTAAACAGGGTGTTGTTTAGCACATTACCGAAATGAGGGACCCGGAGAGAACCAGGGCCGCCATCTTAGACGCAGCTTTTACTGAAATCTACGAAAATGGATTCCAGGCCACGAGCATCGACGATATCGTTGCCAAAGCCTCAATGACCAAGGGAGCTTTCTTTTCCCACTTCCATTCAAAGAACGAATTAGGTTATGCCCTGGTCGACGAAGTGCTGAAAGATATGACACTGGACAGATGGATCAGACCTGTTGCTGCCTACAAGAACCCCGTCCAGGGAATAATCACCCGTTTCAGAAAGATAATCGAAACTACGCCTGAGGAACACATTGCACTTGGGTGTCCTCTGAACAACCTCACGCAGGAGATGTCTGCGGTCGACCCCGTCTTCCGAGACAAAATCCAAGCGGTGCTTTTGATGTGGATTGAGGAGACAGAGAAGTACCTGAAGAAGGCTCAGGCCGAAGGCTACCTGAGGAAGAACGTGAACACAAGGCAAGTTGCGGAATTCGTCGTCATGGTGGAAGAAGGCTCCTTCGCTATTGTGAAGAACCTCAGAGACAAAAAGGTCTACTGGGCGCTGTACGAATCACTGAAGCAGTACCTGGAGTCCATCAGCGAGAGGCCCGAGGCAACTCAGGATCCGCTTGTACGTCGATAAGCGACCCAAGGTCATCTAGAGGCCTTCCTCAACCGCCAGTTTGTCGGCCGTGTAAACGCAAGAACCGCAAGGCTGACGAAGAATAGTTCTGCATTGTTGAACCAGACGATCGCAGGGAAGTAGGTCTGCAAGTTGAGTACGTGGTTGAAGGTGTCTACTTGGTCGAAGAGGATGATTTGTAATGTGGCCACGAATGCAATCAATGAGACGAAGAAAATCGCCTCCTTGACGCCTCTCTTCAGATTGCTGCGGCGAAAAGACAACACGGAAATCACCAGGACGACTGCGCACAGGGCACCCACGTAGTCTTGTATTTTCGACAAGAGGCCGGTCTTGTCCATGGACAAATACCAAGTGTGGGAGACTGCCCAGTTGGCCGTCCAAGACCCGTAGAGCGCAACACCGGAGACAATTGCACTCCATTTTGCCATTCCGTCGATCTTTGACATGCTGACCATCGCGCTAAGCGCTTGGCTTGCTTGCCTCAGCAACTAGCTTCTGGAATTCCCTGTCGAAAGTCCCTTCGGACCTGCTATGCACCTCTTGGAATACGGGGTGCTTGGCCATGGTCTTCAGCCACGCGTGCCACTGACTCCAGGTATCCTCGTCTATCCATTTCTTTGCGTATAGCAGATAGACTCTTTCGAACAAAGAGTAATTCAGGAGCATATATCCGAAGACTGCGCCCTCCTGCGGAGTCACTTTGCGTGATTCCGAGCCTGCGGCCCTGGTGATTTCGGCCATCTGTTCTACGAGGGCTGCCAGCTCAGGCTTCTGGACGAGCAGGGCGATGGTATCGGAGTAGTCATCCAAGGCCTTCTGGTAGGCGGCGTCCTTGATTGCCAAGTTCTGGCTGCGAAATTGGTAGATGAAGATAATCATGGTCAGGGTCAAGACGACCGTCTGGGCGAGAGTGAAGAGGACGATGGGGTCTGAGATGTCTGTTGCCAGTTCTATCGGCCTCCTATCCGGACAATTGTCTGGGTTATTTTAACAATGGACGCCGGGCTACAATCAAAAGGAATAAGGGGGCACCTTTGCGCTGAACGGTGAAGCCTTGAGCCAAGAAGAGTTCCGCGAATGGGTGAATCGAAGGTCGCACCTGCCGCTGGCGGTGAAAGGTCACACTTTCGTGATGAAGGAAGCCAACATCGTCACTGTTGATGGGGGGAAGTTCGTCTACGAGGAGGCCCTTCAGCTGGTGAAGCAGCTGAACTCGAGGAGCCCCTTCGCCCAGATCAACGCAAGCGTCATGATTTGGGAGCGGAACGGAGGCCTGCGTCTGATAGTCCTCGGTCTTATTGCAGCCATAGTCGTGGTCGTGATTCTCTTCGCCAGGCGCTAGGATCCAGGACGGTTATTGCTTGATTGTAACGTAGTACATGTACGTCACTCCCTGTGCTGGTACGACTATGATTCCGAAGTTGAGGTTGCCAGAATTATCAATCCAGGAATAGACGGTGTTCGCCACGCTCCCCGGCCCGTAAGACTGTAGAAGGCTGGCCACTTTGTCCACGGTCTGGCTCGCTCCCGCCGCACTGAGTGATATGCTAGCCACGTTCACATATACCGTAGGGTTGACGGACGTGGCGTTGACCAGACGGTAGCCCTTCGACGCGATGAGCGCGTCTACCTGATGGACCAATGCCGTCCTGCTCGGAGTGGCTCCTGTCGTGGAATTGCTGGTTCCGAGGTTGTTGAAGGCAGCCGTGGCGTCGGCGCCCACGCCTACGACCCCTGTGGACGGGTTGATTGCAGTCATGAAAGGTAGTTGCGTGACCACCCCGCTCGAGCCTGGGTTAGTGTAGACTGCAACGAAATAGGTGAGCGCTCCCCCGACAGAGTAAAGCAGGTATGAGCCGAACCTGTTGTTCGGAAGGAGTGTCAGCTGGGTCCGTACCTGCTGGTTGGTGGTGAGCGCGTTCTCCGCCGCCGTGGGGCCGATGATGAGCGCCGACTGTGAGGGATTCTGATAAAGATAGATTTGCCCGAGTCTGTCTCCGCCGTAGGCTATGTAGAGGGCCCCGAGGTTCTTGCTGACTACCCCTTGGTACTGGGCGAGCTGCAGGCCCACGAAGTAGGTCTTGTTCCCGACGGCGAATGGAATGTATTGTACGTTGCTGGCGCCAGCTCTTTCGTAGAACTGAGTGCCCGACCTGAAGATGAACGGGTCGTTCACGTGATAGATGAAGTTGTAGTCCAGCTGTCCAGGCACAGTGGGAGATCCTAGTAACTGCTCGGGGTACCTGAGCTGGGGGATAAGCCAAGAAGGAGGAGCCTTCCAGGTGCTATAGTAGCCCTGGTAGAACTTCGTGATGAAGTCCGTGCTGTTCACGCCCGTAGGCGATAGAAGGTTGGACACGGTGTACCCTTGCAAAGAGCCGTCCTGGATGTTGACCAGGACCACGCCGAAGAACCTGAGGTAGGGGCTGTCCGCGAAGCCCGATTGCAGTGGGTAGTCTATGTAGACCTGGACGGTGTAGTAGAGGTTCTTCCCATCGGACACGATGTATGCTGAGGGGTCCATCGTAAGACCGGGGATCAGCACGTCCCCGACCCTGGAGAAGATGTTCCTGTTCCACTGCATGTCGATCGGCTGGCCTGAGAAGGCGAAACCGAGCTGTCCCTCTGCGAATGTGAACCACATCGACTTCTGCCAGCCGCTCAATGTATAGTCGACTGTTTTGGAATACGAAACGTTCTGAATCTCATTGTACCCGGGGACGTGGACGTAGACGTTTTGATTGAATCCATCCCCTTCTCCGTAGTAGATGGGAGGCTCTGACCTGATCCCGAAGGCGTTGGTTGGCGGTATCACCGACCCGTTGTGGGTGTTGATTACCAGGACCTTTGCAGCGTGGGTATAGATTAAATGCTGGCTGATCCAGTCTGCCGACGGGAAGACAGGGGTGGTGGGCGAAACCCAGTACTCCGTGCCGTTGTAGAAGACTATCTCCGAGCTGGCAAGGCCCATCCAGTTGTACGCGCCGATTTCTTTCGTGTTCGTGACGGACGCCGCTTGCTGGTCCCATTGCCTGACGAGGTCAAGCGTCGTCCTGGGGTTGCTTGTTGGAAGGGTGGTGATATTGTTGACGTGGATGCTGTCGAGGCCCGCCGACCATCGGGTCACCGTGATCTGCTTCTGGGTCTGGGGGTACCATTGGTACGCGAGGAAGTTGTTGTTCCAGTTGAAGTAGTAAAATGCCCCAGCAGCCACCTGGGCTAGGAGGAGTATTGCGAGGAGCACAGCGAGCCCCTTGAAGATCCTGAGTCTCGTCGCGGTAATGTCCCTCCTAGAGAGAGCAACGATTCCCAGAAGAGAGAGAAGCAGGGCGCTCCAGACGATCCCGTAGACGTAAGGGGTTGCTATGTTCATCAGCCAGTAGGGAGCGCCCAAGATTGTCTCGAATAGGATAAGCGTAACCAGAGTGAGGAGGTTACCGAGCCAGACGCCGCTCCGCCGAGTCGCGAGGTTGGCGAGGAGACGGATGAGGACCCTGAATCCGGCGATCAGGAGAAAAGCGGACAGGATGTAGACAATGACCGCGTACTGAACGGTCAGAGTAGGCATTAGTCCGATTAGTCCAGAACCAGACGCCGGGGCCAACGGAAGGGTGAAGACCCTCGGCACATCGCTCCAGCTCCCCAAGCCCATGGACATCATCTGAACCGGGTTCATGATGGGGCCGAGGAATGGGAAGGCACCGAAGGTCGCGAAGGTGTAGAAGCCTATCGCCCACTTGACTGTCTGCCAAAGGCCCCAAAGCCAGATGTTCATCTTCTCGCTGGGCCTGTTCTCCCCCTCTGCCTCGTAGGGCCGCATAAGTCTGTAGACCACGGTGCCGAGCTTACGGAGGTCGCTCCGCCCTGGTCGAGGATTGACAAGAAGGAGAGAGAACAGAGCAGCTGCGATGAAGGTGTTTTCGTGGTAGAATGTTATGCCGAACCAATCGAGGCCGGCCTTCGCCGAAAATACGGACTCGGCGATGGCCCATCGGAGGAAGACCCAGGCGAGTGCCAGGACGACCGCGACAGCCAGAAGTGCGACGACCAGGACGGCGAGCCATTTGGAGAGCCTTAGACGGTCGTTTCCCGCTTCTGATTCCATCGTCGGGGCGCCCGAAGGCGGCTATTTAGTGTCTGCCGCGAGGGGAGGGCCAATCCGTGCATGAGACTCGCTAAGCCTCCAAAGTACGGGAAGCGTGAGTAATGGAGACTACAAATCAGTATTATGAATTCTTGCCAAGTCGGACAGAAGGAGTTTCAGATTTCGGCAGGAAGTGAGATATCGCTCCAGCATCAAAGACTCCGAGAGAGAAAATGCTCCGCGTTGCGAGCGGCTGGATGAAAGTAGATTCTGGCTCCATCAAGCCAAAGAGGGAGTTGGCGCCACCATATCGAGGGTCGAGCGAATAGCATGAAGCATTCGGAATCGCCTCCGCCAATATCCAAGGATAAGGCACGCCGACTGGGAGTTGGTGGCCGCTCAAGGCGCTGGATGTATCTTGTCTCTTTTCTTTTGGTAGGTTCCGTGGTTGCGATGGGAGGCGCGTATGGCGTCCTCAGTCACACTGGATCTTCAACATCAACAACTTCATCTTTTACAAACACGTCTTCATCTTCAATCAGTACTTCGATTAGTACCTCGATTAGCTCTTCGTCGGGTCTTCAAGCAACCTCGGTAAGACTGGTCTGTTCTCCGTCGCCTCAGATTGTGGGTGCTGGTTCCGATTGCATTGCCACGGTCAGCAACTCTCCGGATGCTAGTCACGGGGCCGCCCCCTCCGGTAAGGTCGGGTTCACCAGTAGGTCAGAAGGGGGGTACGGAGCGATTACGTGTGCTCCTACAACCGGTACTTTGGTCTGCAGCACGTTGTACACCCCTACGCTTGGTGCCGAAGGCAATCACACCTTGACCGCAATCTACGCCGGTGACTCGGGTCATCGTGGGAGCTCGGCAAGTATCGCCCTACAAGTCTCTAAGCGCCCGTCCTCCATCAACGTAAACTGCTCCCCCGAGGCCGTGCCCGTGAACACCAGGACCACGTGCACTGCCATCGTCTCAGACACGGGTGGCGGAACTACTTTGGTGCCGTCGGGGGCCGTAGAATTCGCTGGGACCTCTTCGGGCAGCTTCAGCGTATCAGGATGTGCGCTCTCAGGAGGTTCTTGCTCTGTTGATTTTTTCCCGTTTCCTGGCAAGGAGGGACCAATTTCACTCTCCGTCGCCTATGGCGGCGACTCAGACCACGTCCCAAGCAAGGGGCTAGGGACCAATGCTCTTACCGCGGTCGCGAGGCCGACGAGTGCCTCGGTCTCGTGTGTCCCTTCAATTGCTACGAGCGGATCTCAGGTATCGTGTAGAGCCACCGTCGAAGATTCTTTGAGCTCTGGCGTCCCGTTGGTACCGAAGGGAGATTTCAACTTCAGCACTTCTGGTAGCGGGAACTTTAGTCCGGCAACATGCTCGCTGGCACCTCTGACCTCACACAGCGCGGCCTGCCTAGTTCACTACGCCCCGGCTCTCGGCAACACAGCCTCCTCCCAACGAATCGGGGGCAAGTACGGGGGAGATCCAGACCATTCCTCAGCATCTGCCACCACTTTCACCTTGCAGGTGAGGGCTCGGGCTGCCTCTCTATCGCTATCCTGCGCGAGCGCCTTGACGACGGTGAACACTCCTCTCAGCTGCACCGCCACGGTCTCGGATGCTTCCGGAACGTCTCCTCAAGCCCCAACCGGGGGAGTCAACTTCGCGTCGACTGGTGCGGGGAGCTTCAGCCCAGCCACGTGCACTGTCCACTCTGGGACCTGCTCGTCCACCTATACCCCCCGGGCTGGAAGTGAGGGGAGCGCCACGATTACGTCAGTATACTCAGGGGACCCGAACTATGGGCCTAGCTCGGCGTCAATCGTAATCAGCGTGGATCAACGACTCAGCTCCACGACTCTCGATTGCGCCCCGTCCACGGTTCCAGTCAACGCTCCCACAATCTGCACCGCGACCGTTTCGGACTCCACCGGGGTGGGGACTTCGATAACCCCGTCGGGGCATGTGGAGTTCAGCTCCCGAGGCGGGTCCTTTGGCTCCGGAGATACTTGTACTCTCTCTGCGGGCGCATGTTCGGTGAAGTTTACTCCATCTCCAGGGAGCGAGGGAGCCTTATCTGTGGGCGCAAGCTACTCGGGAGACGTCGACCACTACGGCGGGACCGCAGCGCCAGTGGGCGTGACTGCGACAACGAGATCTGTAACCGTTTCAGTTGTCTGCGCTCCATCGTCAATCCTCCCCGCACAGAGCACAACCTGTACCGTGACTGTAACCGACTCCGACGGCGGGTCCCCCATCATGCCGACAGGCAAAGTTCATTTCTCCGCAAACGTGAGCGGAACCTTTGCGCCCTCCACGGATTGCATTCTCTCAGGCGGGACCTGCTCAGTGTCCTACAGCACCCTAGCCATCGGCACCCCGACCACTGTAGCCATCACAGCGACCTATGCGGGAGACACAGACCACAGTGGAGACTCGGATGTGGCGTACGTCCAGTTTGCTTAATCTCGCTGAAGACCTTCGGACTTCGGCGGGAACGCATCTTCAAAAAAAATCGCGCGTCCCAATTCCACAACGCAATTAGCAACTGAGGCTCAAACGAGCCGCGTCGTGCTTATAACGAGAAACACGCGGCCTGAGCCGACAGAGATATGCCCGGGAAAGGAACCAAAGCAGACCCCTGGGTCCTGAAGACTCCTCCTGGAACGTCGGAGTTCAAGGCATACCGAGACGAATCCTTGAATCCCCAAGCCCTGGTCTGCTGGGTCGGAAAGACACAGCTCAGCTACGACCTCCGCTGTTTGAACGACCTCCATGCCGCCCTCAAGAAACATGGCGACTGGATGGAACTCGGGAGTGCCGACGAGCAAAAGCCCGCCCGGGAGGGGACCGTCGAGGCCTGGGGGCGGTCGGCGAAGAATCCTGTGGGGGGCTGGTATGGTCTGAAGAAAGGCCTGCGCGGGAGGTTCGCCATGTACGTGCCTCCGGTCATGGAGGCCCTGAAGCTCGCAGAAGTCGAGCACAACCCGAAGAACAACCGGATGCGCGCTCTCTGAAGTAAGACTGGCCGGACTTGCGAAATGCGGAACAACGTTAATTAACTTACAGGCAGGTTTTGGACAGAAATTGCCCAAGGGAGACATCTTCTCTGAGGTTGAGAAGCAGGCCGACAGCGCGGCCGTCTCAAAGGCTTCGTGGCGAGGGGTCCTCAGCCTGGACATCCCGACCCTGGGCCTCGGGGCCGTTGAGTACCACTTGAGAGCCGCGAAGGCCCACGGGGACCTCCAGCCTGTGAAGGTGACGAAGTTGGACAAGAAGACGGGAAAGGAGGTCGTCAGCAGGGAGGTTCCGAGGATTTACAGGTACAAGGAGGGCCCTGCCGGGGAGAGGCTTGACATGCAGGAGGTAACTCCCGAGGAGGCAAAGAAGTTCGTCAGGTACAAGGGGGACTTTCCGATCACAGTTAAGACAGAGAAGAGGTACTTCCTGAAATACGAATTGGAATTCGAGGGGAAATTTATCGAGATCCCGCTGAGTCAGACATACGACAAGCAGGAGGGAGAGGAGGTCGAGCCCTTCGACAGGACAAAGAGGATCGAAGTAGAGAAGGATGGGTTTGTGCCGTTGGAGAGGGTTTCAGAGTACAAGTTCAAGGAAGTCTATCAGCTCGCCCCAGACACCGACAAAAAGGTCGGGGAGACCGTTTCGAGAGTTACGCAGCTGGCCAGGTACCTGACGGAGAAACAGATGGCTCTCGTGGCGTTCTTCTCCTGGGGAAGGGGGTACAACTTCTACACGAGCGTCGTCTATCCCTACGAGAGGAAGGACGGACGCCTCTGGCTTCTGATGGGCATGAGTGAGGGAATACTGAAGCTCGACGATGCGTGGGCCCTTATTGAGGAAAAGGGTTCCGCCAGGCTGCCGGCCGTCCCAGTAGCTAAGAGGAAGGCCAAAGCCGTCATCTCGAAGTAGAGATGAGCGACGAGCTCCCGAACTACGTTCAGGATAACTATTCGAAGGCTGTCAAAATCGACCTGGGGACATGGCTCCTTGCCAACCCGCTCCCCGCTCTGTGCGAGCCGAAATTCGACGGGATCAGAGTGTTTCTCTTCAAGAGCGGGGACAAGCTTGTACTGTCGAGCAAGCACGGCGGGGTCTACACGCCGAAAGGGAGTCCAACTGTCTTCTCCAGGGTTCCCGAGTTCTTGCATGCACCCCACAAGATGATCCTCGACGGGGAATATGTAGCGAGAGAATCCAAAGGGTTGTTCCTTTTCGACGTCCTTCAGGTCGACAACAGGGACCTCAGGGCAAAGACCCTGACTGAAAGGAAGAAGGTCCTGAAAGAGATACTGAAGGGAACGGGGCTAGAGGTTCCCTACACCCTTGCCAAAACAACCGACAGCATCATCGCTGTACGCAACGAGATGGTGGAGAAAGGCAGGGAAGGAATCGTCGTCAAGAATCCCCTGTCGAAGTACGGCCAGAGGAACTCGTGGCTCAAACTGAAGCGTTTCGACACGGTCGATGTCTTCGTGATGAAGACGGTGGAGACTCAAGAGATGAAGAGGACTGGGATTGCAAGGTCATGGTCTGTGGGTGTCTATGACGATAACGGTCAAGTGGTGGAGCTGGGCGACGTAGGGTCCATGGTGGAAAGGGTAGACCCGAGACAGGTGAAGAAGGGGTCAGTCATCGAGGTGAGGTTCCAGGAGCTCACGAAGGACAAGAAGCTGCGCGCGCCGTTCATCGTAAGGATAAGGCATGACAAGACGCCGGACGAATGCCTGTACTCTCAGTTCGGATAGGGGATTGATGTGTCATACAAGAAAGACATCAAGCTGGAAGAGGCCGAAAAGATCGGACTAGACTTTCAGGAGAAGACGAAAGACCTCTACAAGAAATACCTACTCGCAGGAAGTATCAGGAGAAAGCAGCCCATCGTTCACGATATTGACTTCGCCGTGATTCCCAAAGGCATGAGTTTTGGTGCGTGGAAGGACAAGGTCTCGGAGAGGGTCCAGGAAATCGGAGGGATGGTAGTCACATTCGGCGAAGTCATCTCGAACTTCCGATACCGGGGGGTTCAGGTCAACCTGTTCATCTGTCTGAGCGACGGCGCCTGGGGAGTAACGCAGATGTGGGCAACAGGGCCGAAGGGTCACACCATTGGGATGACAATCAAGGCGAGAGACAAGGGACTAATCATAAACTCCAAAGGGCTCTGGACTAGGGACGAACCGCCTAAGCTGATTCCGACGAGGACGGAGCAAGAAGTCGGAAGGATCCTTGACTGGAAGTACAAGCCGCCTGAAACGAGGGGAAAAGGCGGGAAACAAAAGCCATCTCCTCTGTGAGGCCTAGCCTTCTTTCGATTAATCGGCGTCCAATTTTTCTGCTAGTCTCTGGGCCAGGACGGCGTTTTCCCCGGTTTCATCGTGGCGGAGATAGACGTAGGTTTCCTCTGAACCCTTGGCAGTCTCGGTTATTTTCGGGACCCAGGCATCGACTGTCTTCGCATCGTAGAAATCTTTCCTTAGCCTGAAGTAAGCGGTCTTTCCGGTGACCTGGAGGACTGGTTTCATCTCTTCGGTCTCGGCGATGCAGAACCCCGCCCCATTCGCCTCGAGCAGCTGGTATGTGGAATCCTTGAGCCACGACTCGTGCCTGAATTCGAAAACCCTGTTCTCGATTCCTCCTGTTGCGCTTAGGAATTCGCCAAGGAGCTTGAGATCAAGCTTCGAGAATGGAGGCAACTGGAACAAGACCGGACCCCGCCTGGGTCCCAGGGAATCTAGCACCTTCGACAGTTTCTCGGCTGCTTCCGATGAGCCCTTTCCCAGCTTCAGGATATGAGTTATCAGGCGGGGCGCTTTGAAAGAGAACCTGAACTTCTCGTTCGTCTTCCCAGACCAACTCTTCACCATGGCCGCGCTGGGTTGAGCGTAGAAGGAGCTGTTGATCTCCACGCTTCCCAGGTGTTGCGAATAGTAGGCTAGAAACTCGTCGCTCTTTGTGCCCTCGGGGTAGAACTTCCCCTTCCAGCGGGGATAGCTGAAGCCGGAGACCCCCACAAATGTGTTCTTGGTCAAGTCCTCCCCTCGCTATGAATGCTGCTACCGGTGCTCAGGATTGCCCTTCATCCACATTTTCTCCTCCCTCGTCGGGGTGAGTGGATACTCCACCATCCATAGAAACATCCTGGCTGTAGACGGCCCAACGTGCTTGAATTTCTCTTGGAGTTCTTTCTGAAGCCTGACTTCGCCGCCTCCGAAGGAGTCAATGTACCCCTTGATTGACCCGAACTCCTTTTCGATGGCGAGGATGGCCTTGGCATTCTCGACTGTCGCCCGGATCTTCTTCTCATTCCTCACGATCCCTTGATTTTTCATGAGCGTTGCAACATCCCTCTCTGTTAGCCTAGCGACCTTGGCTGGGGAGAATCCGAAGAACGCCTTCTGGAACGCAGGCCATTTGTTTTCGACCATCTTCCAGTTGAGACCCGCCGTGAAAATAGCCTTGGACATCCGACCGAAGTAGTCTGCGTCATCCTTGGGCGGAGTGACCTTCCAGGCTGGGGCCATAGCAGATTAGACCTTTGTTCTTCTATTTATTCCATCTTTGACTGGTCGTTGCGATAGCTCCTACGACTTGAATGGTTCTTCTGTCTGGCCCTGCGAAGTATACTTTCATTCCCAGACTGAATAAATACCCGGCACCCAAACCCCGGCTTATGGATTCAATAGTCCATTTCGAAATACCTGCAAAAGACGTGAAGAGAGCCTCGACCTTCTACACGAAGGCGTTCGGCTGGCAGATCACCCAATTCCCGAACTTCGAGTATTGGAGCCTGGTCACCACAGCCTCGGACCAGAATGGCACCCCCCAAACCCCCGGCGCCATAAACGGCGGAATGGGGAAGAAAGGCACAATGGCACCCAATGCGGTAACCGTGACCATCAGCGTGCCTGACATCGACGCCGCTCTGGCGAATGTGAAGAAGCTCGGAGGCAAGGTAACTGGGAAGAAGACGCCTGTCGGAGACATGGGCTTCAGTGCCTATTTCGAGGACACCGAAGGCAACAACATCGGCCTCTTCCAGTCAACAGGACGGATGTAATCGAGTCTCGGGCGCTAAACCCGGGCCTCTTCCTTTGTTATTTGTCGGTAGGGATTCTCAGTGGAACTTACTGCAGGGCCCTGGTGCCCTCTGAGGAAGCCCCAGCCGGGCGAGCATAGCTAAAACGGTTAGCCCCCGAAGTGCCTACTTCTGAACTGCAGAAAGAATGCGGCGAAGGCCCCTGCGCAGAGTATGCTGCAGAGCATGAAAAGAGCGGCGAAATCGAATTGCATCGAGACATATCCGCCCAGAAATCCGCCGCCGGCACTCCCCAGGCCCACGAGTGCCCCGTAGAACCCGGCTTGTCCCACCTGTGCGGTCTCGAGAAAAGCGAACATGCTCGAAACGTCAAAGAGCGACCAGACTCCCTCGAGCACTGCGAGCACTACCGCAGCCACTGCGAGGCCAGGAGCAGCTCCCAAAGCCGCCAAAAGCAGGAGGGGTATCACTATCGTCCTCACTGAGGACGAGAGGGCCAGACTCCTCCCAGTACCCCCGGCTCGACGTCCGACGATCAGGTAGGAGATGGATCCGGCCAGCGAGCCCCCGAAGAATACCAAGAACACTGCCTGCGGGGAGTAGAAACGGAGGAAGTACGCTGGCAGCGGGGAATAGAACGCCGCTCCGGCGAGGGAGAAGGTGAGGATTCCGAGCATCAGATATTTCGTCGAATGGTTCAGGGAACCCAGGACCTTACCATAATCCATCCTGGGGGGAGAGATTCTCAGGGTCCCCACGATGTCCGACACTGCCACAAGGGTCGCTGTCGAGCGCTCGAGCGCTACTAGTCTCCTCTGAATCATTAGACCTGGTTCCTGAGCGAGCACACCCAAGGCGATGGCTGATGCACCGCAGAGCGCTCCGCAAACTAAGAAGAGTTGAGCGAATCCAACGCTGGCAACCAAGACCGCGCCTATCCCCATTCCCACAGTTTCGCCGAGCGTTGTGACGAACTGCATGTCAGCCAAACCCTTCTTCCAACCTTCACGTTGTTCCGACTCTACCGTGAGGAGCTGCCGTGAAGGGAGGGTCGCCGCATAAAGAACCGACTTCAGAGAAACGATCGCGATGAGTCCCGACACGCTCCCCACGAACGGGACCAGAACAAATGAGACGCCCATCCCCACAAAGCCCAGGAGGAGAAATGGCTTGCACCTCCCGACGGAGTCCGTCATCCTCCCCCAAAGCGCCTGCGAAGGTATGAGGGCAAGGGCCGACAGTCCCGCAACCAAACCGATGTCAAAGAGCCCACCGTGCAGGTACGAAATCAGAAAGAACAGAACGAGTATGCTTGCGAGGCCGTTGGCAATTGCTTGTGGAATTAGGCCAAGTTTCCAGAATTTGCCTGCGGAGGACGGCATCCCCTCCGATGGAATAATGGTCCTGAAGAGAAATTGAATCTAAAACAATTGCCCGGAGGGTGAAAATGCCAGAACTGCGTCTGATCCAGTCATAGAAAACTCGGACGCCGTTGCATTGAGTTCGTTTAAGGCCGAGAAACGCGACTTGCAGAGTCTAATCTAGTCAAAATCGTCCTAGTTGGAAGTGTAATGAGATTGATTTGGGGGCCTTTATCACGCTTATCATGGTGATATTGCGATGACTAAGGCATACTGCGTGAAGGAAAAGAAGAACAGGGAGATGCACTCGCCCCGCACAGTCACCTTCAAGAACGGCCGCAAGGCCCTCACAGGAACATGTGAATCCTGTGGTACCAAGCTCTTCCGAATAACGGGCAAGTAACAACATCTCCCTGTAGTTTTTCTTAGGGTGCCTACGGCTCAGACTACTGGAGTATTCCCAGTTTTCAGATATGCTTAGAAGGACGAGAAGAGCCAAATTAATTTCCTCTTGGGCGAAGTCATACGACTTATCTCCGTGAACGTCGGCAAGCCCCGCGAGATAGGTAAGGTTCGAGAGAAGCCTGTCGAATCTGCGATACACAAGACGTCGGTCAAGGGCCCTGTGAGAGTGAGGAAGCTCAATTTGGATGGAGACGGGCAGGCCGACTTGACAGTGCATGGAGGAGAGGACAAGGCAGTTTACGCCTACCCCTCGGAACACTACGCATACTGGAAGGGAAAATTCCCCGGGAGAGTTATGCCGTGGGGGATGTTTGGTGAGAATCTAACAACGCAAGGATTGATGGAGGGAGATGTTCACACCGGTGACCGTCTTGTGATTGGGTCCGCGGAATTCTTCGTAACCCAGCCGCGTCTCCCCTGCTTCAAGCTGGGGATCAAGTTCGGGACCAATGTCATGCTCAAGTGGTTCATGGAATCTGAACGGACAGGATTCTATCTCGGAGTCTCGAGGGAGGGACAGATTGAAGCTGGAGATGCGATAAGCCTGGTCAGGACCAACCAAACATCAGTAACCATTGCGTCAATCGTCCGAATGGCCAAGAAGAAGAGCAGTAGAGAATAGTCGTTTTCGCCTTAAATAGACAACATCCAAATTGATGCTCATTGGACGAAGTGCGTCAGGCACACCTGCCAGGAAACTTCGAACTCTACGACCCTGATTCCACCGAGCCAGGGCCGGCCCTTTGCAAGTTGTGTTGGGAGGAAGAGGGCCAGAGGAACTCCTTGTCCTTGGACACTGTGTGGATCATGGTAGAAGGAAGAGAGGCGATGATGTGGCTCTGCCGCGGCCATCGTGAAAACATGAAGTCCAAAAGCGAATCAAGAGAGTCCCTTCGGAGCGTCAGCGGAGTAACCAGATATCCCGCCTTGCGCGCGCCTTTCGGGGGACGCCAATAAGTGATGGAAGAGGCTCTTCCTCCCGGTCAGGTTTGGGGGAAGAAGTTTGTGATCTACGCAGCGTTGGGCATTCCCAGGGTCGATGCACAGAAGTGGAGGCTGAAGGTCGATGGACTCGTCACATCTCCTATCGAATACACCTACTCCCAACTCACTTCGATCCCTCAGACCCGGTATGTCAAGTCGTTTTATTGCGTAACTAAATGGTCAATCAAGGACGTGGAGTGGGAAGGCGTCCCCATCAAAGACTTGGTCAGCGCAGCCGGGCCTAAACCCGATGCAAAATGGGTCATGTTCCACTGCGAAGAGGGGTACACCGCACCCGTGCCGATTGAAGACGCGGTGGATGCGGATGCATTGCTTGCTTTCAAGCTCAACGGCAAGCCTCTAAGCGCGGAACAGGGGTTCCCAGCCAGACCCTTCTTCCCCAACCTCTACGGATGGAAGAGCGCCAAATGGGTGAACAGAATCGAGTTCGTCGGCGGATATCAGGACGGTTACTGGGAGATTTACGGCTACCACGAGAGAGCGAACATCTGGGCGGAGGAACGGTTCAAGGGGGACCACGGCAAGCCCGTCAAGAGGACGGCGTACGGGACTGCCTAGTTTCAGCTAGAGTTCTTCCTTCAAGATGCGACTTGCGGCTCGCTTGGGAGCACAGGTTCTGATCGGGCAATCTGCACCTCTTCGAGTGTCTTCAATCTCTTCTCCAAATCTTCCATCGACCGGGTAAGATGCTCCACGGTCGAAAGGAGACCTTCGATTCGCGAATCTTTTGCTGGCTGGACCTTGAAGCTCGGTGGGAGGCGCCCTTCCTTGATCATCTGCAAGATAAGCCGATAGAGCCTATCCTCGACCGACGACTGGTCGCTTTCTACTGTCTGCACCCCTGCCGAGTATGATTCCAAGAGGCTGTCGAGGTCGGAGAACCTCTTGTCTTTGTAGGTAACCCTGTGCTGATACCCGGTCCCGACGGCGCTGGATGACGCCCATATCTCGGATTTCTTGATCTTCTCAAACTGGGGAGCGTCCATCAGATATTCCGCGTTCAGGCCGGTCATTGGATTCTTCTCTGCGAAGTTCGGCTTGATTGAACCGTTGTAATAGGCTAAGGCGAAGTCTTCCACCAGTCGTCGGCGCATTGTCATGCCGAAGCTCGAATTGTCGTTTCCCTCGCTCAATTTTCCTGACGATAACTCATGGGAGCGGATGCTTATTGAGAAACTAAGCCTAGGAATCTTAATCAGAATGTCAGCATTGGACGATAGGAGGCCTGATCGTGAGGCCTTGTCTTCCGGGATTGTTATTCTCTCTGATCCATTGCGGCCAGATTCCGCTGCACGGCCTCGTTGGTCTTCTTGAGTTCGTCAATAGGGCTGAATTCAATCCATTCCGTTCCAGCGTCAGTTACGGTAGAATGCCCGGGGGCCATGTAGTAAGCGTCGCCCCCATTGAGGACCTCTTCATGGTCGACATACTTGACCAGTTTCCGTCCTTTCAGGACCATACCCCAATGAGGGCACTGGCACTTGTCATTTGGTAGCCCTTTGAGTAAAGGAGCGATATCCAGAGTCTGGTGGCATATTGTCAGGCCCACATGCATTTCTCCCCAGTCGGCTTCTCGAATTGTCAGTTCCTCGACGTCGACGGTCTTGGGCAGGTCAAAGCCGGATCCGCGCATTCGTCGTCACCAGCGTATAGGGTCAGATATTAGTTTGCCCAGTCGTCTCCGGCCCTACGCCGATTGTTGAGCTCCGCATTTGGGGCAGACGGAAGCCCAGGAAGCCATTTGGGTACCACAGCGAGGGCAGAACTTTGTCTCCGGCTGGACCGCACTGGCCGCGGCCATCGGAGTTTGGCTCATCTGCGGAGGGTTAATCCTAGCGACGTTCGAGTAGTAATAGATGGTCAGGGCAATCGGGGCCAGGGGAGTGTAGAATGCCGAGAGTATGCTGCTTACGATGCTGCTGGCAAAGCCGAAGGGCGCACTGATCAGACCTGCTATGAACCCCGCTATGACCAAAATTATTCCAAAGACGATGAACAAAGCAAACGACTTCAGCCACCTGTGGTCGACGAGCTTGCGGCTTCGCCCCATGCTTTCTACGATTCCTTTGTTCTCGTTTAGGAGCACAGGAATCGCAAGGGAGAACATTATTCCTAATATTATCCCTGGGACGAGCAAGGCGATCACTCCCAGCCCGACAATCACCCCAACGATGATACTCAAGCCCCAGAGCCACACCAATTTTGATATGGTGAAACGGACCGAAGCTCCGAGGTCTGCGTGTCCTTTCTCAATTTCTTGAGATGCCATCTTAATCGCGCTTGCGGTAGCCACGGTACCAACCACCAATGATATGATGATGCTCAGGGCGACGAGGTAAAACAGGGCTCTGAAGAACCCGGGCAACCAGTTCAGGGTATCTTGAGGCGTAGCGTTTGCGGGAAGAGTAGGGAGGACGACGGCACTCCTTAGCAAGGTGGTGAGGGTTCCGGTGATAGCCTCTACAATTAGGAAGACCACCAGATACTTCACGAAATCGTGCCGGTAAAGGTCGAAAGTCTTCGAAATCACCTCACCGATGGTCAGCTCACGTGTGATCGCCTGCGCCTCGGGCATCTGGATGCGTGGTTCTGCTCTGTGTTACATATTCGTTTGGCCCGAAGACAAATTCGACAGATTGGAGTTTGTTTGTCCAGCGGATGATAAATAGGAGACCATGTCATGGGGCAAAACATGACAACCAGGAAAGAGGCCAAGGAAGCGGCACGGAAAGCCTTCAAAGAATCTAAGGATACGGCGCGAAAGGCCTACAAGGACGGAGTGGCAGAGGCACGGAGAATACGGAAAGAAGCCATAGCTAAAGCGCGGAAAGTACGCCAGAATACGATGGCAGAGGCAAAGAAATTGCGCAAGAAGGTTTCAGCGCAAAGATAGCCACGCGGCTTGGCGCTTAGACCGCCTTGATTCTCTTCGCAACCGTGGGCCCCACTTTCTTCAGGGCCCTGAAGCCACAGTTTTTGCATCGAATCTCCGGAAACCTGGATAATTCTTCCAAGCTTTGTTTGGTTCCGCAGCGCTCACATTCGTAGATTATTGAACGGAAGACTCTCGCCTGGTCTTTCCCCACTTCAAATGTCTGATTGCTGTGGTGGTCCTTCAGCGAACGACCCCGTCTTCACCTCTCCTGCGCGCCCATACGTCGCAACAATGACTCCTTTTAGCGAAGTACTGGAGTCGATGAGTTTGAATCCAGCGGGAACGGTTCCTTCGGCGAACAGACGCTTGCCGCTGCCGTGGACCTGAAGTTCTGGGCCGCTTTGTTCCTTAATCTTCCTGATCTCCTGGACGACATCACCTGAAATGAGGACGGATTTGGCCCAATCAGCCTTCCTCAAAGTCGTCGAAACGACGAACTTGGTGGCACTGTTCAATTCCTTCGCGCCTGGTACCTCTGCTTTCGGCCAATAGTCCGCAAATATTTCGTAGGTTTTCCGCCCAAGGAGCAGGTCGAAAGGCCACTTCATCTGCTCCGTCATAACGTTGCCCATGAAGTCGTCCCAATACGGAGCGGACCACCCGCCATGTTTGAATCCGCCAGAAGAGTCTTCTTCAGGCCCTCCGGGCGCCTGCATCACGCCATCAAGTGTCACGAAAGTGAGGACGACGAGTTTCCTCATGTGCCTGCGTCTCCTTCGGCCAATCCCACGAATAAAAGTGATTGCGATGTCGTCAAGAGGCCCCGAGTCCCGGTATGAATGCGGAATACATAACGCAGAATAAGCGTCCGACCTCGTCACGAGAGCGAAGGGATGCTGTCTAGATGACAACGACGGTCAAGGCGGAACTCGCCGAAGTCGTAGAATCGTGCTTGGGGGCACTCGCCCAGCAGGCAAAATTCGAACAGTCGCTTTACTCGGACTTGAAGAGTGTTGAGAAGAGTATCAGGTGGTTCAGTAACCGAAGAGGTAACGAACCGGTCACAGTCGAAGTAGGAACAGAGATCGCGGAGCATGTACGAAGGGCCATTGAAGCAATCCACCTGAGCGCACAAGGCGTGCATATTGTCCTGCTCCTCCTGCTGAAAGTGTCCTTGCTAGCTCAGCAAGAAACAAGCATGAACACCGAGGCCCTAGCAGAGGCCAAGAAGGAACTCGAATCCTGGTTTGAGCAGTGGACGACTACAAAGGAAGCCTGGGACCAGTACACTGAGTAGTCAGTTAAATCTGAACGTTGCAGAAATGGTCGTAGAGTTGGACTGCTGGAAGTTTTGCCCGTTCGTCCCCCAGAAGAGATTGAAATTCACGGTCACGGTGCCAGGCTGGACCAGCCTGAAGTGGTAGCCACTCCAGCACCCTGGCGTCACGGAAGTGTGGTTCTGGCCTGGGTTGACCGGCGCAATGAACTCTGCGCATGCGCACACAGGTCCTGATGAGACCTTCTGAAGCACAGGAGAATTCGCCGGTAAAGTAGCGGTAAGTCCGCTTCCACAGCCGCTTATGACGTAGACCGGAGAGGTGCCCACATTCTCGAAGAGGACGGTGAAGGTGACGATCCTCTCGCTGCCCGTGCCCTGGTATACAGTCGCTCGCACGTCATCTATCTTGACTTGATTGTTCGGCGAATAGGAGAATGAACCAGTCGTAGTGCAAGTGGTGGAAGTCGTCGAAGTGATAGTAGTCGAGGAGCCGTTGGTTGTTGAGGGCTGAAGCGCAGAGGGCAGGTATATGGCCGCCCCGGCCACGATGATCAGTCCTACTGCGGCGACTGCCAACCACCTCATCGTAAGCATCAATCCATCTTCGCCCAATCCCATCTTCTCCCCGGTGGTTAATAGTCCCAACGACGCGAACGACTCGTGTCCCGTCCGTTCCGTTCCTTGCTTTTGAGACAGCAAGATGAGACATTGTTGAACCAGAGATGTCAGGCTTAAGAACGAGCGTCCGAAAGAAGGCGTTTGTTGGACCCGGAGAAAGCCTGCCTGGTTAACTGCGAGCTTTTTGGCAAACACGCAGGGCTCTTCGAATCGGCAATCGTCCCACTCTGGCAAGGAGTCTACGATTCACTCGTCCAAAGGGCTCGAATTGCCGAAGCCTCCAGAGTCTTGGACGTAGGCACAGGGACCGGGGAGGTGGCGCTACGCCTCGGCCGTCTAGTGGGGCGGAAGGGCCGTGTGGTCGGAATCGACGCCCAGCCCGAGATGCTCCAGATAGCCATGCGCAAAGCGAAGGGCGACGGTTCTGGCAACGTCGAATTCAAACAAATGCCGATGGAGGAAATCAAACTTCCAGATGATTCGTTCGATTCGGTGGTCGGGAATTACTCTTTGTGCTGCTGCATGGACTACGAGGCCACACTCACCGAGTGTCGCAGGGTGCTGAAGCCGGGGGGACGGCTGACATACAACCACGGCGGGCCTTCCGACCCGCTGGCATACCAGGTAATCACCAGGATTTTCGAGGATTACAAGACGACGACCCCGACCAAGAAATTGAGCGAAATTCGAGAGGCATCAGCTCTCCAGTCAGAGGCGGTCCAGAAGTACAGGGATCCCATGGTAACCTTGGACACCTTGAGGAGCATCGGTTACGGCGAGGCGGAGGCCACGGTCACCCAGCGTGTCATCGATTACAAGGACGCCGGAAGCTTTGTCGACGAATGGATTTCCTTTGATTGGAGCTCCGAGGTCGAAGAAATTCCATCTCCTGAAATGAAAGTCTTCAGGAAAGAAGCCATTGAGGCTCTTCGCCCCTTGTCCAAGGTAGAGGGTTTCAGGGTCGAGGCCGACGAGGTCTTCTTCACCGGTTTGAAGCGTTGAAGGAAGTTAAGCCTCGTCTGGTGCCGTAACAAACGTGTGCCCTGAACGAAGGCATAATTACAGGAGAGGGGCACTGGGGCCGAAGCAGACCTCAGTTGGTCAGCGCCACAAGAGCCGCCGCCACGATATTGGGAATCGCAGCCGGGTTGCTAGGCACCTTCCACGGATACAACGAAACGCTTCAGGGCAGCACGACCCCGAGCGGCATTCTCATCAACGCGATCGGTCCTCCTTGCCAGGGGAACGCATGTTTTCCTGCCATGACGGTCGTCCCCAACTTTTTCTACACTGGCGTGCTGGCGATCATCGTCTCGCTATTCATCCTGCTCAAAGCCGTGGCATTCGTTCAGAGGAAGAACAGTGGTCTATGGATGATTGGGCTGTCGATAGTGCAACTTCTGGTTGGAGGAGGGTTTCTTCCGCCCCTCCATGGCCTTGCGTCGGGAATCATTAGCACCAGAATCAAACGGAACGCCCCAGTCGTTGGGTCCTAGTCGCTTCCTCGGGAAGAGACCCTCGCGGAGTTCGTGGGCTTCATGACCTCTCCCCCAATGAAGAAGCCTAATCGCATCATGATTGGCCTGGTCCTTCTCTCGCTGGTTGTGGCTTCGGTGCTCATCTATCTTTGGGCACCTTCTTTTGCCTCTCGTTATGGCAGGATTGCAGACAGCCCCATAGCGGGTCAACGCAACTCGGGGCAGGCGGATGCGGGCTCGGACATCTTCAACGGCAACCTCTACGTCGTAGGCGGTTATGGTTACGGGGCCAATGATAGATTGGATTCGGTTTCAATATTTTCGTCAACAAACGGGACCTGGAGCGTTGGACCCAGGTATCCGGTCAGAGCTTGGGGCCTGGCGTGCGCAGCATTGGGGAAGTCCCTCTATTGCTTTGGCGGGCTCGGTGCGGGTCCTAGAGTCTTCAAGCTCGAAGGGGACTCGAAGTCATGGATTCGCTTGAAGGACATGCCAAGCGGATACAACAATTCCCAAGGACACGTCGCGATTCCTGATCCCGTAGGGAATCAGATTCTAATCATGGGCTCCTCGAATGATTTGCTCGTCTCCAACAATACCTGGGCGTACCAAATTGACACCGACAGTTATGTCCGGAAGCATGACATGCCGCAGGGGAATGCTTGGTTCACAGCAGCTCTGTTCCACGGAACCATCTATACCTTCGGTGGAAGCCTTCGATTCCAACCAATCGGAAACACGATTTACGCCTACGATGTCAACAACGATTCATGGAAACAGTTGAGCACGAAGCTCCCGGGGCCGGCCAGATACGGGATGATCAGGAACCCAGGCGTAATTGACGGAATCGTTCCAATCGTGGATGGCTATGCTAGCGGCTCGTCATTCTACAACCTGACGTACTTCTACGACGTCCAGAAGGATTCATTCGTCAGAGGTACTGACACCCTACTCCCCCGGGACGGAATTACAGGAGGAATCATCGGTCACGACCTGCTTGTGACGGGAGGGCGAAACGTCCGAGGCTCAATACTGAGTCCCCTCATGGGATTGAGGTTCGCTGAGAAGTTGGACCTGGACCCTTACCTGGCGTTTGCATAGAGGCAATGCGCCCCCCCTGAAAGTCGGGTCCAAAGCCTATGAGTAATCACGAGGACAGCTGCCGGAAGAGAAAGCTGTCCGAGAAGCAATAGGATCGGCCCGTAATGCTGGACATTTGGGATTAACAATAGCGCTCCGATTCCATCCCAATAAGCGTGCAAAAGGATTACCGCCACCAGATTCCTCCCGGTGTACCAGTAGCACGCGCTAAGTGAGACGGCGCCGATGAAGATTTGGAAGAATCCGAGTGCAGAGACAACACCGAAGCCTTCCACCTGAAGAGCGGGAAGATGGAACAGTGAATAAAGTAGTGCTGAGACAGTGACCACGCCGGTTCCGACTCCAAGAATTTGGCCAAGCTCGTTCATTAGATACGCTCTGAAGAAAAACTCCTCGGCCAAGACGATGAACATCAAATTGAGAAGACCGCGCAGGAATCCTTGCAAGTCAGGGTAGCATGCGAACCCGCCCCCACCGCCGATACAGAGATTGAATGGGGATAGGCCCAGCCCGAAATACGCGGTCAAAGTCACAAGAAGAAGTGCGGCTATGACAAGTTCGAATGCCGCAACTCTACCCTTCGACTGGATGCGACGCAGGTATCCACATCTCCAGAGCCAGAACAACGAAACTAGAATCAGAGAAACAGCCACGAAAAGTGTCTGATTCGGAATGATGACCGGCTCAAGGGGCCCTAGGTACGAAGGCGCCGAATTCGTCAAGTAGACCAAAACGAAACCGATTGCGAGGGCTAACGCAAGCCGAGCGGTCTGACGGACATGGGTCAAGCCGTTGGCGTTGGTTTGAATTCCTTTGGATAAAGATGGCAGTCGCACCAGTGCTGGGGGGCGACTTCGAGAAGTGGTGGATCGACCGTCTTGCAGACATCCATGACGTGCGAGCATCGTGGATTGAAGCTGCAACCAGGGGGGAGGTCCAGGGCCCCTGCGATTTCACCCATGCTCTGAATCTTCTCGGGCTTCGCCGCTTCTTCCGCGTCGGTGACGACAGGGATGGACGAAAGGAGCATTCGAGTGTAGGGATGCAATGGGTTCCGAAAGAATTCCTCTGTGGCGGCCACTTCCCTGACCTTGCCGAGGTACATTATCATCACCCGGTCAGATACGTTCCTCATCAGACTGAGGTTGTGCGTGATGAACACGTAGGTGAGTCCAAGCTTGTCCTTGAGTCTCATGAGGACGTTGATAATCTTCGCCTGGATGGAGACGTCGAGAGCGGAAGTCGGTTCGTCAAGAACGACGAGCGACGGATTGGTAGCAAGCGCCCTAGCGATGGCAACCAGCTGTTTCTCGCCTCCCCCGAGCTCCTCAGGGTACCGGTCCGCGTACTCGACTGGAAGTTCCACGAGCTCGAGAAGCTCGTACACCCTCTGCCTCACAGACTGGCCCCCGCGGTTGACTTTGAGTGGGACTTCGAGCGCTTGTTTGACCGATCGTTTCGGGTTGAGAGAGGACGCAGGGTTCTGGAAGACCATCTGAATCTCCCTCTTCATTTGGACCGGCCTATCTTTTGCCCTGCTTGGAAGAGGCTTGCCGTTGAAGATAATCTGCCCGGAAGTCGGTGGATATACACCCATTATCATGTTGCCTAGGGTCGTCTTCCCCGAGCCAGATTCGCCCACCACCCCCAGGACCTCGCCCTTCTGAATTTCAAAATCAACCTCGTCCACTGCCTTTATGACTCCGCCCTTCGCCGGGAAATACTTCTTCAGGCCCTCTCCGGTCATGATCGGCGAATTCATTTGGAACGATGCCCTTCATCGTATAGAAAACAAGCGGCTTTCTGGTCAGTTCCGGCCTTATACATTCGCGGGACCTGGTCGCACACCTCCATCCTGTAGGGACATCTGGTGACGAACCTGCAGCCTGAAGGAGGAGTAAGATAGCTGGGCACTTGGCCAAGTATGCCCTCAGGCACTCCACCGCCGGTGAGTTTCGGCACCGCCTTGATCAGCATCTGGGTGTAGGGATGCTGCGGGTTGTTGAATACCTCTTTGGTAGGCCCTTCTTCGACTATCGTCCCCGCATACATCACATAGATCCTGTCCACGAAGTTCTTGACCGTCCCGAGGGCGTGGGTGATGAGTATGACCGAGATCTCCTTCTCCTCCACGATTTTCTTGAGAAGCCTCATGATTTGGTCTTCGATGGTGACGTCGAGTGAGGTCCCGGGTTCGTCAGCGATCAGTAACTCGTTCGCCGAGACGAGGGCCATTGCGATGCTGACGCGCTGTTTCATTCCTCCGCTCAACTGAAACGGGTAGCTGTCGAGAATCCTTTCAGGTTCCGGGAGCGCGGCTTCCTTCAGATACTTCAGGGCTCCTTCGTGCGTCTCCTCCTTCGACAAGCGTGTGTCTGCCGAGAACTTGATGATGTCGTAGAGCTGCTGTCTGATTGTGAAGACGGGGTTAAGCGCGGCGGATGGGTCCTGAAAGATCATTGACATCTTCTTCCGTCTCAAGTCCCTGAGTCTCCCTTTCGCCATTGTGAGGACGTCCTCGCCGGCGTACCTCACCTCCCCTCCCGCTATCTTCGCGTTGCTTGCGAGGAGCCTCATTACAGACTTGACTGTAGTTGTCTTCCCGCAGGCAGATTCTCCAATGATTCCGACCTTCTCCCCCTTTTCGAGAGAGATGTTGACTCCATTGAGTACCTTGAGCGTTCCTTCGTAGACGCGGTAGTTGACCCTCAGGTCCTTCACTTCAAGGAGGGGCACCTAGACACTCACGAGATTCCTGACGAGAACATGTCGTTGATTCCGTCCCCAAGGAGATTGAAACCCAAGATTACTACGACTATGGCGAACGCAGGGAAGATGCTTATCCACCATTGTGCTGGCAGATATGCCGCTCCTTCGGCGATCATCGTGCCGAGGTCAGGTGTCGGAGCTTGCGCTCCCAGCCCGACGTAGCTGAGTGAGGCACCTATCAGGATGACCCAGCCGCAGTCCAATGTTACTTTCGTTAGGATTGAGCCCAGTGAGTTCGGAAGTATTTCTTTGAACATTATGTGCCATCTGCTGGCCCCCACCAACTCGGCTGCACGAACGTAGTCCTCGTTCCTGATCGATGACGAAGAACTGTAGACCAGCCTGGTGTACCAGGGCCACCAGGCCAGAGAGACCGCCAGCATCGCGTTGACAGCACTCGGGGTGAGCACCGAAGCCACTGACAGCGCGAGAAGCAGAGGCGGAACCGCCACGAAGACGTCGGCGAGCCTCATTATCACGACGCTGATCCCCCTCCCATTGTAGTACCCCGCAATCAGACCCAGGATGACTCCTGGCGCCACGCTGATTGAGAGAACTACGACCATCAGCATCAGGGAGTATTGGAACCCGAACATGATGCGACTGAATATGTCACGCCCAATCTCCTCCGTGCCGAATACGTGAGTTCCAGAGGGGGCTTGGCCCGCAGCCGCGAAGTTGACGAACAGACCTGCGTTGCTAGGATAGGGAGATAACCATGGCGCGAAGAGCGCGATGAAGATGACCGCGATGATTGCGGCCAGTCCAATGATAGACAGCTTGTTTCGTCTGAACTTGTACCAGTATCTCCCGTACCTTTCAGAGAGACTCCTCCCCGACTTCAGGTTATTCACCGCTTCTCCCTCGCAGCCTAATCCGTGGGTCAAGGTACCCAACGACCAAGTCAACGAGGATGTTGGCTACAGCGAACATGATTCCGGCCACAAGGACCACGGCCACGATCGCGTTCAGGTCCTTGCTCAGCATCGCATTGAGGCCGTATCTCGAAAACCCTGGCCAGTTGAAAATCAGCTCTATGAGGAATGCGTTCCCTATCTGTGCCGAAATGTCGAGTGCGTAGATGGTGATGGTAGGAATGAGCGACGGCTTCATTAGATACTTCAGGGCGATGGTCCTCTCCGGAAGGCCGTGGGAGATTTCCGAGAGGGTGTAGTCGCTGTGGAGGTTTTCTACCACTGCCGAGCGCATTATCCTTGCTTCCTGCGCAATCGGGCCGAGAGCAAGGGCGAAGGCGGGCAGAACCAGATGCCAGAGCGCATCTCCGAAGGCCCCGAAGTTCCCGGTGAGCAGTGAGTCGATCGTGTAAAGTCCCGTGATGGTCGGTGGAGGAGCAGTGGTTTGGCTCAGCCTCCCAATGATGGGGAATAGGTGCGTTCCGTACCCCAGGGAGATTTGAAGCAGCACGGCGACGACAAAGGATGGGATAGCTATGCCAATGTACGACAGGATTCTCACGCCGTTGTCGACCGCAGAGTTGGCGTATCTTCCTGCTACGAGGCCGAGCGGCACAGCAATCAGCAGATCGATTATGGCTGCAACCGCAATCAGTTCTACCGTGGAGGGCAGGAACTCCTGCACATCAAGCAGAACGTTTCGCTGCGTGAAGAGGGCAATGCCCCAGTCTCCAGTGAATATCCCTTGGACCCAGTAGAAGTATTGGACGAAAATCGGGTCGTTCAGATGCATCTGGGCCCGTAGCGCGTCCACCACCGCTTGCGGAACGCGGGGCCCCAGCGCAAGCCTTGCGGGGTCGCCCGGGAGGACTCTGGCTATTACGAAAATCAGTATTGAAAGGCCCGCCAGAGAAATCGCAGAGTAACCAATCCTCTTCAGGATGAAGGACCACGAGCTTCCGCGGATGTTCGTCCTAGGCCGCCATCCTCCCGTCAGCGCGGGATAATCTTGGCCTCACCACGCGATCGAACAAAAATAGGGCCGCACTAGGTCGTTAGCCCAGTGCGGAAAGCTGCGATGGGAAGAACTGGAAGTCCCTGAAGTAGAAGTCATACCCCAACAAGGGGATCGGGTGACCGTTGGCTGCATACCAGTTGACGACGGTTGGATAGTAGGCCCTTGCCTCATAGACATCGAAGGCGTAGATGGTCGGATATTGGTTGTAGATTTGTGTTTGGACACCGGCGTAGGCCTGGAAGCGAGCGGTCTGGTCTAGGGTGGACAAAGCGCTGGAGACGAGATGGTCAAGGGTCGAGTTCTGGAGCCATTCGTTCTGCTCCCAAGTCCCAACCGACGCCGAGGTGTACCTTGACTGAAGGACCGAGCCAGCCTCGAAGTAGCTCGCGCCGTCCTCAATCGAAACTACGTTGGGGGCACTTGCTTGCTTGGCCAGGTCTGCTACCACTGTCAACCATGGTTGTTGGAGTACTTGGACGGTTATCCCGATCTGCTGCATGTCCGAAGCGAATTGGAGTGCCAGCTTCTGCTCTGCGGGGACCTCGGAGACCCAGAAGTACTTCACTGGGTAGTCTCCCAGGTGGCCGGCGTACTTCGATTTGGCTATGGTCTGTTTGGCTAGCGCAATGTTCTGCGCTGAAGCTGGGATGTTCGAGTTATGGCCTGGCAAAGAGGTTGGGACAGGACCTGCCGAGGGCTTGGACCCTTGGAAGATGTTGTTGACGATGGCCGAGTAGTTGAGAGCCTGAGACATTGCCTGCCTGACGTAGACGTCGTCCGTGGGGGCCGCCTTTGTGTTGAGCATCAGGTACATCTCATTGACTGTCGGGATGGTGGCCAGTTTGGCTCCATTGCCCTGGGCGAGTGCAATAATGGTGGAATACGGCTGCCACTGGTCAGTTATCTGAATCTGATGGCTGCTGAAGAGGGCCTGTGTTGAGGATGTGCTCCCCAACATTTGAACAGTGCTTGGCTGATTCGGCTGGGTACCATTCCAGTAGCCGGTGAACGCCGAGAAGGTCATCGAAGACTCCAGGTTGGCTGCTGAAATCGAATAAGGACCCGAACCGGCGTCGTGCGTGAGCAACCATGCCGACCCGTAGTCCTTGTTGCTCCCATATTGTGTTCCAGTAGCGACTTCGTTGGCTTCCACCTGCTTTTGGTCGAGGACGTACAGTCGCACCAGTGCCGTAAGGAACGGGCCGAACGACTGTTTCAGCTTGATGACCACTGTCGAGCTATCGGAGGCGGTGATGCTGGCAATGTAGGGCGCGAAAAGATACGAGTATCCTTGTCCGATTGTTGTCAGCCTGTTCATCGAGAACGCTACGTCGCTCGCACTCAGCGTATCCCCGTTGTGGAACTTCACGCCTTGCCTGATTGTGAATGTGTAGGTCAGACCGTCGCTGGAAACCTGCCAGTTTGTCGCCAAGTCATGCTGAAGGGTTCCCGCTGACGTTGGAAAGACCAGGGTGTCGTACACGTTGGCAAGCGCTGCCGAGCCAGCTTCGTCCGAACCCACGGCTGGGTCAGCCTTGGGGACGTTTGCGAACGTTATGCTCAGAGTGCCAGAGGCCAACGCTCCTGTCGTCGATGATGTGGTGTGGGCGGGAGGAGTGCTGGTGGTTGAAAGATAGTATGCTGAGACTCCTACGACCGCTAGAAGGACGATGATGACAACTACTGCTGTCATTCTGCCTATTGCAGTTCTTTCATGTAGGCCCAGTATTTTCATCTGTGTCGCGCTTGAAGCCCCGAGGATTATTTAGGGGTTATCGGGGGCCTCGATGAAGCGATACGACTGGCCGCGGGCTATTTTGGCGAGCTGAGAAAGCTATTCCGGAGACTCTTGGTTGCTCCGAGATTAACTTTCATCTGGATTTCGTCAATGGCTACGCCGTACTCGTTCTTTGCCTGTTCTACGGTGACATATCCGTCGACTACATCATTGAGGACCCTCTCAGGGTCCCTCTCAAGCGGGTCCCCGAAGCCGCCCCCGCCTCCGGTCCTGAGCCTAATGAGGTCGTGCGCCTGCAGCGACTCGGCTGCCACCTTCCGGAGTCTCCGGGGGGCTTGATTCGCCTTCTCAAGTATGAAGTAATTTGGCGTCCCCTTCCCCCCTCCGTTCATCCCCCAGCACGGATAGAGCGAGCGTCCCATAGACGAAGTGAAACTCGCGTTGGAGTTGTTTATCCTGTAGTCTTTCATGATTCCGAAGCCACCTCGGAACTTGCCCTTCCCCGAACCATCGCCGATGTTCAACGAGTACTGCTCAACTACTATCGGGTATCGGACCTCCATTACTTCGTTGGACATGATGTATGTCTCCCCATCCCCCGAGCATACAAGCCCGCTTTCGCCGTCTTTCCCCAGCGCGCCTCCCCACCCTCCGGGCTGCGGCTCGACAATGGCGAAAGGTTGCTTAGTCCTATCGTCCATCCCCCCGACTATTGTTGCGCAGACGCTGAGGAAATGCCCAGCCGACAACTTGTCAGGGATCATGGGCGCCAAGGCATGCCACACGAGGTCAGTGATGAAAGCCATCGATTCCCAATAGGTGGAGGTCGGAGCGGGTGGAATCGGGTTGAAAATAGTGCCCGGGTCGGCGAGTACCTTGAGCGCCCTGAAGTTGCCGTCGCTTACGGGGCCGTGAGTGTCTGTGACGGCTTTGAAGATTGCCCTTGCGGCCGAGACCGTGGCGCACCAGGGGCAGTTGATCGAACCCCTGGCCTGTTTCCCCGACCCTCTGAGGTCGACGATGAATTCGTCGTCGGATATTGTGATCCTCGCCCTGACAGGGACAGGGATGTCTGTGATCCCGTCGTCGTCGACAGTGTCTTCGACTTCGAACGTTCCATGCGGGAGCTCCTTCAACCTGAGCTTAGTGAGCTTCTCCCCTTTCTTCTGGATCCTGTCCATCGCTTCGAGGATGGTGTTGACGCCGTACTTCTTGCACATGTCCTCAATCCTCTTCGCCCCGACCCTTAGAGACGCCGCGTGCGCTTCCATGTCTCCGAGGGTCATATCGGGTGTCCTGACGTTCGCCCTGATCATGTCTACCATGGCCTGGTTCACTTTGCCTTTCTCGAACAGTTTGATGGGAGGGAAGATGAGTCCCTCTTGGTAAATCTCCGTGGAGTCCGAAGTCCAGCTCCCGAAGTGCATGCCGCCCACCTCGCTCCAGTGCCCCTTGATTGCGGAGTAAGCGACGATTCGGCCTTGGACGAAAACGGGCATGATGAGGTTCACGTCGTTGAGGTGCGTGCCGCTGGTATAGGGGATGTTGACGATGCATATGTCCCCGGGTGAGAATCCGTCTTTGCCAAATTTCTTGATGCAGTCTTGCACTGCCATGTCAAGAGTTCCGAGAAAGCCGGGGACGCCGTTCGCCTGCGCTATGAGTAGGCCGTCGGCGTCTGTGAGACCGGCCGCGTAATCGAGGACTTCGTAGATGACAGGGCTCTTGCTTGCCCTCCCAAAGGCGGAGAACGTCTCTTCCGCCGATGCGATCAGGCTACTTTCGATGATGTCCAGCGTGAAGTCCGATAGCTTGGCCATTTTGCTAGACCTCCACCACGAGGTTCCCGTACCTGTCGATGGTCATGAGGTTTCCTTTCTTGAGTATTGTCGTGGCCGTCGGCTCTTCGATGATGGCCGGCCCTTGTATCTTCGCTCCCACCGGGATCGAATCTCTGGAATAGACAGGGACGCGTTTAAACCCTGATTCGTCAAGGTACACTGACCTCATCCTGGACTGTTTCGCCCTGGCCCTCCTCGGCGCCCTACTGGGCCTGAGAGGCTGCTTCTTCACCTTCCCGAAGGCAACCACGCGAATATTCACGACCTCGGTAGGGTCATTCAGGTTGAACGTGTAGGCCTTGAAATGGAGGTCGTGGAAGCGCCGGCGAATTAGGGCGAGTGAATCGGCCGATTTCACGCCCATTGGGACTGGTGTGGGAATTGTGTGCTCTTGCCCCAGGTAGCGTATGTCGAAGAATCCCTCGTACCTCATCTCACTTGCTTTGATTCCTTCGGACTCGAGCTGCTTTGTGCCTTCCTTCTTCATCTCATCGAGTGTCCCTTGAAGCTCACCGAGATTGCTCGACTCCAGGCCCACGACCTTAGTGCGAATGTAGTCATGCCGGAGGTCTGTCATGAGCATCCCCCAGGCTGAAAAGACGCCTGGAACCTTTGGGACCACGACTTTTTTGATGCCGAGCTCTTGAGCGAGTGCAACAGCGAACATGGGGCCCCCTCCGCCGAAGGCCACCATCGCGAAGTCTCTCGGGTCGTAGCCCCTGCGCACAGACACCAGCTTAATCGCGTTCACCATGTTGGCAGTCGCAATTTCGATGGCGCCGATCGCCGCGTCGATCGCTTTCATGTGCATCTTTCCGCCAACCTCGCGGTAGGCCTTCTCCGCAAGCTCAGGCCTCAGTTTGATTTCGCCTCCAAGGAAGTAGTTCGGGTCTATCACACCCGTCAGGACGAAGGCGTCGGTGAGTGTCGGGTCTGTGCCCCCCTTGTTTTGGCATGCAGGACCAGGGTCTGCGCCTGCGCTCTGAGGCCCTACCTTCAACGAACCAAGCTCGTCGACCCATGCGATGCTCCCCCCGCCTGCGCCGATCTCGACGATGTCCACGACAGGGGCCTTCACCGGGTAGCCGGAGAAGAACTGGTTTCTGCCGATGAAGTATTCGGTGTTTATCTTCATCCTGCCGGAATCGATCAGCGAGGTCTTGGCCGTTGTCCCGCCGACGTCAAGCGTGATTACGTCAGCCCCGATTGCCTTGCCAATGGCCTGCGCCCCTATGACCCCGCCAATCGGGCCTGACTCGACCTGGTAGATCGGGGTCTTCCTTCCCTGCTCGAAAGTAGCTACCCCGCCGTTGCTCTGCATCACGTGAGCTCCTATTTTTGCCCCCAGCCTCCTGAGTTCGAGTTCGAGTGTGGTGAGGTACTGGTGAACCTTGGGCTGGACGAAAGCATTCAGAACGGTGGTGTTCACCCGTTCGTACTCCCGCCACTCTCTAGAGAGTTCGTGAGACATGGAGATGTACGGCGTCTTGACCTTGTTCTTGAGAATCTCATAGCACTCCAGCTCGTGCTTCGGGTTGGCGTAGGCGTTGTAGAATGCAATTGCTATCGCTTCGGCTTTGTTTCGGTTGCAAGCTTCCGCAACCTTCAACACGTCGTCCTTGATCAAAGGCCGCATCTCCTCTCCTTTGTAGCTCGTTCGCTCGTCGACCTCGTATCTGAAACGCCTGGGGACAAACGGTTTTGGTTTTTCGTATCTGAAGTTGTAAATGTCGGTCCTGTTCGACCTTCCTATCTCGAGGACGTCCCGGAATCCCTTGGTTGTGACTAGGATTGTCTTCGCGCCCTTTCTTTCCGTCAACGCGTTTATCACCATGGTGGAACCCGTCCCGATGAACCTGTTCATTTCACCCCCCGGTATTCCGCTCTTTCGTACGACGTTGATGACCCCGGCCGCGTAGTTCTCGGGTGTGGTGGAGTCCTTCACGAATGCGTACTCACCGGTGGCCTCATTGAGGGCGCACAGGTCAGTAAAGGTGCCACCTACATCAATGGCTACCCTGACTGGCAAGTTACAAGCACGCTCTGCGCCTTATGGTATTAATAAGAATCCTGCCGCGGACTCGGGCAACGACATTGGTGGACAAGACAAGGTACGCCAGGATTATCACGATGAAAGCCAAGCCGGGAAAAGGAGATGAATTCGTCAGGACATTTAGGGATCGAGTGGCTCCCACAGGCGTCGAACTGGAAGGCATTAGAAGGATGTACCTCCTTCGCGCAGTAGGAAAGAATGACGAGTTTGTCGTTGTCTCCCTTTGGGATGGGGAGGAGGCTGCAGAGAAGTACGCTAAGAGTGGGAACAACAAGCGATATGGTGCGATCTTAGCCAGCGTGCAGGAAGGGAAGGAAAGAGTGAGGAAATTCCATGTTGAATTGCACTCCGTGGGCAAAACGACCCGCCGCCGCAAGAAAGATTAAGAAATCAGACTAGAGAAATCAAGAGTCTTGCCAGCCCAGTACGACATAGTCATCGTCGGAGCTGGAATAATGGGGGTGGCGTCGGCTTACCACCTGAAGAAGAACAACCCCGGCATCAAAGTCCTAGTGGTTGAAAGATACGGCGCGGCCGGCCAGGGCAATACGGGGAGAAGCAACGCGATGTTCAGGAATACTTTCTCCTCTTCAGACAACCAGATTCTATCGAATAGTTCCATAGATTTCTACACCCACGTGCAAGAAGAGCTGAAGGTCGACATAGGCCTCCAGAAGATTGGCTACGAATGGCTGATGAACGAGAAGCAGCTCTCCAGAAGCGAGCCTTTCCTCGAGGGGATGGAGAAGAACGGAGTAGAAATCACAAGACATGGGAAGGATGACCTCAGACGACTCCTCCCGAGCATGGTAACCGAGTTTGGTTCGAGCAGCGAAGCTGCTTTGATGGAACTCCCTTCAGTCGATGGCGGCGTCTTCGGACCCAAGTGCGGCCGGCTCGACCCTGACAAGCTCGTGAGGTTCTACGCTGGAGAATTCATCAAGGCTGGAGGCGAATTCGCCTTCAACACCGAAGCAAGGGCCCTGGTCGTCGGGCCTTCGAAGCGGCTGGGCATCGAAGGCGAACCCCTTGTCTGGCAGGACTTCAAGGTCGAGGGAGTCTCTGCCCGCGGTGCGATTGATGGAATAATCCGCGCTGAAACAATTGTGCTCGCGGGAGGTGCGTGGGAAAACGAACTGCTTGAGCCAATTGGGATCGAGTGCCACGCGAAGTCGAAGAAAAGACAGCTATTCAGCATTCAGGCGGAGGGAAGAAAGCTTGAGGGACTGCTCCGCTCGGACGGCTTCAACCCCCAAGGCCTCTTGCCACTCGTCATTTTGCCAAAGTCAGGGGTGCACTTCAAGCCTGTGAGCGAGGAGAACGCATTCTGGGTCGCCTGCGAGGACGAAGTGAACCGTCCATTCATCGACCTACCGGAACATGACCTTGACAGATATACAGCAGAAAGAAAATATTACGAAAGAAGTGTCTATCCGATTCTGGTTTCCTACTTCCCGGAGTTCAAGGACTCGCGGGTAAAGGCAATGTGGGCGGGGCTCTATTCGTACAATACAATTGACAACCTACCGTTCGTGTTCAGGGAAAAGAACCTGATCGTAGTTGGTGGTGACAGCGGGAGCGGCATAATGAAAGGAGATTCCCTAGGAAGGGTTGTCAACTCTCTGTACCGTGAGGAAGGGGAGACGACACTTTACGGAGGAATTCCGTACCGTACCTCTAAACTAAGCTTTGAAAGAAGAGATGTGGAAAGGGAGGAGTGGGTCATCTGAATTCATTTAGTTTCAAGTAACCCTTATTTCGAAATCTCCCCCTATTGTTTGCTTTGGGAAAATCTGCCAAATCTCTTTGGGGACTCGGTCTTCAAACAGTTCATCAGCCCTCCATTTGGAGGAATGAGCAATCAAACGCGCGATGATGGGAACGGTGTCCTTTCCTTTCTCGGTCAAAGCCCAAATCGGTCGGCGTCTTGAATTCCGAGAGATTCTCTTAACGTAGCCCGCCCTTTCGAGCTGCTTCAAGCGTTTTGCTAGAACGCTCGGAGTCACTTCAGGTATGTAGGTGCGCATTTGGTTGAAGCGGTTGACGTTCATGAATCCCATCGTGTATAGGATGAGCATTGTCCACTTCTTGCCGAGAACATCCAAGCTTGACCTGACCGGACACCCAAGATAGACCACCATGGGCTTGAGCGACTTTCTGAAGGGGAGCATACGCGAGTCGACTCCCTGCATGATCCGACCAGAGGTCATTGCGATATTTAGCCTTCGGGGAAGTATCCGTTCTGACACTTGTTGGAATAAATACCGTGGCATGCACAACCTCTTGCATGAAGCCCTTTGCCAAACGCATTTGGACTGTGTCGATACCCGTTTCGAACTTCGACAAGTCTCTTGCGTTCTACAGAGACCAGTTGGGACTGAAGGTACAGCTCGATGGCCGAATGTTCAATTGGATGGAACTGGGCCCCGACGAACCGCTTTGCAAGATTGGACTCTACGAATGGAAAGAAGGAATTCCGAGGGGTTACCCGATAATCACAGGTATCACGCTTGATACCGACGACATTCAAGCCCTCCATGCGAGCCTGAGCAAGGGAGGGACTCGCTTCCCGAACTTACCAAAGCAACAGCCTTGGGGAGGGTGGTCAGCGGATTTCCTTGATCCTGATGGCAATTCGCTGAATGTTGTTCAGGACCCGCAACATTACAATCGACAATAGTGAGTAGGAAAAGCTTGCCGAAGAATTGCGCTCATCGAGACTGAACCCGGATCGTCATCATTGAGGATTGACCTCCCACCGGCCTTGGGTCTAGATTCTAAGTCGCTTGGGGCGTCTAATGGCGAATGAATCATCCCCGCATTTGCGCAAGGTTGGCCAAACAGCCTTAACTATCCCTGAGGGTCCGGCAGGCAAATGCCTCGAATCGAAATCTACGAAGGCTCTCAGAAGATCGCAGACGTTGGACTCCCCGAGAAGAAATTCAGCACAGGCTCGGTCGGCTTCTGGGCCACCCAGAAGCTGGAAATCAATGGGAAGAGATACCAGGGTCAGTTCCAGTTGGTTGAAATCGGGTCCAAAGAGAAGAAAGAGTAGCTAAGTCACTACCGGCGGACTTGGCAAAAGGCTACAGTACAAAGGAGTATATGGCACTCACGGCAACAAATCCCACCAGAGCTGCCCCAGCGTAAAGGGTCGGCGACCCAAAAGGATTCGTTCGCCGGAATCCGAAGAATGAATTGGCGTTAGTGACATGGAAAACGAAGCCAACGGTCAAGACGGCCAGAAGCGAGGACGACCCCACAAAGAAGACTGCAAACGCAACAAAAACGAAAAGTTCTACAAAGAAAGCTATCGCTCCCTTCTTCCAGAGTCCAAGTCCAACCCTTCTGTCTCCGTTGAAGCCAAGGACAGGGAGGTCGCGCAGGTGGACCACTGTATCTAGTAGCCAATGCGAAGCTGAACCTGCGACGAAGACAGTGAGCACCGTTAGATTCTGAAGCCCTGCAGCCAGCACTGCGCCTACCACCAAAGAAATGAGGCCGGTAAGCAACAGGGAATGAGAGTATGGGAACTTCTTGAAGACTATCGAGCTCTGCAGCGAGTTGTTCTTTTCGACGACCACCACCTCTTTCTTGGCCCAGATGAGAATCGCCCATAGCAGGTCAGGAAAACTTACAGCGACAAGTGGTACCCAGACAGGGACGTGGGGGAATAGGACGACTAGAAGGAAGGCTATGGCGAAGTGCCCAATGAACAACGCAGCCTACTTTCCGCTCGCTGCCGCCTCGGTTGCTTTGGCGCGGAGATCAGCGAACTCCTGACGACCAAAGGCGGTTCCTGATAGGCCCCAGCCGCCTTCGGCTGCTTCAGTTAGCAGAACCCAGGTCCGGCTGACTTGAGTCGGGTCGCCGGAAATCCTGGCGACGATTTCGGTGACCTCTTTGACGAGTTGCCTCTGGCCCTCGCGATTCAATGCTCCTGGGGGCGTTATGACCTGAACGCGCACCGTGCGAGCAGAGTCTCTGGCCGCTGTGTGAACTGCATGCGGGTCCATTCGGTGGATATACGCGGCCGTATTGTTCAGGTGGAAGGGACCAGGGTTTGCCACGCCCTCGGCGCGGAGGACCGCCATGGTGAGCTCATGGCCCAGCTGACCGTCGGCGCCTGCTGGGAAAAGGTCCGCCGCTGCGTAGACATCGATCATGGGCATGGTAGAACAGTCAGCCGATTGTGATGAGATGGCTAAATAGCTTGTTGCCTCAGAGGCCACCAAAGAAGAATGCAGCAAGTGGAAAGGAGACCGAGGCCCAGGATAGAGACGTTAGCAGACCTGATTTTCGGCGTGTCGCTTGGGATTGGCTCCCTTGTTCTCATTGGAAATTCCCCTGCCTCGTCCGGCGAGATTAACGGCCACATCGCTGCCTTCGGCTTTACATTCCTAATCATCATCACTGCGTGGATAATCTACACGACGGACATGTCGGTCCTCCCGGTCGAGACGAGGGCGGTCACCTTCCTGAACGTCGTGCTGCTTCTACTTGTCGCTCTGGTCCCGTATCTCCTCAACGGAGTCGAACTAGTCAACACATCACTGAGCGCCTCTGAATCCTCGGCCATCAGGGATTATTTTTCGACCCTTTTCGCAGCCGACCTTGCCGGAATCCTGTTCATCCTTGCGACCTTCGCTCATGTCATTAGCAAAGAAGAGAAGAGGTTGGTCGCCCCGGAGTTTGCAGCGCTCTTTCGGAACGGGAGGAACAGGATGTTCGTCCTGGGCATAATCATGGCCATCACCGTCTTGCCAATCTTCTGGCAGCTGACATGGTTTGGGATCCCTTTGCGGACGTACGCCTGGTACCTTCCCCTGATCTCGTACTGGGTCGGAAGAGCCGTAAGGCCTGACAGCAGGACCTACAAGGTCTCACAAGACGTGCCGTAGAAATTAGATTGGCTGTCCGCAATTCCCGCAGAACTTATGGCCCGGGACCAGCGCCGAACCACATTTCCTACATGATAATGCCGAAAATCCGGGCGAGGGGGCAGGCTGCCAAGTTGGGGTGGGCCTTGGAGCCGTAGCGGTGAATGGTGTCTGATACCTGACGAGATTCTCTCTGATGGTTCCGTAGGCTTTCTGAGCATCGGAGTTGGGCAGGTCGTCAAGCAGGAGAGGCTCGCCTTTGAACCTCAAGGTGCACGTGAGAGCAGAGCGTAGGATTCCCTTTTTCAGGACCACGTTCGCAACGTCTTGGTAACTGTAGTCAGTATAGTCTTTTTTCATGCCGAGGGCGTGGGGGTGCCTAAGGATTATCCTCTCGTTGGTAATGACTATGGAATCGACATTAATCCGGGGGTGATAGATTTTCTCCTTGATGAAGAGCTGAATCTGCTCGTTCGGCCCCAAGATGCTCTTCAGGTCCTTAGGTGTTTCCAAGTTCCCGTCTTCTCTTCAACGGGTTGTATTTGACTAGTATCAAGCACAGATATGTATCAGAAATCGGGTTTTGCATTTGTTCCTTTTCCCTGAGATATCTTGAGTTCATCCGGCTAATTGCAGAAAGTGTCGAGAGATGGAAAATCGTTTCTTTTCGGCTTCCACTCAGTTGAGCCGTCGGTAGATTCCAGCCCGTATCGCTTCACTAAGTCTGACAGCCTCGCTACAACGTCGTCTCGCCCGACGAGTGCCTCGGCTGTGCTCATCCGCGCGGCTTCTTCGAACATCTTCTTCGATTCCTCATACCCGGTGAACCTCAGGATGCCGAACGAGACAGACGAAACGCCTGCGTCGCTCAGGTCTTCGAAGAGCTGGTCGAGGTCGACCATCATGATCCCGGGGATCACCGGCGCCAGCGAGACCCAGGTCCGTATCCCCGCTTCGGCCAACTTCCTCAGGGTGACTATTCTCCTCTCAAGCGGAGGGACTCCCGGTTCAAACTGCCTGACCGGGACGGTCGTTATTGACATCCCTACCTTGACCCAGTCGAACTTCCTGAGCAACTCCAGATCCCTGAGGACCAGCGGTGACCTTGTCAGGATGGAGACCGGAAAGCCGTTCCTAAGGAGTGATTCGAGGCACCGTCGGGTGATACCATACTTCGCCTCGACCGGCTGATAGGGGTCTGACGCGCTCGAGAGGAACACCTGGTCTTTCCTTATTCCTCTAAGTTCCCTTTCGAGGACTTCGGGGGCATTGACCTTCACATCGACGTATCTCCCCCACTTTCTCTCGTCGTGGGTCAGTGAAGGGGCGTAGCAGTACGCGCACCCATGGATGCATCCCTTGTACAGGTTGGCCGTGTACCCGGTTGACGATCCGAACTCCAGCCGGTGGAGGAGGGTGGTGCACCTGGTCTCTCTGATTGAAATCCCGTTTCCATCTGAATCCGGCAGTGTCGACGGAGGTTGGATTGAGATAAGCGTCATGCGCATTTGGTTCAATGCCCGCAGGAATATTAGCAGTAGGTGCGAGGAGCATCGGTCCAGGACAGAGTAGCCTGAAAGTATTCCCAAGCTGCGGCGATTTGCCGTAGGTTAGTTTGGAACTAGCTTGTTTGAGTAACGGAAACGTAAGAAGTCGTACCACTACCCCAATTCCGCGACATGGTCATGGGCATGGTCGCTGTAGTTACAGCACCAGGATATTCTGGGAGAAAACTGATAGGGTTGTCCGTCGCGGTGTTGACGCCATTCGTGGGACCACTGCAGCTCAGCGGCACCGTGGCGCTTCCTGGAGCCAGCGTGGGCGACCTAACTAGGTTCGAGATCGAAAAACGGCAATAAACCGCTTCATGCCTTGCGGACATTGGTGACCAAGGCCACGGCCAGCAGGAGCAGCGCCCCACCTGCGACTGTGAATATGGTTACACCTTCGTTCAGGAGCAAGACTCCGCCGACCACGCTGACGATTGGGGCCAGATACAGTTGTACTGAGAGCCTTGAGACCGCTCCTCTGCTGACTAGTGTGTAGTAAATCAGGTACCCAAGGACAGTACTAAGAATAGAGAGGTAGAGGACGGAAATCCATCCGTAGAACGAAAGCACACCCACCTGAGATACAAAACTCGTGGAGAGCAGAGGAACGAGCATCACAGTCCCTAGCAACCCTGCCCAGATTGTTATCGGGGGTGCTCCATACTTGTGAACGAGAGGCTTGGCGAGGACAGTGAACATAGCATAGAACAAGGCGCTGAGGACGACCTCGGCCGGTCCGATGAAAGAAGACAGGTCGGAGAGGCTCACCTGGCCGACCGAGAGGACGAGAGTCCCGACAACGGCGAGGAAGAGTGCAAACACGACCTTGGCTCCGGCACGTTCGTGCAGGAGCAGTGCGGAGAGGATCACTACGAAGACCGGTGCGAAGGATATGAGGAGACCCGCTAGGCCGGCCGAAACGGTCGTTTCCGCGTAGTACAGCGCGAGATGGTAACCGACAACGTTCGCGAAAGCGATCACAAGCAGTCGCGGAAGGTCCCCCCTCTCGAGCCTGGTCTTCGGTTTACCTATGACAGGGATTAGAACGAGAAAACACGCGCCCGCAACGAACCATCGCAGCAGAGCGAGGTTCACCGGCGACAGCTCAAAGGTGGCTTGTTTGATCGCCACGAATGCGAGGCCCCAGATGACGCTTAGCACTGTTAGGGCTGCGTAGGCTCCTGCAACCCTGCGGACCCTCGCAGTTGATGCCTCAGCGGTATGATTGGAACTGGGTGATGCTATGATTATTCGCCGTGGTTCAATTTACTTCGCCGTAAAAAGAGGATATTGAACTTGTCTTGGCAGGAATCTAGGAGGACGAAGGCATGAGGTCGAAGCTCCGCACTCCTAGGAGCGTAACGGATTTTTACGTCATCCTTCGTATGGTAGACCGTGAAGGCGTGGAAAAGCGTCGACGAATACATAGCGGCCGCTCCCAAGGATGTACAGCCCAAGCTTAGAGAAGTCCGGGCTGCGATCAGGGATGTTGCGCCGGATGCCGGTGAGAGCATCAGTTACGGGATGCCCTTCTACAACTACAAAGGAGAATCGGGATACAAGGGCCGGTTCTGCTACTTTGGTCTTCAGAAAGCCCACATCGGGCTCTATATTCCTCCTCCGATCATCGAGGAACATATAGGTGAGTTGGCAGAGTATGAGACTACCAAATCAGCCCTGCACCTTCCCCTAAACCGACCAATTCCAATCTCGCTGATCAAGAAACTGGTCAAGGATCGGCTGAAGAGGCACGAAGCTGGAGAACTGGGCTCGCATGCAAGAGGCAGGAAACTTGGTAATCCAAAAACAAGTGAGAAAGTCCTGACCCTCAACCCTGTGAAGGGGAAGGAGGGCGTGAAAATGGACCGTAACAAGTATGAGCTTGTCAAGTCGGCAATCATGGACTGTTTCAGGGCGAAGCCTGAACTCACGAAGGCGAAATTAATAGAAGGAGTTGATCGACGACTCAAAGGGAAACTTGACGGCTCGGTGGAGTGGTCTGTGATGGCCGTCAAACTCGACCTTGAGGCAAGAGAGATTATCTCACGGGTCACAGGGACTTCGCCGGTAGTACATCATCTCATGAGGACAAGGAATTAGCGATGGTAAAATTCTCGGTCCAGGAACTCGGGCCACAGACTTGGCCTGACTTCGTACGAATCATGGAGAAGCACAATGGTGTTTGGGGCGGCTGCTGGTGTGTCTCTTACCACCTCAAGCGCGCTGAGGAGAGCAAGTGGACCGGGCGACATAGGGAGTTAAAGCAGATACTCGTTCAAGCGGATCAGTCCCACGCGGCGCTCGTCTACAGCGGGACGGATGTCGTCGGGTGGTGTCAGTTCGGACAGCCAATTGAGCTCCCAGCCAGAATGACAGGCTACGGCAAGTTGGGCTTGGTTCTGCCCGACTGGAGGGTTCCGTGCTTCTTCGTCGACCGTGACCGGAGGAAAGAGGGAGTCGCGGACGCGGCCTTGAAAGGCGCACTTCGGATCATCGCCGCCAAGGGGGGCGGGACGGTCGACGGATACCCAATCGCCACTAAAGGGAAACCATACTCGAGCTCGTTCCTGTGGGGTGGGACTGATTCGATGTTCACCGAGGCCGGGTTCCGTCCAGTCGGCCGTCTAGGCACGAGCAAATTGGTGATGCGAAAAGCGGTTCGTGGTTTACAAAAAACGAAACATAGCCGTGCATAGGGTTCGTGCGCCTCCGTTTTCCCGTAATGTTGTTGACTGCATTTCAAGCTGAAACTTATCTATCTCGTCGACCTCGACGTCCCAATGCAAGCGAAGGCGTATCTCCCGATTAGGGGATCGCAGATTTACTATCAGACATCGGGGGACGGCGAACCGCTGGTACTGCTGCACGGCGGCTTTGGGACAGTTGAAGACTTCGCATCACAGACTCCTGAGCTGGCCAAACACTTCAGGGTGGTTGCTTTCGAACGGCCAGGGCACGGACGCACGGCCGATAATGGCGAGCCCTTCAGCTTCACAACGATGTCCGAGTACACGGTCGACTTCATGGAATCGTTGGGTCTGAAGGCAGCAAACCTCGTGGGGTGGAGCGATGGAGCGGCCGTCGCCTTGTTGGTCGCAATTGCTCGACCAGACCTCGTCAAGCGTATCGTATCCGTTGGGGGATTCTTCAACACAAGTAATATGAGCGCCGGCGATAAGGACTGGTTCAAGTCCGCCACGCCAGAGTCGTTCAGAAAGGCAGCGCCGGAGGTTGCAAAGCACTACGACGAAGTCTCACCTGACGGCCCAGCCCACTTCCCAATTGTGTTCGAAAAGATGGTAAGGATGTGGCTCAACGAACCTGATATTCAAAAGGAAGAGCTGGCAAAGATCGCTGCCCCTACGTTGGTGATGGCAGGTGATAGAGAGGCGATTCCCCTTGAACACACTCTAGAATTGTTCAGGTCGATCAAGGACTCCCAGTTGTGCATCGTTCCCGGATCTACGCATTTCCTACTTGCTGAAAAGCCGGTTGCGGCAAACAGAGCTATCTTGGAATTCCTGCTTACAGAAGAGAAACCAAAGTAGGCCGTGCGTGATGAAGGCGTTGGCCTAAAGGTGGACACCATAGGCGAGCAGGATCAAACTTGCCCAGAACAAGGCGAACATTGAAGGTAACACTACCGTGAAGAACCAGAACCCGGCGCGGTGCGCTACGCCTTCGGCTAGGTTGTGGTATTGCATCAACTTCCCGTCCTGGTCATGTTCCTCGAAGAAATCCACCACCTTCCCCCGGAGCATGGTGATGATAATCCACACGACGAGAAGAGAAATTCCAAATGCGGCAAATAATAGTACGAGGCCGCGATTGTCTAACCTGGTCGCAGCAAGAGAGACTGAGAAGGTCTCGCTCACCAGGAACATCGAGCGGTAGTTCTGGAGGACGGACTCGTGATGCGTGAACTCGTCGACTGCATCCTTGTGTTCGACGAAAAGCTCATTTGAGATAGGAGTGCCGCATGCTGGACAAAACTTGGAGTCCGGCTCCAAAGGTGCGCCGCATTTTCGACAGAGAGCAGTCATATTGAACCCCCGCCGCGCATGATTTTTGACACCTTAAGTAGGATGGCCATCGCCCGCAGTCTGGTTTCCTTGCCGGTCGAGTTCATTTTCGTGGTGAGGCACGGCGAAACCAAGGCCAATGAAAAAGGGATCGAGGCGGGTCCTCTCGAATACCCACTCACCAAGAAAGGTATCAAGGAGGTCAAATTCATAGCCAGTACCCTTTCTCGTGCGAGGATCAAAAGTGTGTACAGCAGCCCTGTCTACCGCGCCGTCCAGACTGCTAAGATTTTGGCGCTCCCTCATAAGCTGAAAGTAAAGACTTTGGAAGAGTTGACCGAGGCGAGAATAAAACCTGAATTCGTCGGCAAGAAGGGGAGGCACCATATCCTGACTAACCCGGAAGACTATTTGGAAACGAACCGACAATTGCTGGAAAGGAGTTACAAGGCGATCGGGATCATCAAGAGTCAGTCGCGTGGGAGCGCCATCTTGGTGTCACACGGCGACGTCATAACGGGGCTCTTGGAGGACATTGTAGAGAGGAAATTGAGTACGGAAAAATACTATGTTCTCCACCCAGACCCCGCGTCCTTGAGCATCATCAGAATGGGGGACAAACCATCGCTGGTCCTCTACAACTACCACAGAAAGATGTTTGCAGACTACTGATTACTTCGCCTTCTGCCATTCCTCTCGCAACAGACTGTACATGTATTCGTTCCTGTACTCCCCCTTGTTGAAGAACCGTTTCCTCAGTTCAGCCTCTCGCTTGAACCCATTCTTCTCTAACACCCTTTGGGAAGGAATGTTCTCCACGTCGGTCACCGATTCGATTCTTTCGATTTCCTTTTTTGTTGCAAAGAGATAATCTACAAGCAACCTTGCCGCTTCAGTTGTGTAACCTTTTCTCCTCTCGTCCGGCTTCATTCGGTATCCAATCTCGAAGAGATTGAGATAGTCTCGGCGAACCGGATAATACGAAATGAAACCGATCTTCCTGTTTTCCGAGCGACTGAAGATCATGAACCAACCTTCTTTGCCCACAAGGTCACGGACATCAATTCTGCTAATTGGCTCGAAGCCTGCGTATTCTCCTGAGAATTCCGGGTCGTTCCACCATTTGAAGAAGTCGTCGACATCCGAGTCGTCAAGGGGCCTGAGTCCGACTTTGCTCCCGAGTAGTTCCAAATTCTACCAATTACACCTGGGTTGGACGGGGATTACTTCTTGAGGAAGTGGGAAATCTCCCAGAGGTTCCCTCTGGGTCCTCGAAGTATGCGATTCTCTGTCCCCAGGGGAAGGTCGTCGGCGGCTTGACGAAGTGGACGCCTTTCGCTTCAAGTTCCTTGTACTCCTTGTCCACATCCTCGACGAAGACGGCGAAGAATGTTCGATGAATTGCATTCTCCTTGGGACGGACCTGTGCCTCTGAAATTAACTTGGCGGCGTTTTCCATGGTCGACAGGCCCAGGCCTGGCCCGCTCATGTTATGGAAGACGAGATACGCGAAATCGGCGTCCTTGTTCTTCAGTTCCAGTCCCAGCTTATCGCGATAGAACGAAATGCACTTCTCGAGGTCTCGCACCGGAAGGACGTACGCATTGAGATGGTCAATCATGGTTCATCGGCATAGTGGGCAAACCACTTGTTTATGACGGGCACATAGATAGCGTTTCCGACATATTTGCCGATTCGGGCCGCTAACAATGTCGTTGACCTGATTGGCAATACACCGCTCCTCCGTCTGAACAAGGTGACAAAAGGAATTGAGGCGAACGTTTACGCGAAACTGGAGTTCTTCAACCCTGGAGGCAGCGTGAAGGATAGGATAGGCATCGCAATGATTCTGGCCGCTGAGAAGGAAGGCCTGCTCAAACCGGGCGCCACCATCGTGGAGCCTACTTCGGGGAACACGGGAATGGGTTTGGTCCTCGCTGGCATACAGCGAGGGTACAAGGTAATCTGCACGGTCCCCGACAAGGTGAGCCAAGACAAGATCGACATGCTCAATGCAGTGGGAGCCTCTGTGCGGATCACCCCTGCGAGTCTCCCCACATCGCATCCCGACAGCTACCTGAAGCTCGCTGAAAAGATAGCGAAGGAAACCCCGAACTCGTTCATGCCCAACCAGTACTTCAACCGGGCAAATCCTGAGGCCCACTACGCAACAACAGGCCCAGAAATCTGGGAGCAGACCGGGGGAGCCGTCGACGTGCTGGTGGCTGGAGTAGGGACCGGGGGTACCATAAGCGGAGCCGGGAGATATCTCAAAGAGAAGAAGCCTAGCGTCAAGATTGTAGGCGTCGATCCCGAAGGGTCAATCCTCGCTTCGCGTTTCAAAGGGAAGAGAGGGACCGCTAGGCCCTACAGAGTCGAAGGAATAGGGGAGGACTTCGTCCCGTCGACCCTCGACATGGGAGTCATTGACGAGATGGTGACGGTCTCCGACAAAGACTCGTTCCTGACCGCAAGGCGCCTCGCAAGGGAAGAAGGCATCATCGCCGGGGGCTCCTCCGGAACTGCGCTCTTCGCTGCTCTGAAGGTGGCCCGACAACTACCAGGAGACAAGACCGTTGTCGTAATCCTTCCCGACTCAGGTCGGAGCTACACCGACAAGATGTTCAGCGACGATTGGATGGCCGAGTTTGGATACTTGCGCTCAAAGGGGCGACGAGTTTCTGTCGACGCGGTCCTTCGTTTGAAGCCAAAGAGTGTCAGAGCAGTAATCGGTGTCGGGCCTCGCGACCGCCTCTCAAAGGCAATCGCCATAATGACTCGGCATGACATCTCGCAGCTCCCGGTAATCAAGGGAGGGTTCCAGGTGGGGAGCGTTGGCGTCGCCTCGATGATCAAGAAGGTAGCAGAGAAGAAGGCAGGGTTGGACCACCCCGTTGAGGAAATCATGGAACCGCCTCTCCCGACCGTTGAGAAGGGAGGCGTCCTCCTGAACCCGGCCAGCCTGATGAAGAAGAGAAACGCTGTCGTGGTCGTCGATAGACAGAAAGTTGTGGGAGTCATTACGACCATAGACGTGATAAACTACCTTGCGCGCAGATAGGATGATGAAGTTCGGGACTCGGGCGGTCCATGCGGGCGAAGAGCCCGACCTCTCGAAGTCAGGCGACGTAGTCTCCCCCATTCACCTGTCGTCGACCTTCGCGCGAAGGATTGTTGAAAAGCCGACGGGAGGCCTCGAATACTCCAGAACCGGGAACCCGACCCGGCTTGCTCTTGAGCGAAGGCTGGCCTCCCTCGAGGGCGCGAAGCACGCGCTTGCCTTCTCCTCGGGTATGGCAGCTGAGGCCACTCTCCTGCTTTCAGTTCTCAAGAAAGGGGACCGCGTCGTGGCGGGGGACGACCTCTATGGCGGAACGGTGCGCATATTCGAGACTACACTCCGGAAGTTCGGGGTCTCTTTCACCTATGTCGACACGAGAAACCTGGAAGCGGTCAAACACGCGCTCGAACGCAGGCCCGCGATTGCCTGGCTCGAAAGCCCCACCAACCCGCTGATGCACCTATGCGACATCCGGTCCATAGCCAAGGCCGCGTCCCGAGTTGGGGCGATCACTGTGGTGGACAACACGTTCGCCAGCCCCTTCCTGCAGAACCCACTGAGCCTCGGAGCGGACGTCGTGGTCCACAGCACCACGAAATACATTGGAGGCCACAGCGACGTAGTGGGAGGCGCGCTCATGATGTCCGACGATGAGCTTTTCCAGTCTGTGAAATTCAACCAGAACGCGATTGGAGCAGTTCCCTCACCCTTCGACTGCTTCCTAGTTCTCAGAGGCTCGAAGACGCTCCACCTCAGGATGCAGAGGCACAGCGAGAACGCGCAGAAGGTCGCGGAATTCCTCTCCCACCATCGAAAGTTTTCTGCCGTCCATTATCCGGGGCTGAAGGACCATCCGCAATTCGGCCTGGCCAAAAGACAGATGAAAATGCCAGGGGGAATGCTATCTGCCGAAATGAAAGGGGGGATGCCCGAGGTCAGAAGGTTCCTGAAGGAGCTCAATGTATTCGCCTTGGCAGAAAGCCTAGGGGGGGTCGAATCTCTGGTGGACCACCCTGCGACGATGACCCACGCTAGTCTTTCCTCCGAAAGGCGCAAAAGACTAGGCATAGGAGACGGCCTGGTGAGATTCTCCGTCGGGATTGAGGATGCAGAAGACCTGATAGCCGACCTGAAGGGGGCCCTAGGTTGACACGGATCTTCAAATTAATTAGCTCCGTTCGAGACGGCCGACCGTGGCGAAGTCGAGAGTCTATTTCATCACAGACGTTCATGGGTCCAACAGGTGCTTCAAGAAGTTCCTGAACGCGGCCAGCTTCTACAAGGCTGACGTTATCATTCTCGGAGGAGATATCACAGGCAAGGTCATGGTCCCCATAGTCGAGCAGGAGGACGGAACTTTCAGGTGCTCGTATCAGGGGTCGGACTTGATTCTGAGAAGCAAGGAGGAGGTCGAGGAGTTGAAAAAGAAGGCCGCCGACTCGGGCTCCTACACCGTCCCTGTGAGCCCCTCTGAGCTCAAGGAGCTGGAGGCAAATCCTGCCAAGGTCACCGAACTCTTCCGTCAGGTCATGGTCGAGAGACTGCGAGAGTGGATTTCCCTGGCGGAACAGAGACTGGGGAAGACTCCGGTAAGATGTTTCATTTCACCCGGGAACGATGACGTCTTCGACCTCGACCCTATCCTAGATTCGTCCTCATACGTCGTGAACCCAGAAGGGCGGGTTGTAGATATCGACGGTGGACACGAGATGATAACACTAGGCTACACGAATCATACTCCCTGGAACAGTCCGAGAGAGGTTGACGAAGACGTCCTCGCCCAGAAGATTTCAGGGATGGCCGACCAAGTGCGAGAAATGAAATCCGCAATTTTCAACATCCACGTCCCGCCCATTGACACGCTCATCGACCAGGCTCCTCAAGTAGATCAGAGCCTCAAGATAGTCTTGAAAGCAGGAACGGTTCAGATGATCTCAGCGGGGAGCTCGGCCTGCAGAGCTGCCATAAAGAAGTACCAGCCGATGGTGGGACTGCACGGACACATTCACGAGTCCCGAGGGGTCGTCAAACTTGGAAAGACGTTGTGCGCCAACCCTGGGAGCGAATACGGTGAAGGGATCCTCAGAGGGTTCCTCTGCGAGATTGACGGTGAGAAGATAAAGTCGTATCTTCTGACATCAGGCTGAGTCAGTCGGAGGAGGAACCGGAGACGACCGGCTTATCGGCCTCGGGGAGTTCGTACCAAGGAATCTTCTCTCCCACCCTCGCCCGTATCTTCCATGAGAAGCTCTTCGGAACTTTTTCGATGAGGTTGGCCAGTCTTCCAATCCTGGTCCTGGCTATGTCCATCTCCGATGATGAAAGGCCGTATCCATCGATTGAATCTCGTAGCCTCGAAAGGTTCACGGTGAACGTCTTGTAGATGCCCCAATCGTTGGAGCAGAGGCGAGCCACGTAGTCTTCGTTAATGGTCTCACCGTCTCCCGACCCGACGTCGTGGTCCACAAAAAGCGCCGCCAGGTCTCTAAGGTCCTTGTCGTTAACCTGCACAATCTGAAGCTTTGTCATGAGAAGGTCAGCGAGTGGTAAGGTCAGAGGCTCAAGTCCGACCCTGTCTCTGAAATCGAACTTGTGGCACATCTCGAAGACGTCGAGGAATATGTCGACCCGACGCTGGTTGACCATGTCGTTGAAAATCAGCCTTTTGCGCCCCATCAGGGCATTGAATCTCTCCCTCGGCTCGTAGTTCAGCCCGACGAAGAACTCCTTGATCACTTTCGACTGTTTCTCATGGCCAACAAGGTCAATGTCTACGTAGTCGCGCCTTAGGCCGTCTCGAACGGCCGAGGGGCACCTCATCGCAATGGCGACCCCGCCTAGGAGCTTCAGTACCACCTTCCTTTCGGAGGAGGCCTGCAGGAGTCTCTTCGCTTCGTCCTCCACCCTAGGGAGGGCGGTCAAGATTCCAGGCGCATCCTGCCCCGACTCTTTAGGACTCCGAGTCCGTCATCTCAGAGTCGGCTCCACTTTCTCGATCCAGTGCCTTGCTATCTGTTCCCGCGTGGCGATCCAGACGTCGTCGAAGCTTCCGATGTATTCGAAGAACTTTCGAAGGGCGACGATCCTCCCCGGCCTGCCTATGATTCTGTTGTGGAGCCCGACGGACATCATCTTAGATGACGAACCCGCTTCTTCGTGAAGGACGTCGAAGGAGTCCTTGAGATAGACGAGAAAGTCGTCCGAATTGGCGAACCGGTGCATGGGCGCCATGAAATGGAAGTCGTTGGCGTCGGCAGCGTACGGAAGTATGAGGATGCCGTCGTCATCATGCCTGTACGGACGGTCATCGTTGTACGCATCTGAATCGTAGATGAAATTGTCCATCTCCTCGAGGATCTTCAGCGTATTCACACTCGGCTCCCTGGCGTAGAAGCCGACCGGCTTCTTGCCCGTCAGCTCCTCGATGATCTCCACCGACCGCCTGATCGCTTTCTTCTCTTGGGCCAACGTGTACCTATAGTGCTCGGTCCAGCGTAGTCCGTGGTCGCACACCTCGTGCCCTCCCTCGACTATCGCCTTCGCTGCCTGGGGATTTCCCCGGAGCGCCTCGGCAGTGGCGAAAAATGTCGCCTTTGCCCCGTACTTCGCGAAGGTGTCCAAAACCCTCCAGATGGCAACCCTGGAGCCATACTCATAGGCGCTCTCATTCCCTACATCCCTCGCGCGGACATCCACTGGGAGGAACTCGCCGACGCCTTCGACTATCCTGTCGACCGGGTACGAGTGCTCAGAGCCCTCTTCATAGTTGATTACCATGGAGACGGCAAGGCGCTTCCCCCCGGGCCAGACGAAGTCAGGAGGGCTGCGGCCGTAGCCTATCATGTCCCTCTTCGGGGCTTTCATCTTGTCGCGACCTGACTCTAAGCGATGATAAGACTTGCGAGGCAGACCAGTCTATTCGGGAGGTATCTCTTTCAGCGCCATCGACACGTCGAGGCCTTGTCTCTTATGATACGATCTGCTTGCGAAGTATATCGCGAACCCTGCGATGATCGTTGCCCCAGATACCTCCGCTGTGACGTTGACTGGGACCGAATTTACGACGGCGCTTGTGAATGCGATGTAGCCGACTAGGGCGAAGCCGATTGTGGTTATGAGTCCTACGACCGATAGGAGCGGTATTCCGGCAACCTTCTTGCCCATCCAGCCTGGGGCTCCCGCAAAGAGATCCTTCTTCACGAACGGGAAGATTGTCAGGGCGAGACCAGGGATGGTATAGGAGATTCCCCAGAGGACGGTCCCCATCGAGAAGTATGACGAGTATCCGAGGATGGAGTAGAGGTATTCGCCGACGATGCCTATGACCGCTGTAGCCAGCACAGCGACCCACGCGGTGTGGAACCTCGAGCTGACATCGGCGAACTTCGAGGGGATGACTCTGTCAAAGGACCAGGCGAAAAGATACTTGGAAGGGATCCAGAAGTAGGCGAATACTGGCCCCAGGGACCCGATTATGTAAGTGAAGAACATGATGTCTATCAGGAAAGTGTTGGGGTAGGCAGCGACGGCCAAGAATAGAGGCTGGGTCGGCTGATAGGGCAGGGGATAACTCGGCACGCCGGTCGACGAACCGCCAGATGTCCAGCCGTGCCCCACGGCGGTAATCCAGTTGAACCCTACCGTGTTTGCCGTCAGAGTTGAAGTGAGTATCCAATAGCCGAGACCGAGAATCAGCGACAAGAAGAGGGCAATCGGTAGTGACTTCCTGACGTTCTTGATCTCCCCTGCGAAGGCGTTGGCATAGTTCCCGCCGAACAAGAAGAGGAAGGCCAAAGGCAGCGCGGCGATGATGCCTGCGAATCCTACTGCGGGCGTGAATGAGGCGTTGGACGACGCAGCATTCTGCAGACCAGCGTAGGTGTAATTCGAGCTGCCTTGAGCAATGAGATTGTTCCAGTTAGCCTGGAACGTTGCGTTGCTGGTGGTGGATAGGATGTACCACATGATTATCATGCCTACGATGGCGAATACCCACGTGGTGTATAGGAACGCCTTGATCAGCTTGGAGCCGAAAATCGTGAAGGCTGCAACTACTGCTGTCAAAAGTATCATCACTTCCAGTGTTCCCTGGGGTCCACCCAGGAAGGCCCCGAGATTGGTCATGGAGGCGGAGTTGCCGAGCAGCCCCGCGACGGAAACGATCGAGGACACCGCGAACGACAGCGGGCCCGTCCCCGCCCCGATGAACGCGGCCAAGAAGACAATCAGGACGTAAACCAGCCCCCAAGTAAATCCGATTGAAGGGTGCAGGATTCGTCCCACAAAGACGTAGTCGTTCCCCGTCCTTGGCATGAGCACCCCGATCGCCCAGTAGGTGAGCATGAGGAACGCGAATGGGATGGCAGCTAGGAGGAGCGAACCTGTGAGGTCAGCCCCGAGGGTGTTCCCATAGAACCACGCGAACTGAGTAATGGTGAACACAAGCGCGAAAACGAAGACCGAAGCGAAGAGAAGGGTGTCCATGGCCCCGTACTCCCTGACCAGGCCGGTAGCGTCTCGGACGAATTGCTTCGTCTGCTTCGTTTGCAAATCGGCTTCCTTCACGAGATAATACAGATTATATGAGGTTAACGTGCCGTTCCGCGCTCCGCAGAGGCTTCGGAGGCTTCGCGACTCTTCGACCCGTCCTGAGAGCTACCTTACCAGGGCGAAGGCCCTGACAGGGCTCGCAGACCCGTCCACAAGCGGCAGGGGTGCGCCCACGAATATGAAATCCTTCCCCTTCACATTCTCGAGATTGGTCAGGTTCTCGAATATGGCAATCCCCTTAGAGAGTAGGACCTTGTGCGAAGGGAGAGGGGCGTAGTCTGGGCTGGGGGAATCAAGGCCCACTGCGTTGACCCTCAACCCGACGATTTCCTCGCAAGCAGAGACGCTCAGCTCGGGGTACTCGAGCCATTGAGGTGTGCCAGCTTTCGCCGACCACCCCATCTGCAGAAGCAGAATCCAGCCAGGACCCAGCTTCCCCTCGAGCCCGGCTTTCTTTAGTCCGGAGGTCACGTCGTCCTTCGTAATGGAAGATTTTGGCTGCTTGTTCGTCAAATCCAAGACGGCTCCTCTGGCGATGTAGGTGCTCAGGGGCACCTTGTCAACGAGTGGCGCGCCCGATATGACGTGGCCGGGGGAGTCCACGTGGGTCCCTGAGTGCTCGACGAACATCCACAGGTAGGAAAGCCAACCGGTGTCGCTCAGCGTGGTCATCGTAGCCTTCAGGGGCATAGGGTAGCCGGGGAAGACGGGAGTCCCCTGGCTCTTGATGGGGACCGAGAGGTCGACGATTTCCTTGAAGGGGAGCCCGGGGTCCAACTGCGTTCGAGTGTCCGTCTCGGAGTTTAAGCTTTGCAAGGGCTAGCGTGCCGCAGTGAAGGCATAAAGGATGACGACGGTACGAGTTCGGAGTTGAATCCCGAACCTCTAATTGCATCATACGGCTCCTGGAAATCACCGATCACGGCCGAACTCTTTGCTACGAGTTTCCTCGCCGTCAACGAGCCAGCAATCGAGGGTGGACGGATCTATTGGAAGGAGAGCAGGCCAAAGGAAGGAGGACGCTCGGTCATCGTTCGACAAGGAGATGGCGGAGCCATCGTCGAAATCACGCCTAAGGAGTTCAACGTGAGGACAACGGTCCACGAATATGGAGGCGGCGATTACATTGTTCATGCCGGAAAGATCTACTTTTCGAACTTCAAGGACCAACGTCTGTACCTCCAAGACGCAGACTCACCACCCACTCCTATTACTCCGCCAGAAGTCGACCTCAGATACTCCGACGGCGTGTTTGATGCGAAAAGGAACCGACTCATTCTGGTGCGCGAAGACCACAGAGTCAGCGGCTCCCAGGCCGCAAACACGATCGTTTCTGTCGACCCGACCGCTGGAGGTCCAGGCGAAATTCTCGTGTCAGGTAACGACTTCTATTCCAATCCCCGCCTGAATCCCGACGATTCTCACCTGGCTTGGCTGGCATGGAACCATCCCAACATGCCATGGGATGGGACTGAACTGTGGGTGGGTAAGCTGGGGCCTGACGGGACCATCCTAGAGAAAGAAATGGTCGCTGGGGGCCCTGAAGAGTCAATCTTCCAACCCGAATGGTCTCCAGAAGGGAACCTCTATTTCGTTTCCGACAGGACAGGTTGGTGGAACATCTATCGGTGGAGGGATGGAAAGGTCGAAGGCGTCCATCCGACAGAGGGCGAATTCGGACAGCCTCAATGGCTCTTCCGTGAAAGGACATTCGCCTTCGAATCCCCGAGATCTATCATATGCAGCCACGTGGTCAGGGGGACTTCGCATTTGGGGCGCCTAAACACGGAAACGGGAGAGCTTCAAGAGATTCCGCTTCCATACACCGACTACTTCGGCGTGCTCACTTGGCCGGGCAATGCGCTCTTAGTTGTTGGATCGCCTGCCGTTCCTCTATCCATTGTGAAGCTGGACCTCAAAACCCTGGAAACCAATGTCCTGCGCAGGTCTAGGCCAGAGATCGTCGACCCCGGTTACCTATCGAGCCCGGAAACAATTCAGTTTCCCACCGAGCAAGGCAAGACGGCGTTCGCTTTTTACTATCCGCCGCGGAACAAAGACTACCGGGCCCCTACCGGAGAGCGGCCTCCACTCCTCGTGATGAGTCATGGCGGTCCCACCAGCGCTGCGGGAACAACTCTCAGGTATGGTATTCAATTCTGGACCAGCCACGGCATTGCAGTGGTGGACGTCGACTATGGAGGCAGTACTGGATACGGCCGCGAATACAGGAGAAGGCTCGAAGGGAACTGGGGCGTGGTCGACGTCGACGATTGCGTCAACGCCGCGCGTTTCCTTGTGAACAGACAGAATGTCGATGGACACCGGTTGGCGATAATGGGTGGGAGTGCTGGGGGCTACACAACACTCTCCGCCCTTGCGTTTAGGAACTTCTTCAACGCAGGCGCGAGCTACTTTGGCGTTAGCGACCTTGAGGCCCTAGCGAAAGACACACATAAGTTCGAATCGAGCTACGAGCATAAGTTAGTCGGGCCATACCCCGAGCGGCAGGATCTGTACAGGCAAAGGTCTCCCATACACTTCACAGACAAGGTGTCCTGTCCAATCATTCTCTTCCAGGGGCTGGAGGACAAGGTTGTGCCACCTGACCAGTCCGCGAAGTTCTATGAATCGGTCAAGAATAAGGGATTACCCACGGCCTACATCTCCTTTGAAGGAGAGCAGCACGGCTTCAGAAGGGGGGAGAATATGAAGAGGGCGATGGAGCTGGAATTGTATTTCTACTCTAGAATCTTCGGCTTCGAGCCAGCCGAACAGATTGAGCCTGTCCGAATCGACAACCTGCAAGAGAACTAGCAGGGACAGGGATTATCATCAATTCCTTGCTTCGGCAAGGGCGGGTCTGGCCAACTGTTTCTGGGCAACCGTCCTCGCCAGCTTCATGGCGGCGACACGCCTTGGGCTGAGGAACCCGAACCTTCGTGTGAATGGGCGCAAATTAGAATTTCCTCTGAGAGAATGCTTAGGTATGGCGGGGCGTTCCACATAGTGGGTTGAGCAATTCAGTTCCCTTCACTACGAAGGAGCTGTCGAAGCAGACCTGGGGGGACTTCGAGCGGATGTTCGGCAAACCAGGAGAATGGGTTACGTGCTGGTGCATGTACTATCACCGTGCCAGGCCTGTCCCGAAAGCTGAGAGAGAAGGGGTGCCGTGGAAGCAGAGGAAAGAGAAGATCGTGAAGGAGAAGAAGAAGCTCACAGAGGAGGATCGCTCACACGGGATACTAGTCTACGACGGGGACGACCCGGTTGGCTGGTGCCAGTACGGGCCGAGGGAAGAGCTCCCGCGCATAGACGCGGGAAGGAGGTACAAGGGCCTCGGACTGCAGCAAGGGAGCGAAAGGCTCTGGCGAATCACGTGCTTCTGCGTCGACAAGAAGTACCGGAACAGGGGGGTGGCGAGCTTTGGGCTGAAGGCCGCGCTCGAGTCCATCAAGTGGAAGGGAGGAGGAACGGTCGAGGCGTACCCTGCCGCCAGGAGAGGCGCGCTCGCAACATGGTTCGGAACAGTGTCGATGTTCGATGCTCACGGGTTCGAAAAAGTGGCGAAATTCGGGAAGAGCAACGTGCTGATGAGGAAGCAGGTCTGAGCGCCTATTGGGTCGCAGCGCACGCTTGGCTCCAGCTCGAGAAAAGGCAAAGGCAGCGCCCACTCGGAAAGTCGGGATATTCCTAGAAAGTCTCTCCCTTCAAGACACGTTCAGATATGCCAGACTAGCCGACAGAAGGGGTTTCCACAGCATCTGGCTCCCTGAAATCACCTGGTCTGACGCTTTCAGCCTGGCCACTGCCGCAGCCATGAGCACGAAGAGAGTAAAAATCGCCACGGGCGTAGTCGGAATATTCGGCCGGTCGCCGGCGCTGATGGCGATGAGCATAGCAGGCCTGGACGAACTCAGCAATGGAAGAGCGATTCTAG
>JAPCJK010000010.1 GCA_027886975.1 Nitrososphaerota archaeon
CATGACCGAGCCAAGGAAAGTAGTGGCGGGTTGGGGCAGAGATACACCGATAGTCGAAGTCAAGTACAGAGACAAGCGATATACCCTCTATCTATCCTGGGTGGATTTGCTCAACCGTCTGGCCATACTTGAGCAGCAGTGCGACGATAAGGGCGAGTCGATGAAGGGCCAGACAATCGTCCTAGAACGCACTAAGAAGTACCGATTTAGCGTCCGACTGGCCTACTAAATTTTCCAGTTCGCCGCGCCTCACGGAGAAACGAGGTAGTGGGATTCAAAAGTCGAACAGGCTTCCTGAGAGTCAAGATATTCGCAGTGTCCGCAGGCTCCATCTCCAACGCCGTCCTTGGGCTGGATTTCATGTTACTTTTCCTGATGCCTGCTTCGATGACAGGCGATACCATCGTGAGATTTCAGAAGGGAGGTGCCGTGTGGGCTCGGAGCGAACAGTACATGGACTCGGGGGCGGGAGTCACATGGTATCTGGCGGCGGCTTTGGCGGCAGGAGGCATACTTCATTTCGGCCAGGCCCTACTGTCGGGGTACCTAGTAGAATACCTCCCTGTTCTGCCAATGGTGAATGTCGGGGAGCGGCTCGCCAACAAAACTGCTAGGACGTTCTAATCGGCAGGCGTATATTCGGCCCAACACCCGCCACGCGAGTCTTAACCTGATTACGGCTTACATGTTGAAAAGTCACCACAACTTAGATAGTCTGAATTGGAAACCGCATCTTCCAAAAGAGTGCTTCCCCTAAACCAGTTGTTTGCCGCAATGCGAACAGAACCTGACTCCCGACGCCACCACGAATCCGCAATTTGGACAAAATCTCAAGACTGGTGAAGGTTCGGCCGGGAGGATGGGACTCGGAGAGAGCGCCTCCTTCCTCCTGCCGAACACGTACCAAGGAAGTGCGATTATCGCCAAGAGAAATACGAAGAGGCTCCACCCAACTGGGTCAATCGCCTTCGTTCCAACTAGTTCGTTTATTGCCTTCGCGTCTTGGTAAACAAACTCAACGCCGAGAAGGGCGAGGCCGACGTCGAGTAGTACGGCTAACAAATAAATCAATGACAGAGCGGGGAATAGTGAAAGTACGACTACAGACACAAAGGTTACAAAATAACCGTAGACCAGCGTCTTCAGAAGGCTCTCGTGAGTCTTTCCCCGCAACTGGCCGGCCCCCGCCAACTTTGACTTTCTCCGGCCTTCAGGGTAGCGATTTTCCGCAATTGGGGCAGAATTTTGTGTCTTCAGCCACCACCCTGCCACAGTTAGGGCAAATCCGGGTGATAGTTGGTTGCGCTGGAGGCATGACCATGGTCGATGGCTTCCAAGTGAAACCCAATACCGCGCCAATGATTGACATAATGCCGCCAATGATTAGACCAAAAAAAGTGAAGGGTATTCCCACCAGGGTAAAGACCAGCACGACGATGGAGCCTGTTCTCACCCTCGACTTGTCTTCCGAGTATTGCAGAACCGCTCCGACGATTATCAAGATGCCACAAATCAACCCTACGACCAGGAAAATGATTGCTGCTCCAATTGCCACGCTTAGGCTTGCAGTTCCAAGACCGAAAAGCCCAGCGGCGAAACCCGCTCCAGCGATTGAGCCAAGGATGAGCGTTATTATTCCACCAATCAACGAAAGAACGAACGCTGCCGTTGGCCTGTCGGCCATTACCGTTTGATACCCGAATTCAGTATTTAAGCAGAGTTTCCAAAGGGTCCATCTGCAGTAGGTAATGCAATCGAACCAGGCTTTTCCATGAATAATGGAACCTCGAAGTCTAGCGTCTTGCCCTCCCCAGAATCACCCTTAAAGGCCAAAATAAAAGTATGATAATTCAAGTTAATTTGGGTATACACTTCGGCATATTTCGGGTTCCTTGCTTGTCCTAAGCCGGGGTTTCTGAACCCACGGATATGGCGAATCCCACCGAACTCGTCTGCTCGAAGTTGCTTTCAGGAATCCTACTGCTGCTTGGTTCTAGTGGCTATACGTTCGGGTGCCTGTTGACATCTCAGGCTACCGCACCCCTTTCTTTTTCTTGCCTTTGGAACTCGGAATATAAAGGGCTCGATAAAACAGAAGAGTCTGCACGAAGAAATGCTACTTCAGCTTTCGGGCTTCTCGCTCCGTCTCCCTTAGCACGAGCACGTCCGCCAACCTTATCGGTCCTTTTACATTTCTCGTCAGGATTCTTCCTTTCTCTTTGCCTTCGAGGATTTTGACTCTGACTTGGGTTATTTCGCCTGCGACCCCCGTCCTGCCAACTATCTGCACGACTTCGGCTGGGGTTAGGGTCTCGACTTCTTTCTTGCTGCTCATGCGGCCTTCTTCAGCCTCGCCAGCTCTTGGGTGACCTGTTCGAGGATTTGCGCCCCTTCGCCGGGATCTAGGACCGCCGCGGCAGCTGTGGAGACGTCTATTCCTATGGCGGGCCCAATCTGGTCCTTCGAAGGCACGAAGACGTAGGGAATCTTCCTCTCCTCGCAGAGAATTGGAAGATGGGCGACCACTTCGGGGGGTATCACGTCCTCTGCTATCACTACCAACTTGGCCAAGCCCCTTTCGATGGCTTTCGTCGTTTCGTTCGTCCCTTTGCGCACCTTCCCTGTTCGGGAAGCCTGTCTTAGGACCTCGTAGGCTGCTTCAGAGACTTCCTTTGGGGTTTCGAACTTGATGTAGTACGGCTTCTGACCTGGGGTCATCTTGCAAATCTCCCAAACCAGCCCTTCAGGACGAGGATATAAACGGTTGGGGCGTTTGCACCGAAAACCATCTATCCCGATAGGATGAATTTCCCCGATTCGTCCAATCTGCAGAAGCCAAAACGAGGGAACTGAACTATGTCCCCGATTTTTGTGTCGGCCACCGCGACCTCGGAATATCCGCGGACTTCGCTCAAGCTCTGCTCATTGAACACGTCTCCTTCCAAGAAAAGAGGTCCGGGTACCAGGACATGTACCTCCTTGTTGGAGTGGGTCACCCATTGGACTTTCTTGGATCCTTGGATCAGCTCGTCCCCGGCGTATCTCGCAGATGGATTCGGGTCCACTGAAGTGAGCTCGACGTTGTAGAGGTCCATGAGCCTGAAAACCGACCCATTCTTGATTGCCTTCAGGTCGGCCGCTGGGAGGTAGAAGCGGCCTTCGGTGGAAATAGACCGGCTCCCCAAGTTCTTCTGGGGATGGAAGGCCAGATTCACGGTGCGTTTTGGAGCGCCTTCGACCATCAGATCGACGGGGTCGGGCACAAAGAAAATCCGCTTGGAGACTGGGTCTAGGAGCTTCCTGTTTATCGAAAGGAGAATACTCCAGTCGTACTCGTGTTCGGTCTTTGTGTAGCCGACCTGCAGGGTGAACTCTCTAATCGCCTCGGGGAGGATTCCCCTGCGTCTGAGTCCATCGACTGTGGGCATCCTCGGGTCGTCCCAGCCAGTGACAAGTTTCTTTTCGACCAGTGGCCTCAGAAGGCGCTTCGCGACAGGGGTCCCCCTGAAGTTGAATCGCGAGAACTGGATGACTTCAAGGCGCCTGAATTTCAAGGCATCGCGAATCAGTTGCTGTAGCTCATTCCGGAATTCGGAGCTCCTTAGGACGTGGGTGATTCCGCACACTTCGTCCTCGACAGCGTTGGCGAGGTCGTAAGTCGGCCAGAGGTTGTACTTCTCGCCTGTGAGGGGGTGCGGGTAGTTGATTATCCTGAAGAGGTTGGTGTCTCTCAGGGAGTAGTTGGGGCTCTTCATGTCCCCTTTGAATCTGATGACGTAGGAGCCCTGTTCGTGTTTTTTCGACAACAATTCGCCCCATATGCGGAGATTGACTTCGACGGAGTTCTCTCTGTGCTCGCAGGCGGTTCCTTCGAACCTGAGCCTCTTGACTTTGGCTTCGTCGCAGGAGCAGGCGTAGGCGTTCCCCATTTCCAGAAGTTTCCGACCGTGCTCGTAGATCAGGTCCATGTCGTCGGAGACGTTCTTCTCGAAGTCGCAAATGATGGAGAGCCAGCCAATGCCTCGCCTGAAGCTCTCGTAGTACTCGGGAGCGACTTTCCTCGGGTTCGTGTCCTCAAAGCGGAGCCAGAGCTTGCCGTCGTACTCCACTTTGTAGAGATAGTTGATGGTGAAGGCCATTGCGTGACCGACGGTCATGAAGCCGGAAGGCTCCGGCGGCAGACGGAAAGCTGTCTTTCCCTTCAAAGCGTTCGGGAGGGCTGGGAGTCCGACTCTCCCTTCTCTCTCCTGGGGCGCCGCTGATTCGGGGTATTTCTCTGAAAGAAGTCGCTCTTGCTCCGATTGTGACATCGCGTTTAAGCGCTTCAACGCGGCTCGTACTTCGCCCGTTGCCCTGGCTGGGTCCGACCTGAGCTTCGGGAGTTCGGCCAGGACCCGCCCTATGACTGCGCCGGCGTCAGCTTTCCCTCCGTGCTTGGCGGCGTTGACCAGAGCTGCCTTCTCGATGATTGAGAGCTCCTTTTCGCTGAGCTTCTGCGATTTTCCTACCATTCTCGCTCTACTGCGAATCTTGCGAAAGCTTCGAGGAGTGCTACAGCGTCCCTGTCTCCCTCCCATTTGATTCCACGAAGTACTCCCACGGCCTCCTTCATCAGCTCGGAAGCCCGTTTCCTCGCATAGCCTACGGCGTCGTATCGGTCGACCATCGAAAGGACGTACGAGACGTCAGCCTTGGATTTGTCGGTTCTTGACTTGTTCATGATCGAGAGCAGCTTATCCTTCTCTCCCGCGGCAGCGCTCTGAAGAAGGTGCAGGATGATAAGCGTCCTCTTCCCTTCGAGGATGTCATCCGACTTCGCCTTTCCGTACTTCTTCTGGTCGCCGACGAGGTTGAGGGCGTCGTCCTGTATCTGGAACCCGACACCGAGCTTGACACCGAATTCGAGTAGGTCAGCCAACACGCTCTCTTTGGCCCCTGCGACTATGGCCCCCAATCTGCATGGGCTCGCCACCGTATACCATGAAGTCTTCCGCCTGCACATTTCGTAGTAGTCGTTCTCATTGAGGTTCCATCTTTTCGTAGCGACCCATCCGAGCTCCATGTGCTGACCTTCGGTCGTCTTGTTCACCATCGTCGAAAACTCCTCCATCACACCAAAGGTTTTCTCAAGACCAAGCGTCTCCCTGTTCAGCAGGAGTGTCCCCCACATTCTGGCGTGAAGGGCGTCCCCTGCGTTCAGCGCCAGGGCTTCGCCATACTTCCGATGCAAAGCCGGCTCCCCCCTGCGGAGTTCGGACCCGTCCTCCATATCGTCATGTATGAGGATCCAGTTCTGGAAGAGCTCGATGCAGGCGGCAGTTAGGAGAGCATCTTTCTCGGTCCCACCCGCTGCCCTTGAAACGGTTACACAGAGAAAGGGCCTCATTCCCTTCGCGGGGCGCGCGGGGTAATCTCTCATCATTTTGTAAAGGAGGTCGACTTCCCTGACCTTGCTTGATTTCGGGAGGAGCTTGGTTAGTATGAGTTGGTCGACCCTGCCCTTGACGCGCATCATCTCTCCCTGAAGGTCGGACAAACTCCGATTTGGCACCACTTTTTGGTATTCTACGACCTTACGACTGTCCCGTAGAACTCGAGCCCTCTCAAAGCCTTCGAGAATTCGTTTCTCCGGTATCCGGAGACAAAGCTGACCTTGGTCCCCCCGGTTGCGATCCTCGCAGCTGCTTCCAGCTTCAGCTTCATCCCGCCAGTCGCGTCCCCGCCGCTCTGCACACTCATCCTCTTGATTTTGGACGGCGTGAGCTCGGGGATTATCACTCTGCTGTTCTCCTCGTAGACCCCGTCTACGTCGAGGGCGAACACACATCTTTCGGGTGAGAGAATCTTGGCCAATTCCTGCATTATAAGGTCCCCGGAGATAACCTTGAACCCGCCTGGTGAAAGACCGACGTCGCCGAAAGTCACGGGCGTCAGATTCTCCTTCAGCAGACCTCGGAGCCACTGAGCGACCGGCTCCTTGCCCGCTCGGCTGATAGCGTCAAAGGGAGAAAACGGGTACGGGTTGAGCTTGAACTCCATCATTGTCTTGCAAACCAGCCGGTTTAGCTCGTACATGGCTCCCCTGGTCTGCGCCACTCCCGATGCGGGCGCAGGACCTGGGTTCGAATTAATTCCGTGCTGCCTTGCCACGACGTGGCCATATGAGCCACCGCCGTGTACAACGATAACCTTCTCGTCGCATGACGCGATTTCCTCCGAAAGGGCCGACACGACGTCCGGCCGATAGGAGAAGGGCTTTGACTTGTCAGTTATGACCGACCCTCCGAGCTTTGTGACTACCGTTCTAGCCAGCTTCTCACTCCCTTGGCTGGGACCCGGGCGATGAACGTCTCGAACCCTCGCGCCTTGAGCCCCGATACAATGCTTTTTTCCTTTGCCTCAGGCGCGACGGCAACCACGCTCCCTCCGCCTCCTGCGCCCGTCAGTTTCGCCCCGTAGCTACCTGCGGACCCAAGGTAGTCGACCATCGTGTCCAAAGCGGCGTTGGAGACTCCTAGGAAGCCGAGGACGGCCTGGTTCAAGCTTAGGATCCTTCCTAAACCCTCCATATGCCCAGCAGCAAGCTTCTCTGATGCCTGAAGGCTGAGGTCGCTGACGGACTCGGAGAGGACGGAGAACAGGCCCGGGAGGGTTCTCTTGAACGCGGAGACGCGCCCGATCTGTCTCTTCGTGCTTCTGCTCCTCCCGGAGTAGGAGACAATGAGCGACCTGTACCCCCTGAAGGATACTTCTTTCGGCCTGTGAACGCTACTGAAAAGAAGCACGCCGCCATGGGCGCAGATTGCAGAGTCGATTCCCGACGGCTTCCCGTGAATCTCCCGCTCTCCCACCATTGAGAACCTGGCGACCTCTTCGGGCCCAAGCCCGAGGGAATTGAGCTTCGAAAAAGCCGAGGCCACGGCGACCATTGTGGATGCTGAAGAGCCGAGTCCGGCTCCCTCGGGAATCGCGGAGGACACTGCGACACTCACTTTGGGCTTGACCGAGAATTCCCTGGCCATTTCTTCGACGACGAGGCCCACCGGCCTGAGCTGTGGGTCGTTGCCGGAGAAGCGGTCCGAGGAGGCTTCGAATCGAGAAGAATTCGACATCTCGACCCTCACCCCACGGGACAGGGCAGCGGCCAGGGCCCACGCCCCGTGCACCACGAAGTGCTCGCCAGTGATGATTACCTTGGACGGCGCTTCAGCGATTGCTTTCAAAGCTCACACGAATCTCAGGGCCCCGTACCCCACGACTTGAAGATTATCTCCTGTGATGTCGCCGCTAGAGGCATACTTTAGAAGCTCACCCCTCCCCAGGCCTAGCTGACTCGCAGTCTCCATAATAGTGGCTATGGCGCCGAAACCGCAAGCTGTGACCTGGAGCCTCTCGAGGGTCGAGTAGAAGCCTTCGACATCCATTCTGACGACCTGCTGGAGCAGGGCCGCGTCTTTCTCCTTGGCGGCTTCTGCCGGCTCATAGTGGGTCAGGTCGGACGAGGCGACGAGGACCGCCTTTCTTCCACGGACGATTTCGACCAGGGCCTTGGAGACAGCAGAGGCTGTCTCGATGTCCTGGAAGAGCAGAGAAACGGGAAGGAAGGGGACAGCGCTCCCGTAGATTTTCTGGAGGAAGGGCAACTGGACCTCGAGCGAATGCTCCAGCCGGTGAGCGTCGGGGTCGAACGCCACGACCCCGGCCAGGTCGACAAGCTGCTTCGAAGCAAGAGAGTCAACCCGCATCCTCCCAAGGGGAGTCTCCCACTCCCCGCTTTGGAATGTGGACACCCCGCTCCCGACTCCATAGTGATTTGGTGCTACCACTACGATCAGGTCAGGGTCTCGGAGGGACGAAAGATGCAGGTAGCTGTGGGCAGCGACTGGGCCTGAATAGACGTAGCCTGCGTGAGGGCAGACCGCTGCGGCCAGCTTCGCGGCCCCTGCGGGCGCGGGGGGCATCTTTCCAGGGCCGAGCGGATGTGAATAGCACTGGTCAACTGTGGCCGAAAGCTCATCCGGGTCGGAAGGATAGAACTGGCCAGCGACAGCCGGCTTCCTAACAAGCAACGGCTTGCGCTATTCGCGTCGGTCGGATATACGTTCTTCAAGCATCTCGGACTTCTGCTCCTCATCAATCTTGGTCTCGAAGTCCTCGATGGTATACTTCATCGGCTGGTCCGCGGCCAGGAGTCCGGCATGAGTCAGGGTGGACCTTGCCAAGAGCCAGAAGATGGCCGCTATGGCCTTGCGGCCCCTGTTGTTTCCAGGGATGACGAGGTCGATGTCATCTGTTACATTGTCGGTGTCGCAGACGGATATGACTGGAACGCCAAGCTTCCCTGCCTCTACCATGGCCTGCTGGTCGGACATCGGGTCGGCGACGACGACGAGCTCGGCATCAAGGTGCCCGGGGAAGAGAGGATTTGTGAACGTCCCTGGCATGAATCTCCCAATTCTTGGCAGGGCCCCGGTTAGTTCGCAGAACTTCTCGACGGCAACTGCTCCGTGCTCTCTGCTGGTGTACACGACTGTGTTCTTCGCGCCCGTGGCCGCGATGAACTTCCCTGCGACGTCGATCCTCTCGAGGGTTTTTGCGTAGTCTATCATGTGAAGCCCGTCTGGCCTGGGCCTCGCGGTGAACTTCTCCATCGTCTTTGTGCGAACGGGCGTTCCAATGCGGATTCCTGTTGCCAGGAGAGCCTTCTCGGAGAGCCCGTGGACCACCATCTTGTCTGCGGAGCCAGCCTCGTCGTCTTGGAATTCTGACATCTTCCGTCTTCCTACCAGCTACTGCTGCTCTGCCTTCCTACTGAAGAAGGGCAGGACTTGGTCGATTACATCTACGGATGAGATAAGCATGCGCCGGCAGCAGTATCGCTTGAGGCCCAGGTCGTCCAGGACCCTCCCCGGGTCTTCGCCTCCCTTTGTTCTGGACTGGAAAATAACGAACTTGTCCCCGATGAGGTTGCCGCAGGTAAAACAGCGGATTGGGATCATCATGGTCTATCTGTAACTCTTTTGTCGTTTCCTTCTTGCGCCGGGTCCTCCAAACTTATTGGGCTCTGCCTGTCGCGGGTCGCCTGATAGCAGGTATTTATTGTATGCATTCATCTTCTCTCTAAGTTCATTTCCTCGGACCTGGTCGACGTATGCCCTGGCAATTGCCATTGCAGCGGCGTCGGCCTGCCCCATGAAGCCCCCTCCTCCAACGCTCACGTCGAGGTCATACTTCTCTCTCAATTCTCCCACCACATAGACCGGGGCCAAGAGATGGAGCCTCGCAGGTTCAGGTTCCCACAGTTCGACCGGAGTGCCGTTGACGCGGATGCGGCCCCCGCCGGGAATGATTGCAGCCGTTGCCCTTGCTGTCTTCCTCGCCCCCGAGTAGAGCTTGGGGGCTTTCTTCACAGGCGTCTTGGGAGAAGGGCTTGGCAAGTTTACTCGTTCCACCCGAGGGTCTTCGACAGGTCGGCCATGGTCACGTACACCGGGATTGGACGCGATGCCGCTGTGTCCTCGAACTTCGTCATCTTCGAGCCTGAGACTTCGGACGGCACGCCAATGTATACCCTTAGCCTTTTCATCGCCAGCGCTCCCTTGGGCTTCTTCCTTGGGACCATCCCCCTGACCATCCTGCGGAGAATGTTGTCGGGACGCCGGGGATGAAACGGGCCGTAGATTGGGTTGACCCTGCTGGACAACTCTAGTTTCTTGGTCCATTCTGTGACCACGGAGGACCTCGATCCTGAGATCAGCGCCTTCTCAGCGTTCACAACCACGACTCTCTTTCCTAAGAGGATTAGTTTGGCGACCTTCGATGAAAGTCTACCGGCGATCTGGTTAGAGGCGTCGACGTAAACCGTACTCTCACTTGACAAGCTTTACTCCGCTTCCTTTGGGAAACTTCTTTAGGAATTCCTCCACTGATAGAGCTGAACCCCCTGAGGCCTCGATCTTCGACTTTGCGGTCGACGAAAAAGAAAACGCCCCGATGATGATTTTTTTGTCAATCACTCCCGTCCCAAGGACTTTACCGGGGACAAATATCGGATGATTGTCCTTTGCGACCCTCGATATCCTGCCAAGATTCACTTCAACACGATTGATTGCCGGGTTCGATAGGAGGAGAGATGCTACGTGCCAGATTGGAGCCTTCTCCTGTTTCCCAGCCCTTTCGAGCATGACTGAAGTCTGCCTCAGCACGGGGTTCGAGGCCGTCACTTGGCAGCACCGACCGCGACTTGGATTTCGTTGAGCTTCTTCTCCAATAGCTCGATCGCCTTCAGGACTACCTGTCGCGCAGGGAACCCGCCAGCCGATTCGACCATGAGGTTGAACGTCCCCTCCGTCTTGCCGTCCGTGAGCGCCGCGACCGTGCAAGGCTGCCACTTTGCGTGTTCTTTCCCCCGTCCCAGACGGGCATAAGCCTCGAGCTTTACCGATTGACCGAAGGCGAGTTTCACAAGCGGTATCGTCTCGCTGACGGGCCTGACCTCCCTATCCTCGGAAACGAGGTCCCCCGAGGTCACGACCGTGACCTTTTCCTTTCCCTTGGCATCCAGTACAAAGAGGACTCTGCACTTGTGGCAGCCGAGTGGGTTACCGCAGTCGCATTCCTCCGGAAGGTTGTACCTTTCAAGGTCAGTCTTGATGGGTACCATTCCCAGCCTGTGGGCAAGAATTTCATCGTAGAGGACCGAGGAGTTCTCGAGTATTACCACATCGTCAATGGCCATTGAAGGAACTTCGGAGATGCAAAACCTCCGGACAGCGTTTGCGTACGACCTGTCTATCCCTTCGAGCTGGAGCGTCACGGAATTCCCAGTATCCTCTAGGACCTTCACCTTAATCAACGACTACACCCGCTAGGTCTGGAGAAACCATGAGACGACCCGTTTCAGCGGTTGGGAATAAGTTCTGGTTAAAAAGTTTTGGAAGCTCGATCTGGGATATTGATGGAATGGATTGGTGCAGCCAAGAAGTGACTTGAGAGCCTTCAAAACTTATAACAGCAGATAGATGGGCAGTTTCGGAATATGTCGGAAGCGACCGAATTCAGGCATTTGGTAAGGATATCGGGGAGGGACCTCGATGGAGGAAAGAAGCTGATTGTGGCCCTGTCCGACCTGAAAGGAGTAGGATACAACTTCGCCCAGGTCATAACCACTAAGCTGAGCCTCGACCCCAGGGTCAGGCTCGGTACGCTTACCGAGGACCAGGTCCGCGTAGTGGAGGAGGCAATCCAGAGCACCGCAAAGGCTTCGCTTCCACCGTGGTTCTACAACAGAAGGAAGGACCCTCAGACGGGCGAAGCGAAACAGCTCCTTGGCTCCGACCTCGATTTCGTTCAAAAAAATGACATCCAGGCTGAAAAGGATATCCAGAGTTGGAAGGGGATCAGGCACGGACTCGGGCTCAAGGTAAGGGGTCAAAGGACGAGGACTACCGGGAGGAAGGGGAGGACGGTCGGGGTCAGAAAGGCGACCCTGGTCGCTGCAGCAAGGGAAGCCGCAGCCAAGAAGGAAGAGAAGTGACACTTGGGAGACCCGAAGAAGGCAAGGAAACAGTATAGCAGGCCCCGGAGCCCATGGCGGGCTGACCAGCTGGCTCAGGAGCTGTACCTCCTTGGCACATTCGGACTTAGGAACAAGAGGGAGCTTTGGAGAGCCCAGACTCAGCTGAGTTCTGTAAGGAAGCAGGCGAGGACCCTTCTCGCGGCCACGCAGGCAGTCAGGCTTAGGGAGGAGAAGAAGCTCCTTGATAGCTTGAAAAGGAGAGGGTTGGTGGGCGAGGCTGCGTCTCTTGACGATATCCTGAGCCTTACGGTGGAGGACGTGCTGTCGAGAAGGTTGCAGACGATGGTCTTCAAGAAGGGGATGGCGCTCTCGCCCCTTCACTCTAGGCAGCTGATTGTGCACGGTCATGTCACTGTCGGAGACAGGGTAATCACGATACCAGGCTACGAAGTCGGTAACCAAGAAGAGGGAGGGGTCAAACTCACCGGCCGCGAGGAGACCCCAACGGCTCCAGCACAGATGAAGGAGGAGAGTCCGCAGGCCCCGGCTGAAGAGCAGCCGGCCCAGGCGAAGTGAAGGTGAATGGCTGAGGAAGAAGTCCTAGCCGACAGGTGGGGGGTCGTGCACATCTACTCCTCGTACAACAACACGATCGTCCACATCACCGACCTGACCGGCGCAGAGACGATATCATTCTCTTCGGGAGGAAGGCATGTCAAGGCGGACAGGTTCGAGTCTTCGCCGTACGCCGCGATGAGGAGCGCTTCGGCTGCTTCTGACGTTGCAAAATCGAAGGGGATAACGGCAGTACACATCAAAGTGAGGGCAGTGGGCGGCACAGGGCCAAGGACGCCGGGGCCAGGAGCGCAGGCGGCGATACGAGCCATAGCAAGGGCGGGCTTCAAGATCGGGAGGATAGAGGACGCGACCCCTATACCCCATGACACGACAAGGAAGAAGGGCCTAGAACCTCAAAACTGCCTTAGCACGTCAACAGAGTCCACCTTGCCGTCCCCGTCCCTGTCGGCCCCTCGCAGGAGCGCCGCGTAGTCCCCTGACCTGTACCTCTGGAAGAGGACCTCGGCGAAGTTGCAGATTCCAATTATCGCGGCTTTCGTCCCCGCCCCCGTAAGCCCAGCTGCAATTACGCAAGTCTTTTGGGGGTCCCAGGGGTTACGCGCTTTTTCCACGATGCAGTCGAGCTCTGAAGCATAGGACCTTCCTGTCTCGTCAACGACTGATCCCCAGAACCCGCTCTGGCTGAATCTGATCTTCAGATGTGGGTTCAAATCCTCCGCTATCACGTTGGTCCTCGGACCGCCGACGACAATCAGGTTGGAAGCGAGGAGTTTCTCCGCTCTGAGGTCGACGTCGAGCTTTACGGGGAACCTCGAAGGAAGGTTCACGAATTGGCCAAGGGCGAAGCCTAACTGGACCGCGTAGTGTCCGTCCCTGGCTTGGGTTCCGGCCTCGCCGTGCTGGAGGGGGGAACCGACCACTACCCATCCGTCGAACTCCCCTTTTTCGAGGAACTCCTTGAAGAAGCGCCCGAGGGCCTTTGAACGGCTCGAGGACCGCAGGGTGGGCATCGGCTCACCCTTGCCTGGGAACTCCACCGCGTACCCGTCCGAGGCGAGGGCGAAGAGGTTGGCTTCCCCTCCTCGTATGTGCTCGCTCCGCACCCGGGAGATCAGGCCTGCCTTCTCGAGCCTTCCCACATGGTAATAGATTGTCTGGTGATGGATGTTCAAAGTCCGGGCCATCTCTGCCGGATACTTCGGCCCCGAGGAAAGAAGGGCAAGCACCTTCTGGCCTACCTTCCCGGATGCGGGCCTGAAGCCGTCGGGCTTGTCTGAGACGAGGACTCTCTTTGCAAGTCCCGCTTCCGACTTCGGGTCGAAAAGGATCTTCTCTTTGGTCACGGGACGCGACACATACGACCACTAATAAACCGTTTTGCATGGTACTGAGAATCCGAAGGGCTCCGCCGCTCTAAGCATGCCAATCCGATTATGCAGGGTATTGTAAAATGTTGTATGGGACTTAAAGAGGGAACGGGCGGAGGTTCCGTGAAATGTGCGGGATCGTGGGTTGCGTGGCTGACGAGCCGGTGGCTGGCATCCTCCTCGAAGGTCTGAGGAGGGTTGAGTACCGGGGGTATGATTCGGCCGGGATGGCAACAATCAACGATGGATCGTTGAAGCTGAGAAAAGGGGTGGGGAGGGTAGACGAAATCGAGGATGAGCAGGGGCTATCGAAGCTCAAGGGAAACATCGGGATGGCCCACACGAGGTGGGCGACTCACGGAGGAGTCACAAACGAAAACGCGCATCCCCACGCGTCCTGTAAGGGGCTCGTGGCGGTAATCCACAACGGGATAATCGAGAACTACGTCCCGCTGAAGAAATCGCTCATCGCAAAAGGACACAGGTTCCGAAGCGAGACCGACACCGAGGTGATCGCTCATCTTGTTGAGGACGAGTACAAGCGCACGAGAGATCCGACCAAGGCGACCATCGCAGCTACGAAGAGACTCAAGGGGCAATACGCAATCGCCTTGATGTTCCAGGACAGACCCGACGTCATCGTCGGGGCGAGGAAGGACGCCCCCTTGATAGTCGGGGTGGGGGAAGGCAAGATGTTCATCGCCAGCGACGTGCTCGCCTTCATCGGGCACACAGATAGGACGATATTTCTGGACAACTTCGAGGTCGTGGAAATCAGCAGGGACAGAGTCAAGATATTAGGGCCCGGAGGGAAAGAGGTCAAACGCAAGCCAACCCAGGTTGCGTGGGAGCTTTCGGACCTCTCAAAGAGCGATTTCGCACACTACACACTGAAGGAGATCAATGAGCAGCCAAAGACGGTCATCACAGCGTCCGTCCAGGAGCCAGGCAAGGTGGAGCAATTCGCCAGGGCGATTAGGAGGGCGAAGTCCCTCTACATCACAGCGTCCGGGACTTCATACCATGCTGGGCTCTTGATGAAGTTCCGGCTGAACAAGGAGGCTAGTATCAGGGCGGACACGGTTGTCGCGGGGGAGCTGAAGGAGCACGCCGGATTCCTGAGGAAGGGTTCGGTGGTGGTGGCTTTCTCTCAAAGTGGAGAGACGGCGGACGTGTTGGAGGCCGTGAAGGGCGCGAAGAGCAAGGGAGCGAAGGTGTATTCCATCGTCAACGCGGCTGGCTCCACGCTGGCGCGCGAGAGCGACGGAGTCCTTCTGCTGAACTGCGGGCCCGAGGTCGGGGTCGCTGCGACGAAGAGCTTCACCGCCCAGGTGGTTGTGGCGAGCATGGTGGTAGACGCGGTCCTCGGTAAGAAACGTTCGAACGGAATAAAGGAGCTCTCGGAAGCTGTGGCTGAAGCCCTGAAGTGCGACGAGCAGATTCGCGACCTTGTGCACGAATACAAGGACAGGCCAGACTTCTACTTCGTCGCCAGGGGGTATGAGAGCCCCGTGGCGTTGGAAGGCGCGCTCAAGTTGAAGGAGCTCTCTTACATCCACGCGGAGGGTATGCCCGCGAGCGAACTCAAACACGGCACCCTGGCGCTCATAGAGAAGGGAACCCCGGTGGTCGTTTTGAACCCCAGCGGGGACGCCCACGCGGACTCGCTTTCGAGCGCGGAGGAGCTGAAGGCCAGAGGAGCGGAAGTGATTGGGATCTCCGATATCGAAGACAGCGTGTACACGCATTTTGTCCGTCTCCCAAAGGTTCAGGCGAAGTTCACCCCGATAGTCGAGGCGATACCTCTCCAGCTCCTTGCGTATCACATGGCAGTCGCAAAACGAAATGACCCTGATTATCCAAGGAACCTTGCGAAATCTGTGACTGTCAAGTAAGAAATTCAAACGGGAAATACAACATCAGGTCACAGCGGTCGGAAGAAAAACCGCTCACAAGATAATTAAGTGAACCAAGCGGAAGGCTCGGCGTGGTATCTAAGAAGGAAGTACTATCGAAGCCAGTTGCGACCATAGAGGTCGGCAAGAAGAGCGTCTCTGTCCTGCTGGACGAGATGTCTCAGACAGGATTCCAGGGGAAGAAGCTCGGGGAGGTAGCGAAAATCTGGGCCGACATGGCGAAACAGAAGGACCTAACTATCTTTCTCGGCCTGACAGGCTCTCTGAGCACGACCGGGCAATGGAAAATCATCCGGTGGCTCGTGGAAAAGAGGTATGTCGACGTCGTCGTGAGCACGGGGGCCAACATTTCCGAGGATATTCTTGAAGCGCTGGGATACCACTATTACCAGGGGACCTGGCTCGCAGACGACGAGGAACTCCTGAGGCTCAAGGTCGACAGGTTCTACGACGTGTATGCTGACGAGATGCAGTATCGCAAGTTGGAGAACACGATTTACAAGTTCGCAGCGACTCTGGACGAACGCGGCATCTACTCTACTAGGGAGTTCCTCCACGGGTTCGGGGAGTTCCTTTCCAAAAAAGGAGTTCCGAGCATAGTCGCGGCCGCCTACAAAGCAGGGGTACCCATCTACTCCCCCGGGCTGATAGACAGTGGATACGGCGTGGCCCTTAGCCTCCTGAAGAGGCAGAAGGGGAAGCTGATCAGGCTAGACCAGACGAAAGACATGGAGGAGCTGGCGCAGATCGCAGAAAAGACCAAGAGGACCGGGGTTGTATATCTCGGAGGAGGGGTCCCGAAAGACACCATACAGCTTTCGACAATCATAAAGTCGCTCGGCAAGGGGGGTGAACAAGAAACCCCCCACGAATACGCTATCCAGATCACAGCGGACAGTCCCCAGTGGGGGGGCCTTTCGGGCTGCACCCTGGAAGAGGCGATAAGCTGGGGGAAGATTTCTTCAAAGGCGAAGAAGGCGACACTGTATGCGGACATCACCCTCGCTCTCCCCCTCGTTGCCCACGCACTCAACGAGATGGTAGATAGGAGGAGCTTCCCGCCCGACCTCGGCTGGGTGTTCGAGAACTAGGCAGCCAGCAGGCGCTTGACTACTGACGGACACTTTCTCGCCAGGGCGGGGGCAGCGCCCAGATAGGAGTCTCGCCTTTTTTCCCTAGGGGAGAACTTTCCGAGCTCGATGGCCGCCTTCACCTTCTCGTACCCACGTTCGTCCCCCCTTAGCCTCAGCGAAACCTGCTCACGCTCCGCGTAGACCTCGGGATGCTCATTGAGGTCTCGGGCCATCGCCGACCTTACGACTCTCATGGAAGAGAGAGACGACTTGATCCTTGAAGTGGCTACGAGCGAGTGGGCCAGGGATTGGCCGAGCATCCTTCGGACCACCGAATCAGATAGGTCGCGCTGGAGGCGGGTAACCTGAAGGCGGTATGCGAGAAGAGTGAGCAGAGAATTGGAGATCTCCACCTGGCCCTCGGCGTTCTCTAGGTCAACTGGGTTGACCTTCTGCGGCATTGTTGACGAGCTGACCTTACCCGGGCGGACGAAACGGACCATGTCGAGTGTCTGGTATAGCCAAAGGTCCCGGGAGAGTGATACCATAAGCTGGTTGATGTTGATGACGTGGTGCAAAATATCGGAGAGTCGCTCTCCGGGGACCACCTGGCTGGAGTATGTTGCCGGCTCGACTCCAAGGCCGGCCACGAACCGCTCAAGCTCAGAAGGCCAGTCTCTGTCTCCGAAAAGAGAGAATGAGGCATAGGTCCCAACCGCCCCTGAGAATTTGGCCATTGGTCGGAGTTTTCGCAGGGCGGATACCCGTTCGGCGATTCTGACCGCGAAGACGGCCATCTCTTTGCCGAAGGTGGTGGGGACTGCGGGCCTGCCGTGGGTCCTGGCCACCATCGCGGTAGACGCTTCCCTTCTGGCTATCTCCGCCAGGTCTGTAGCCAGTGAGGAGTAGGCGGGAACCAGGATCTTCCTCAGTGCGGACTTCAGGAGGAGGGCGTAGGCGAGGCTGTTCGTGTCCTCACTGGTTAGGCCGAGGTGGACATAGGGTGCGAGTCGAGCCGCCCCCAGGCGCTTCACGGACCCGCGGAGGAAGACCTCGACGGCCTTGACGTCGTGTCCGAGATCGCCCTCGAGCCTCTTCACTTCTTCCATGGAGAGTTCGACTTGTGGGACTCTTACCCGCGGGGCAATCCCGAGCTTCATCAAGAGACGTAGATAGGCGAGTTCAACCCGGACCCGCTCTCGTGTCAGCGCTCGCTCGGAGAAATAAGCGGACAGAGCCTCTGCTTCAGCTCTATACCTGCCGTCGATCGGGGAGATCGCATCAAAGCTCAATGGTCTTGGACCTCTCTTCACCGTGCGAAACCAGGCTTACGTTGACTCGTAGCTCCTCCTCCAGGTACCCTACAAGCTTCTTGCCCTCTTCGGGGAGACCGTTGTCATACCTGGAACCGTGCAGGGACAATGGCGACTCGTAGACCGGTTCCACCTCCTCAAGGTGAGCCAGGGACCCCTGGAAATCCGCGGACTCCGACCCCTGGTACTTGTATGCCACGCATGCCTTGAATTCTTTGACCTGAGAGAGCACGTCCAGCTTTGAGACTGCGACCTTTTTGACGCCGTTGAGGGCGATGCTATACCTTAGGGCTACGAGGTCCAGCCAGCCGATACGCCTGGGACGGCCGGTGGTCGCCCCGTATTCATTCCCTATGGAGCGAATGTTATCCGCGACTGGCCCGGTGACTTCAGTGGGGAAGGGGCCGCTCCCGACCCTTGTCGCGTAGCACTTCATGACTCCTAGTGGCTCTCCTGCAGCCGAGGGTGGGATTCCAAGCGAGGCTGGGATATAGCTCGCAATTGTGTGTGTTCCGGTGACGAAGGGGTAAGAGCCGTGAAGAAGGTCGAGGAGGGTTCCCTGAGAGCCCTCGAAGAGAACGTTGCCCCCCCTTTCATTTATTTCGGTGATTCGGTCGCTGGCGCTTCCCAGAAGACTGCCTAGGAGCCGCTTCGACTCCTCGGACCAGGCTATCAGGCCTTGCGGGTTTACGGAGAGCTTCTCATAGAATCGAACCATGGCCGCAAAATCGAACCCTCGCATAAGGTCGGACACCCTGGGCGATAGTCGCAGAGCCCTGGCCGCGTAGGCCGGTCCTATCCCCCGCTTGGTTGTCCCGATTGCCGACGATCCTTTCATCTCCTCAAGAACCGCGTCGAGCTGTTTGTCCATCGGTGAGACTAGACTGCACCTGCCGTCGACCATGAGCTTGCGTTTGACGCCATCGGGGAGCAGCGAGAGTTCCTCCCCAAGGACGACAGGGTCAACGACGACCCCTGCCCCGATCAAAAGATCCTTCCCCTTGAGGGCTCCCGAAGGGATAAGGTGGAAAGTGTGTCTCCTCTCCCCGATAACGACCGTGTGGCCGGCGTTGCTCCCGCCGTTGAACCGAGCGACCGCATCGTATTGACCCGCCAGATAGTCGACCACCTTCCCTTTTCCTTCGTCCCCCCACTGGAGCCCGACCACCGACAGGTTCCCCGTGTCAGACTACCTTCTGGATGTCGTGGGGGAGGCTCTCCCTGTGACCCGCCGCTGTTATCCTCATGAACTCTGCGTTCCGTCTGAGCTCATCGAGTGTGTGGGCCCCTGAGTAGCTCATGCCTGACCTCAGTCCCCCGACCAGCTGTTTGACCACCTCGTCGACCCTGCCTTTGTAGGGGATCAGGCCCTCGACTCCCTCCGGGACGCTCTCCTCGATTAGCTCCTCTATGAGCTCATCCTCCGTGAGCACGCCGGGTCCGCCCTCCCTGACGCGGCGGTCGAGAGTGGCCGCCAGCGAAGCCATCCCCCTTGTTAGCTTGTACCTGACCCCGTCCCTGAGTATGGTCGGGCCCGGGCTTTCTTCCGTTCCAGCGAACAGGCTCCCTATCATCACGGTGGAAGCCCCGGCTGCGAGCGCCTTCGTGACATCTCCTGGATTCCTTATGCCGCCGTCGCCGATGATCGGGACGTCGCTGTCGCTTGCCCCGGCAGCGCTGTCCATTATCGCAGTCAGTTGCGGGACTCCCGAGCCCGTGACTACCCTCGTCACGCAGATGCTCCCTGAGCCTACCCCTACCTTTACCGAGTCGGCCCCTGCTTTGATCAGGTCGAGGGCGCCCCTGGCTGTCGCGACGTTGCCGGCTACGACCTCCACGTCCCCTAATTCCTTCTTGATCCCTCGGACGGTGTCGATGGCGTAAGATGAATGGCCGTGCGCGATGTCCACAACGAGGGCGTCCACCCCCGCATCCAAGAGCCTACGAGATCGCGCCATATGGTCCCCCTTTACGCCAACGGCCGCTGCCACTCTCAGCCTCCCCTTGGCGTCCTTGGTCGCAGAAGGAAACTGCCTTCTCTTCATGATGTCCTTGGAAGTTATTAGGCCGGCAAGCTTCCCGTTCCTATCGACAAGGGGGAGCTTCTCGACTTTGTTTTCATGCAGGATCCTTCTGGCCTGCTCCAGGGTCACCCCTTTAGGGGCGGTGACCAGTTCTCGCCTTGGCGTCATCACCGTCTTTACTTTCCTGTCCAAGTCCTCTTCCAAGGTGATGTCCCGTCTAGTCAGTAGTCCCAAGATTCTGCGGTCTTGGCCGACCACGACTATCCCTCCGATGTCGCGTTCTCTGATGATATCCCAAGCCTCTTTGACGGTACCGTCAGGGCCGAGCGTGATCGGGTCTTCGATGACGACCCCTTCGGACCTTTTTACCTTGATGACTTCGGCAACCTCATCGTCGACAGAAAGGAACCTGTGGATGACACCTATGCCGCCGAGACGGGCCATGGCTATCGCCATGGACGATTCTGTCACAGTGTCCATGTTGGCGCTGACCACTGGGATGGTCAACCGGATCCGCCGCGAAAACCTGGCCTGGGTGTCTGCGTCCTTCCTGGACCGAACGTCGGAGAACTTTGGCACGAGGAGGACGTCGTCAAAAGTGAGGCCGACCTTGAGGTCGGGAGCGGAACCCTTCACTTGACTTCGGCTTGCTTCCTCGCTTTATAGTGTTTGTGGGCAACCATATTCTTGGCTTGATAGGCGAATGGACCAGCGGGGAATAATTACGCGTAAGGGGACACCATAGGAAATCGGGTTGACTAGGGCGCCGGGAGTGGGATTTGAACCCACAACGCGGTTTCCCACGACAGGCTGGCTGGCCTGCGGGATTCCAGGCTTGCGCGATGATAATCTGCGCCCTACCAGATTAGGCGACCCCGGCGACCCGTGCCGAAATCCCGAGGCTTAAAACCTCTACCGATGAATTTCGGGGGGACGTCAAAAAATGTCGATATCTCGACCCCATTTGTCATGAAGCCTTCTTTTTCGCTGAATGACTCTTCCAGAGTTTCGGATACGTCCCTTGGTTCATGATTACACGTTCAGTCGTCGATGCCAGCCCCTTCTGATGCGACCGTACCTCGTCGGAGGAGAGGAGTGCCTTCCCAATTGCGACAAGCTCGTGCTTCGAGCTGAGCAGGACAACCGTATCGTCTTTCTTGATCCCCTCCGAAAGAGAGAGTATCCCGGGGATTCCCAGGCGGGCGCCGTGGCAAATTGCGTCGACCGCTGAATCACGAATCACAATCCTGGGGATGTCGCCCAGCGTGTCCTCAATAGGACGCACTATGTTTCGGAGAAGGGCCTCATCGCCGTTCTTCAGCCTGTACATCGCATCATTGACTTGGTGGAGCGTCACGAGTCCGCTCGCTTCGGAAAGCGGGCCGACCCGGGTCCGACGAAGTTCGACCATGGTGGCACCTACTCCCAGGACTTCGCCAATGTCATAGACTAGTTTACGAATGTACGTCCCCGATTGGCAGAGACATCTGAACAGGAACAGGTTTCCGGTAGCCTCCGTGACTTCTAGCTCGTAGACATTCCTGCTCCTCGTCCGCCTGCTTACCGAAGATCGCTGGGGGGGCCTCTGGAAGATTTCGCCGGTGAACTCGCCTATGACAGCGTCGAGCTGCTTCCTGGGGACTGATGAGTGTAGCCTCATCACTCCGCGATACTCCTTGGGGAAAAGGAGCAGGAGGCTGAGCGCTCGGGTGGCTCTTCCAACGCCGATGGGAAGGAGCCCTGACACAGGAGGGTCGAGGGTGCCGCTGTGTCCCGCCCTTTGGACACCCAGCAGCCTCTTCGTCCAGGCTACTATCTCGTGGCTTGTAGGCCCCCTGGGCTTGTCGAGTGGAACAAGTCCGTATTCCAACATAGTCGGGACGGGGCGCGCAGAAGGGGGATTGCCATGCTCGGGGTCATTGGGCTCTTCGTCGAGAACGATCATCTTTGGTGGCAAATCAATCCTTCCGGCTCTTCACGTAGTGCAGAACTATTTTAGCTACCCGAGACTCGTCTATCGAATCGGTCTCGATGACGAGGTCGAAGGGAGTCAGGTCCTTCCCGAACTCGATGCCGTAGATTTTCTTGTATAGCTTGTAGTTCTCGACATCTCTCACCGAAAGCACCTGCAGGCACCTGGAGACCGGGATACCGTCTCTCTTCGCCATCCTGGCTGCCCTGCTTTTCACGCTTCCGGAGAGCCAGACATTGAGTCCGTCCTTTGTGAGCCAGGGGACAGGGTAACTGGTGATGACCACGTGTCCCTTTTTGGCTTTCTGAAGCAGCCTCGAATCGACCTCCTTGTCAAACCCGGAGGATCGCTTCCTTTCCTGAAGAAACTTCATCCCCTCTCCTTTGTCCCACCAGTCTTCTCCGCCAGGGGTGTATCCCTCCTCGATTGCCATCTCTTTGAGGACATCTCCCCCACCCACCATCGGGGTCGACAGCGCTTCTGCGACAGCCTTCGAGACGGTCGTCTTTCCCACCGCAGGCATCCCCGAAATGATGATGGCCTTCAAGGGAACAATATCCGCTAGGTAGTTGTGTGTAGGAGTTTGGTTAGCATTGTCGAGAATGTGAAAGAGCTCAGGAAGTACCACCAGAAGAGGCTGACGGTTCCATTGGCGTTGACAAGGTATGGTATCGGGATCGGAGAGTGGGCCACTATCACCCCGAAACCTCCGAGGAACGACGCCATTAGATAATAGACGCCGAGCAACGGAATGAAGGTGATGGCTGTAACCTTGAACCTGGCAGTGGAGACCTTGGCCTGGGCTTGCCTTACCTGCAACTCTCTTTTCTTGAGCTTCTCCAGTTTCGCCTTGTCGCCTGCCGCTGTTGCGTCCCTCTTCTCTTTGTTGAAGGCCCCAACCTCCGCCTTCATCCTCCTTTCCGCGTTGAGGTCGACCACATATCTGGTCACGAACTGGGTTATGAGCCCAAGCCCTATGGACGTAAGCGTCACAAGGAGGGTGGACTCAGGAATAGGGAAGGTCGATGTTGCGCCAGCAACTGTGGTTGTCGTGGTGGTCGAATTGACCGCGAGGAAGATGTCCAGAATCACGCTACCGCGCCTCTTAGCATAGAAGCGATTTCCGACGCAACATCTGCGGCTTTGCCCTCGCTGTTGTTCACCATCAGCATCGGAGCACCGGTAAGCGTAGAAGATACAGCAAGGAAGCTCCGAGCGAGCCCGAGTTCCTCGGCGAGGTCATCCATCGTCACTGAGTCTCGGTACCTCCTACTGTCTGCGGCCCTCCTTTTGGCGACCTCCTCGGGGCTGGCTTGAACGAGGACAAGGTGCGTGGGCCTCAGCGCTCTCACCACATCGAAAGGAAGCCCTGGCCAGAAACCTTCTTTCGTCCTAATGAAGAGATGTGTGTCGACCACCACGGTCCGGTCCTTCATCTTTGAAATCTTGGAGGCCGCCACTTTTTGCAGGCGCCTCTGCCTCTCGACGGTGAGTTTTCGGATGTCGTCTCTGTTCTTGATCCACTTTAGCGAAAGCCCTGTCTTCAGCATCATTGTGCCGAAGTTGACCAACTTCGCCCCGCTGTACTCAGAAACGAGGCCTTCCACGACCGTGGTCTTCCCCACGCCCGGAACTCCGACGACAACAACACGCAGTCCCACTACCTACCCAGCTCCTATCAGGCCGGCCAGGGCAGGGGAGACTTCCTCCACCTGTTCCTTGAGCAACATCTGATAGTACTGGAGTATGATGTCCACCATGAGCAGAATTCCTATGCCAGTGCCGAAGACCCCGAAGAGGTCGGAGACACCTGCGACCAGGCCGATCAATATTCCACCGATTATCGTGAGCGTAGGGATGTACCTGTTCAGCATCTGTTCGATCGAAAGTCCGGTCCTCCTGAACCCTGGGACCTGGACCTGGGCGTCCATCAGGTTCTTTGCGACTGCGTGTGGGTTCAATCCGCCGATCTCCACCCACAGTCTGGCGAAGAGCACCGCCATCCCAATCAGGTACAGAAGATAGATTGCGGCGTGGATGGGGTCTGCGACCGTGTTGTTTACGCCCTGGGGTGCGGTCATGTAGTAGACGATCCCCCCAGTGGGGTAGGAACTGGAAGTAGTGGCGTTGGTCTGTGTGGGGAACATCGCGATATAGTGGAACCACCAAGGTGGGTTGCTCCCGACGTAATTGTAGAGCAGCCTGGAGAAGAAGGTGACGTTGGCGCCGAGGGCGGAGACAAGGATTACGGGGATGTTGGAGACGTAGAGGAGCTTGATTGGATATACCCCCTGGAACCCCCGGTACTTTATCGACGTGATTGGGAGTTCGACCCTTATGCCCTCGATGTAGATGAGGACGAGGAGCATTACGAGGGTGAGAACGAATGTCAAGAGGCTCGGGTACTTGATACCCCTGACGACGATGGTGGGCAGAGTGTTGGTGAAGAAAGAACTCACGAGCGCCGGGATGAATCCGAAGAGCTCAGTCTGTGTTGTACTCACTTGAAACGGTATGGGCGAGAAGGTGTACCACATCACCGTCTGGCAGACTCCGGCGAGGATGAAGAGACTGACTCCGCTCCCGATTCCCCATCCCTTCTGGATCAACTCGTCGAGGAGAAGGACCATGAGGCTCGCGACGAATAATTGAACGAAGATGATCAGGTCTTGGTTAGCCGTCAGACAGTTTGCCGTCACTCCAGTTGCGCAGGCGGGACCGAGGGCCCCTCCCAGGATGTACGCGAGAGACTCCCCTACGATGACTATCAGCGTAAGGAACTTGGTCGCCGAGCCGAAGATGGCCCTGTCGGCCGAGTCGCTCATTTTCAACTTGATTATGTCACTCCCTACGAGCAGCTGAAGGATTAGCCCGGAAGTCACGATTGGGCCGATACCCAGCTCCATGAGGGTCCCCTGCGTCGATGCGAAGACGACCCTCAAGAAGGCGAGTTGGTCCTGTTGGTGGCCGGGTCCTCCGAACCCATAGAGCGGCGTTGTCGCCATGATCAGGTAGGCTATGAGGGCGAATCCGGTCCAGACGAATCGCTCGTTGAGGGTGGGCTTCTTCTCAGGCTTCGGGATCTCGGGAAGTATCGTGCCTACGCTCTTGATGAATTCGCGCATCGAAGCCAATGGCTGGAGACTTACTCCTTGACCAGGATCTTTCCGCCTGCGGCCTCTATTTTAGCCTGAGCTTTCTTCGTGAAGGAAGCTACCTTCACTTCGTAGGCGCCTCCGACCTCCCCGGACCCGAGCAGTTTCTCGACCCCCATCGAAGTCAGGTCGAGGGCCTTGTCCCCCTTCGATAGACCGTCCAGGTCTCCGACGTTGACCCACGTGGATGGATGAACATAGTAACTGGGCGGCCTGAATGGGTCTCGGCCGAAGTGGTCGGGGTCGTTGAGAATCGTCCAGCTCCACTTGTGTTTGTGCAACCCGGCGTTGCCGTGCCCCCCCCTGCTTCCCGAGTGTCTGTGCTGGCCTATCTGGCCGTATCCGTGGGTCCTCATCCCCCTGTACCTCCTCGCCTTGCGGAGCCTTGTTGGCAGCCTAGACCATCCTCCTTACTATTTCCCCTAGGTTCGGGTTGCTCCCAAGCAGCCCTCTTTCGGAAAATTGCCGCCGCATCGAGCGCTTGAAGCCTCCCTTCGGCGGTGCGAGTCTGAAGAAGGGGAGGACCCCTCCGACTGCGGAGAGCCGGACCTGGTCCTTCAACATCTTCGCGGCCAGATCTTCGTGCTTCTTGTACCCCAGCTCTTTCAAAGCCGCTTGGTCGAGGGCCTTCGTAGAACTCACCATTCCCCGATTCTTCAGAAGGTCGGCAAGCAAGTCTTCCTTGACGGGGGACCAAGCAATGTAGTCCTTGCATAGCCTCAACATCCCCACGGTCGGAGCGTCGTCCGTCACGACCGAGGCGGAGAATCTCTTCGCCACCCAGAGTTCTGTCAGGGCCTTCCTTACAGGAGCCGACGAATTGATGACGCCGTGCAAGTTGACAACCAGTATTAGACCCAAGATCATTCACCTATACGTTGAGCCCGTGGGACATCCTGAACGCATCGTAGACAGCGTTTGCCAAGGAGGACATTGTGTTAGTGGAGCCGAAGGTCCTGACCCATGCATCCTTCACTCCTGCAAGCTGAAGCAGACTCTTCAGGGCTGGTCCGGCGACCAAGCCCAGCGCCCTCGGGGCGGGAATGATTTCGACGGTGACGCTTCCTGCCTTGCCTCTGATCTTGTACGGGACGGAGTGAGGCCTGCCGTCTCGGCACTCCCACGAACCGCATCCGAGCTTGACCGGTATGATGTTCAGTAATGCGGCAGTCGTCGCCTTCTCGATGGCTTCCCTAGTCTGCATCGCCTTTCCTTTGCCGACGCCGAACCAGCCTGCGCCGTTGCCGACCGCGACGACGGCGAGGAATCTTGTGAGCTCCCCGGCGTCTGTCTGTTTCTGGACCACGCTGACGCCCACTACCTCGTTTCGGAGATCTGGGAGAAGCTTCTTGACGATTTCTGCCTCTCGAACCCTCTGTCCGCTCCTGAATATCTCGTCCAGAGAAGTTATCTTCCCTTCATTGACAAGCGTCCCTAGCTTGGTCCGGGGGACCCAGACCTGTTCCTCCTCCTGGCGGTCTCGCCTGCCGTAGGACGACATTAACGCCTAGCCTCTGTTATCGCAGCCTTCACCTTCTCGAACTGCGCCGGGTATTCCTCAGGTTTGAATCCCTCTCTGAGGAGGGCGGAGTAACTTCGTTCATATGCCCCTTTGTTCTCGGAGGAGAGTTTCTTCGCGTACTCTGCGATTGACTTGCCTGTCAGCCTCTCCTCGCTCGGGAAGGCCTTTTCGCCGACAGGGACAATGACCCCGGCGTCAAGGACACCCTTTAGGAAGGCCGCTATCCTCGAACCCCTGATGAACGGCACAAGGCCATTATAGACAACTGCTTCCTTCACCCCGGAAGAGAGGGCCTTCTTCCCAGCGAGTAGCCCGAGGAGGTAGCAGGCTGGGGTCGATTTCGCCGAACCCTTCCATCCCAGCTTCAAAAGCTCCTTCGAGTGAGCTGAGGACAGAACGACGTCCCCCTTTACCGTCGGCTTCACGAATTGTGAGGAGACGTTCTTGTTCGAGACCCGGACGACGAGGAGAGGCCTCAGCGAGGTGATCGCCCTCTTCCTTGCTCTATAGTCAGTTACCCCTTCGCGCCTTCTCTTCAGAAGCGAGACATGAGTGGACATCACTTCTTCGCCTCTTTAATGAGGTCGAGGAGGTGCTTCACCCCTCTGACCTGACCTCCTTTGGCCTGCTTGTAGAGCTTCTTGTAGGCGCTGTTGGTAATTTCCTTCCTGTCCTTTGCCACCTTGAGCCTCCACCTGAGGGCGCGTACCTTGGCGATCCACCTGTCCTTTCTCGGGTTTCGCGCGAAGGCGCCTCCTTCTGTGGAACCTGCGCCTCTGCCGCGCTTGAGTTTCCTAGACCGCTCCCTGAACCTTCCTCGCGAGACTCCCTTCTCCGGGGCAACCTTGATTGCGCCGAAGCCGACGAGTCCGCGGATTGTACTTCGTGTTATCGCGTCCTGAATCAGGTCGGAATACTCGACGTCAAAGATAATCCTGTCCTTACCGACACCGAGGACCGATGCCGCCAGACGTCGTTTACTCTTTAGATTCAATTATCCTCAACCCCGTCGGATTAACGATCCGCAAACCAAGCTCCGTAGCTCTATGGAGGATTGCCTCCCTCTTCTTCGCGCCGACCGTTCCGCCAATCCTGGCCACGTCTCTTCCTGGGACCAATCGGTCGAGGTCGGTCACCCTTTGAACGAGTACCTCGAAGTGCCCGCTGGGGTGAAGCCCTCTTGCTTCCACCGGACCCCTATAGCCAATCCTCACGAGAGGGGGCCAACCCTTGTCCTGCCGTCTGACTTTGTTGTCGACGCCTTTGGGCTTCCTCCATTCCGGGTGAATCCTGACGTACCGCCAGCTCTCCTGCCTGACGAAGGCGGGCCTCGTGTCGGCTACCTCTTTCCTTTTGGCCACCAGCGCCTTCAGCCTGTTCTCCTCCGAGACCTTCTGTTTGGCCATGTTTTCACCAGCCCTGCTCCTTATGGTATATGTAGACGCCGTCGAGGAAAACCCTCTGATCCTTCCGTTTGATCTTGGTGGCCGACTCCACATTGGCCGAGGTCTGACCCACGTCTTCGACCGAGACACCTTTCACGATGATGTCATCCCCTTCGATCGACACCTTGCAATCGCCCACGATTTGAGCTACCCTGGGGGACCTTTCTCCCACAAAGTTTTCGACCAAAATCTGGTTCCCCTTCGTTTTTACGGTAATGGGGAAGTGGGCGTAGACGACCTTCAGCTTGTAGGTGTAGCCCTTGGTCACGCCTGTTATCATGTTGTTGACCAGGCTGGTCACAGTGTTGATTATGACGTTGTCCCTCTTCTTCCTCGAGAATGGGGAAATCATGACCTTGTTCTCCTGGACCGAGATGTTCACGTTAATCTTGTCGAAATGCTTCTTCCCCTCCCCGAGCTTTCCCTTGATGGAAAGGGTCCGACCGTGAAGGTCCGCAGTTACCCCTTCTGGCATCTCGATGAGTTGCTGTCGAAGCGGCTCAGTAGACATACCCAATCAACCTCCCACCAATCTTCTTCTCCTGGGCTTCGAGGTGAGACATCACTCCCTGAGGAGTAGATACGATTAGCGTCCCAACACCGACAGCAGGGAGGTACCTGTGCTCCCAATCCACGAGCTTCAGGGACCTGACAGGGAACCTCGGGGATATCACACTGCACTTGTTGATCTTGCCAAGCAATTCGACCCGGAGCTTGCCCCCGAGCCCGTCGTCGATGAACTCGAACTCGCCGATGTACTTGCGCTTCTGAAGGACTCTAAGGACCTCACTCGCAAGCTTCGAGGCAGGGATTATCACGCATTCCTTCTTGTTCCTCAACTCGGCGTTTTGGAGGCTGGCGAACAGGTTTGCAAGGACGTTTGTTGCAGGCATCCCATAACCACCCTAGTCGTATTTCCTGAAGCCCAGCTTCTCGGCGACTTCTCTAAAGCACTGGCGGCAAAGGACCAGGTCGTAGGACCTTATGACCGCACCGTACTGGCCGCATCTGCGGCAGTAATGGGTGGACTTGCCGTACTTCCTGACTTTTGGATGCCTTTCTTTCACTGGACTGTCACACCGAAATTGTCCCTGAAGTATTGCATTGCTTCGTCCCTCGATACCAGATGCGCCCTGCCCACCTTGGATGTGCGCCTACTGCGCCTGGCGACACCAAACCCTGGGCGCTCCAGGAGGATGGAAACGTTCATCCCGAGGATGCCGATTGCCGGGTCGTACCTGATCCCCGGTATCTCGATGTGCTCCTTTATGCCGAAGGAGACCGAGCCCCTCGAATCGAAACATGATTCATTTAATTTCTTCTCCCTCGCGGCGAGGAGCTTCACAATCAGGGGCACGGCTTCTTCTCCGCGTACCGTAACGACGACCCCGATAGGTTCCCCCTTGTGGATACCGAAATCCCTGACCGATCGCTTCGCGCGCGTCTGAGCGGGCTTCTGGCCCGTCACCTGCTCGAGCACCAGCTTCCCTCTTTCGATGGCCTCCCCCGACTTGCCAAGTCCTATGTTCACCACTACCTTCCCCACCCTGATCTTGCGCATCGGGTTCTGTTGCATGGCCGCCTGACTCACGGCTGACCCACCCCAACTGTAATCATCGGACGGTCCGATCCGACCGGGAAGACAAGGCGAGACGGGATTTCAGCGTCGCCGCTAGGAAGGGAAATCCTGACCATCTTCTCTCTGGAAATCGTCCCCTTCTTAACGTCGGCAATCTTCCCCAACTGGCCAGCTCTATCCCCGGTGAGCACAAGGCCCAGAGAACCCTTCGCCAGCTTCGCGTAGCCCAGCACCTTTTGGGACGGAACTTCGATTAGGACAGAGTCACCCGGGGAAAGGTTCAGGGCATCGTCCACCACCGACCTCCCGTCGTGCAAGCCATATTGTATGTGTCCTCCCTTCACTTTCGACTTGCTGTGAACGCTGCAAAGCTTGGTCTTCGCCTCATCTCCGCTCACCTTCGCCAGGGCCAAACCTTTGGGCGATGGAACAAGCCGATAGTCGATTCCTTCGAGCGGGACGCTGACCACGTTGAACAGGCCGACTGGGAAACTGGACGTTTTACGTTGGCGGCCGTCGACCAACACCTTGCCGGTCTTCATCATGAACTTCAACTCCCTCGATAGGGTGGCCAAGGACGCCAAGTCCCTGACGACGACTCCAAGGGGGTAGGAGGCCTCGATCGGGTGCGGACCAGGGAGGGACTTGAACACGAACCTGTCCGCCTTCCTCGAGATGTCCCAGCTGCGAGGGGCGGCCAATCTCTTCAGCCTGTTTCTTCCTCCTTTCTTGGCCATCTAACCTGCCACCTCCAGTTTGCTCTTGCGCGCCTTGTCCTGCAGAGTGAGGGCGGTGACCACTACGTTTGAAGAATGAATTGGCACGGGGGCCGTCCCTCCTTTCAGCTTCTCGTGGGTCACGCCTTCGACATTGATTACACCGAGTTTCGTGTCAACGTTGGTGACCTTGCCCTCTATGTCCTTGTACTCCCCTCGAACTATTCTCACCGTGTCGCCAACCCGGGGCCTTACGCTCCTCCTTCCATGCTTCACTCTTAATTCCGAAGACAACGACGAACCAAATTTCATCTCAATTTCCTCCTAAACTATGATGGACGCCAGGTTGGCGATCCGTGGCCACTTCTCTGCGGCCTCGCTGGCGACCGGTCCCTTGATGTCTGTTCCTTTAAGGTCCCCCTCCGGGGTGATTATGACTGCCGCATTGTCTTCGAAGACGACCCTCTGGCCGCTCACTCGTCGGATCGGGTACTTCTGCCTCACTATGACCGCGCCAAAGACCACCTTCTTCATTTCCGGTGGTCCCTTCTTCACGACGCAGATGATCGAGTCCCCCACCGAGGCTGCAGGCATCCGGCTGTGCCTCCCCTTCCACTTTGTGACCTGCACAACCCTCAGGGTCTTGGCTCCCGTGTTGTCGGCACACGTGATGACGGCATAGATTGGGATGGCTTTGGTGATGTAATTCTTGAATTCCTCGACTCCCTTCGCCGAGACTGCGCGCGACTTTGTCGACATTACGTTCCCCTCCTTGAAGCGACGACCACGAACGATATCGTCTTGGACAACGGCCTACATTCGCCTAGGGTCACGGTGTCTCCGTCCTTGACTTCAATGCACGGAGGGACGTGTGAGCTGACCCTGCTCCTCCGTCTTTCCCCCCTGTTGTACTTCGGCACCATGTGGAGATATTCCATCTCCACGACGACGAAGGTCTTGCCGGCGGTCGAGACAGCCTTCCCGGTAAGCAATCTTCCCCTTACCTTCAGACTTCCATGGAAGGGGCACCGCTCGTCCTGACATTTCTTTCGAGGCATTGCGACCTCTAGTCCTGCCGCGCTCATCGTCTGCGTCCCCACCTGTCCTGTAGCCTCCCTTCGATGTCGGAGCCTGTAACCACTTTCTTTGAGCGGGATATTAGGAAAGCCGACCCGGATTTTTCCACCCGGACGACCTTCTTGCCAGTGTCAATAAGGAGAGTCTGGGCAGTCTCGAGGACCACTTGTCCGCTCTTCCCAGCCTTCGTGGGGTCGCTGGAGGTAAGCACCGTCAGACTCTCTCCGATGACGTTCACTCGGCTACCCCCTTCTCGTGCATGATGGTGATGACCGCAGCGATGTCCTTGCGAATCCGACCTATGTTGCCAACGTCTTTCTTGACTATGCCGCGCTGGGCGCCGCCCTTGAGCTTGGAGAGCTCCGACCTGAGGTCGAAGAGCGTCTGCCTAAGCTTTTCAGCGTCCTGCTTCCTCAGTTCCTTCGGTTTGAGCTGTGGCATCCTCTTTTTTCTCCTCCTCAATTGCGTCTTCCTTCAGCCGGAAGTCCGGCGGAAGGGCGTCCTTGTGAGCTATCTTGACCTTGATCCCGTATAGGCCCAGCTTGAGCAGGACGTCGGTGGTCGCTTGCGTGACCGACCTCTCCGCGGTGTCCCCGCTCTTCGGCACTATCCCGGCCCTATACTTTTCTCCGTGAGACCGATCGCTTCTGAGTTTCCCAGCGACCGATATCTCCACGCCCGCCGCCCCGGCGTTCATCACGTTGTTGACCGACCACTGGGCCGCGCGCCTGAATGCGGTCCCTCTGGAAACTATCTGTGCTATTCTCGCTGCCATTATCCTTGAGTTGAGCTCAGGGTTCTCGACTTCCGTGACCGCAATCTGAGGATTGGGAAAGTTGAATTTCGCGGCGACCTTGTCGGTGAGGTCCTTGATCCCAGTCCCGCGTCTGCCGATGGCCAATCCCGGCCTCGCAACGTAGACCTTCAGGGTCGTCCCCACCGGCGATTTCTGAACTTCGAGGCCCCCGTAGCCCGCGTCGCGGAGCTCCTTCTCGAAGAACTCGTCCAGGTCGGAGTAAGTCTGACTGGTGTTAAGAATCGACTTCACGGTAGTTCTCTGCTTGGCAGACATACTCAGACTTCCTTACCTACGACTTCAATGTGGACAAGCTGGTGGAAATTGGGGGAGCTCCGGCCGAAGGCCCTGGGTGTATAGTCCTTGAGAGTCCTCCCAGCGTATCCAGCGGCGTGTATGATACGGATCCTTTCGGGGTCAAGCCCCTTGAATTCTGAGTTACCTTGGAGGTTGTGGATGACGTCAAGGAAAGCGCGCGCGACCTTGACCGGATACGAGCCCGTGGGGAATCCCTGGAGCTCGCTTCTATGACCGACCTTCAATTTGTGGCGCCGGAAAGCGATGGGCATCTTCTTGCTTTCGACGAGTTCGAGGAGGTCTAAGGCCTTTGGTACTGACATTCCTTTGATGGTCAGTGCGACCTCTCGGGCAGCCTTCGGGGAAATGTTGACCTCTCTACCACTAGCCCTGACGTGTACCGTAGGGTCGAAACCCTCGAAACTGTAGCCGTAATGAGGCACTTTACCCCTCTCGTGGACTCCGCCGCTTTCATGGTGGCGTTAAAAGCTTTGTGAAACGGTTGCCGCAAAATGTCGGCTGTCAAAGTCGCTTGGGCAGAAATTTGTCAATCTGTCGCCGACCATCCGTTAGACCCCGCGTCAGGCTTATTATCGCGGGAAAAACGGTTCTCAAGGCCGGGCTCAAATATTGTGGACTTCCAAACCTCAAGCGAGTCGGGTCGAGACGAATGACAGGACCTATGTTGAGAAATCATGCGATGTTCTGATAATTGGAGCGGGGGGAGCTGGCCTCAGGGCTGCTATCGAGTCATTCGACAAGGGCGCCAAGACACTGGTCGTGTGCAAGACGCTATTAGGAAAGGCACACACTGTGATGGCCGAAGGAGGGATTGCGGCAGCCCTTGGTGACGTCGACCCGAAGGACAGTTGGCAGGTCCACTTCTCGGATACAATAGTTGAAGGCCAGCGCCTCAGCAACTGGAGAATGGCTGAGATATTCGCGAAGGAGGCGATCGACCGAGTGTACGAACTAGAGAGATACGGGGCTCTCTTCGACAGGACAGCGGATGGGAAGATAAGCCAGCGGGCCTTCGGTGCCCACACCTACAGACGACTTTGCCATATCGGGGACAGGACCGGCCTCGAACTTATCAGGACTTTGCAAGACCAGGTGATCGAGAGGGGGGTACCGTTCATGGATGAAGTGGCGGTCACGGGCTTGTTCAGGGACCCCAAGAATGGCCGAGCGGCGGGCGCCCTTGGAATAGAGATCAAAGGAGGAGGGCTAGTTCTGTTCAGATGCAAGACTGTGATCCTGGCTACAGGTGGCTGCGGAAAGGTGTACCAAGTGACTTCGAATTCCTATGAGAGTACGGGAGACGGCATAGCAATGGCCTACAGGGCAGGGGCTGAATTGATGGACATGGAAATGATCCAGTTCCACCCCACAGGAATGATCTACCCCACTGGAGTCAGGGGCCTACTTGTGACCGAAGCGGTAAGGGGAGAAGGGGGGATATTGACAAACTCACAGGGAGAGCGCTTTATGTCCAAGTACGACCCAAAAAGGATGGAACTATCGGCCAGAGATGTTGTCGCTAGGGCGATCTACTCCGAGATAATCGCCGGGCGGGGCACAAGTAACGGCGCTGTCTACCTCGACGTCTCTCACAAAGGGGCGGAATTCATCAAGAAGAAGCTGCCAAGCATGTACGACCAGTTCATGGAGTTCGCGGGGGTGGATATCACGAAGCAAAAAATGGAAGTCGCTCCGACGGTCCATTACCAAATGGGCGGGATCCGAGTCGAACCGGAGACTGCCGAAAGCACGGTAAAGGGATTGTACGCAGCGGGAGAGGTGGCATGCGGACTTCATGGGGGGAACAGGCTAGGTGGGAACTCGCTTTCTGACATCCTCGTTTTTGGGAGACGGGCGGGAACTGCGGCTGCCCAATTCGCCCAGAACAACGAGATGCCAGACGTCGCCGATTC
>JAPCJK010000100.1 GCA_027886975.1 Nitrososphaerota archaeon
CCAGCTCGTCGAACTTGCTCGCGACCATGGAGGCCTCCCGCATCGCGAGATTCCTTACCCCCAGCAGTTCAAGCCGCTCCTGCTCAATCTCATCTATCATGCTATCCACATCGTCCAGTGCTTCGGAGAGGAGTGAGAGCTTCTTGCTTTCATCGTTCCCCTCGATGGCATGCTGGACTTTGTGTCTGAGCTGGCTTACTTCTTGAGAAGTCTTTTCTTTCCCTGGCTTGGCCTCGAACGCCATCCCTCTTGCTATGAACAGGTTGGGCCCGAAATCCATCGAAATGGAAATTCCCTTGGCGAGCGAGTAAAGCTTCCTCCTGGGCCCGTTGGGGCTATCTTCTGAAACAGTCTTCACCAGCCCGGCGTTCTCCATCGCCGCCAGATGCTTCGCGACCAGCGGCTGCCCAAGCCCGAGCTCCTTCGAAAGCTGAAGGGCGTAGGCTGGCTCCTGGCTCAGTCTTTTGATGATCTTCCGCCTTACAGGGTTCTCCATCACCTGAAGGACAGAATCAAGTTCTTGCTTGTCCATGATTATCAGTCTAAAGCAAAAAAGTAGGGAGGGCCCTACTTTAGGGCGACCCTCCTTGACCCCTTCTGGGCCTTGGGCTCCTTCTTCGGGAGCTTCAGTTCCAGGACTCCGTTCTTCATGGTCCCTGCGACTTTCTCGGACACGACTTCCTCAGGCAAACTCAGGTATCTGTGGAAGTAGGCGCGCGTGCTCAAGCTCTGCGTACCGTTCTTCCCCTTGCTCTCCTTTTGCGAGTTCTTCTCGGCATTAAGTTCGAGCTCGTTCGAGGTGACCTTCACTTCGACCTCGTTCTTCTCGAAGCCGGGAAGCTCCGCGGTCAGTACGTAGTGGTCGCCACGGTCTTGGAAGTCGACCACTGGTTCCCTTCCCTGGGCCTCCGTCCAAATGGACTTCATGGAGCTGGGGAAGAGAGGCTGCATGAATTCGTCGAAGGGCCTCATGAACTCCTCGAATAATTGGGGAATTCCGATGCTTGGTAGTGCGAGTGCCTTTGAGTCGTTGTCCTCTTGTCTACGGGACCTTTCTTTGTTGTTACTTGTCGTCATGTGCATGTCACCTTTGGTATATTACCCGAGGTAGTATACCTATTTAAGATTTACGAGAGGATGGGGCAATTACTGGGGCGTCTAGAATTCCTAGGACGTGTATTTCTGAGTGAGATACTGCAGGAACCTATCAGGGTTGTAGGCTTCCCCGAAGACCTTCATCTGAAGGGCCTTGGGAGCATAGGTCGACCCGTACCTGTGGATGTTGCTCCTCAACCATTCTCGTACTTCCATCACGTCCCCTCTCTGAAGGGCCTCACGTACGAATGCACCGTCCTTCATCTTGTGCCAGATCATCCCCGCCACCACGTTGCCCAGTGTGTATGTTGCGAAGTAGCCGAACGAGCCCCCACTCCAATGTACGTCCTGCAGTACCCCTTCGGCGTCGTTCTTCGGCCTCATCCCCAGATACTCTTCGAAGGTGTCGTTCCAAAGCGAGGGCAGCTCCGACACCTCGATATCGCCAGCGATGACCTTCTTTTCTATCTCGTACCTGAGCGCGGTGTGGAAGTTGTAGGTCAACTCGTCGGCTTCTACCCTGATGAAGCTCCTCTTCACAGTGTTGAAGTACCGGTACAGCTGTTCGTCGTCGTAGCCGTCGACGAATGGAAGGTTCTTTCTGAGCATTGGGTCGAGGAGCTTCGTGAACTCTCTGCTCCTACCGACGACGTTCTCCAAGAACCTAGACTGGGATTCGTGTACTCCGTAGGAGGCACCATCACCCAGCGGGGTATAGGCCAGCTTTTCGTCGATACCCAGCTCGTACAGCGCGTGACCGCATTCGTGTATGGTGCTGAAAAGGGATCCCTTGAAGTTCACACCCTCGTACCTAGTTGTAATCCTGACGTCGTCTGAGGCGATGCGGACTGAGAACGGGTGAGTCGAAACGTCCATCCTGAACCTATCACCGGGCATCTTCAGTATGCCCACGACTCCCTGGTTGACTCTTTCCACGGCCTCGGTCTCATATTTTGCAGTCTCGAGTGGGTGCTTTTCGGGGTACACTCCCGCAGCCATGACCTTGTCGACGAGCTTCCTGCTTGCAGGTATCAACTTCGAGTACACGGCGTCGGCATCGCGCACTGTGAACCCCTCCTCGAACATGTTCAGGAGGGCGTTGTAGGGATGCTTCTCGTAGCCAAGCTTCTCCGCCACCTTCCTCTCGAGCTTCACTATCTTCTCCAGATGCGGCCTGAAGAGCTTGAAGTCTGACTTCTTGCGGGCTGTCCTCCAGACCACCGTCGCCTCGGTCGTGACACGTTGAAGTTCGTCCACCATTTCTGGTGGGATCTTCAAGGAGAAATCCAGGCCTCTCCTAAGGACACGGACCACTCCTTTCTCCATGTCGTCCATGTCCCTCGCCTTCTCGGCCTTCCTTACCATTCCATCGAGCTCGACCGTTGCTTTCTGCACCATCATAGCCAGTTGCCCCGACGCCATTCCTCTCGGAGTTGCTCCGCCCTCCGGCATGTGCGTTTCAGTGTCCCAGCCCATCAAAGCCATCGAGTGGTTGAGCGCCCAGACCTGCCTGTACCTCTTCAGGATGTCTCGGACTATCGGATTCTTAGCCAAGTCGCGAACTCCAACCGTCCGTCGGGTCGATTTTAACGGTTTTCAGTGGGCAGCGCAAGACTCTTGTTTGAGCGATGTTCATGGGAGTTCTATGACTCCAGAAGAGGAGGAGACCTGGAGACGGGCGCTCAGCCGATTCAGGGAAGAGAAGAACAAGTTCTTCCAAACCGGCCGTGACTCGCCGCTCATCTTGGGCGAGAAGGACAAGTTCAGTGGGCTGAAGTATTTCGACCCCGACCCCTCCTTCAGGTTCGAAGCGAAGCTCCAAAGGGCGTCGAACCCCGACGCTGTGATCATGGCCACCAGCAAGGGGACCCGACAGCTCTTCAACAGGATGGGCTACTTCGACCTTGACATCCCCGGGAAGACCGTCCGACTACACGCTTACCAGTCGGCCGAAAGAAACGACCCCAACCTTTTCATTCCGTTCAGAGACGCCACCTCGGGCAAAGAAACCTACGGCTCGGCCCGCTACCTTGACCTCGAAGTAGAACATGACGACGAGTACGCCATCGACTTCAACCAGGCTTACAACCCCTACTGCGCCTACAGCGATGACTTTGTCTGCCCTTTGCCGCCCAGGGAGAACTGGCTGATCGTCCCGATACGGGCAGGCGAAAAGAAATTCCACGACTAGCCGAAGTCACGATATCTGGAAGGCGAAGATCTTCGACCCCGCAGCGACGAACACGCGTCCGTCTCCTGTCGCCGGAGTCGTGAACCGCGTGACCTGCCCGGTGCTGAGTGAGAAGAGCGACGTCCCAGACTTCGCATCGTACCCATGGAGCATTCCACTCGAAGTGTCAATCGCCCAGACCACGTTCCCCGTCACAATAGGAGGCCCTGATGGGAAGCTTGGGGTCCTCCAAAGCACTTGGAATGAGTTGGGGGAGTACGACAGGGCCACCAGCCCGTCGGAGCAGGGGACGAAAACGTAAGCCCAAGTCGCAGCAGTCCCACCGAAGACTGACGAGCAGACGTCCCCCGAGTACACCTGCCCGCCAATCCCTCCAAGCTTGGTCGTGTTCAAAAGATACCCCACCCCTTCCTTCCCAATCTGGAAGATCTCGTTATTCCCGAGGAGGGTAGGTCCGACAGAGCCAAGGTCTGTGTCCCCGTTGTTGAGCTGCAACCAATTGGATGGGGCGAAGTAGTCGAGCTGTTGCAGGTTGGGCGAGAGTTTCACCACTGCGTTTCCATAGTCGAAGCTTGATGAAGAGGCTCCGTTCCCGGTAGCCACAAACAGATCGCCCATTGAGTCAATGGCTCCACCTGAAGTGGCCCAGATTCCCCCTTCTCTGCCCGTGGGAACCTGATAGGTGAACATCGCACCGCTCCCATCAGCCTTGATACCCACGACCCACCCGTGGTACTGACCACAGTCCCCGTCCAGCCCCCCGTAGGGGATGTAGACCATGCCGTTCCCAAGAGACAATGCTCCCCTCTCTTGCTGGACCTTCACGGTGGCCCCCGGCGGGTCGGCAGGCTGTGAAAAGATGATTCTGCCATCCGTTATGCTAATTGCAACAAGGTAGTGCAACGTCGCCGGTGACTCGTAGGCTACGGCGTAGATGGTTTTTGTTCCGGGGTCAATGACAGGCGTCCCAGTTATCCCGCTGGGGCTTATGTTCCCGCATGGAAGAGAGGACCCATCCACCGGGGTTGCGATGTGGGTCCTCCAGAGCACCGCTCCGTTGGTTTCGTTTAGGGCATAGACAGAGTCGTTCTCGGTGGCCACGAAAACCAACCCTGAGTACACAAGTGGCTCCGCGTATGCCGTTCCATCGAGCTTCTGCGATGTCCAATCGGCTTTCGCACATGTGACCGAGCCAGGTGTAAGGCCTGTGCGCGAGTTATTCCCATGGTACGTGGTCCAGTCTACAAGTGGAAAACTCGACGACGCGCAACCACTCCTGGAAGTGGACGTGGCAGTGGTTGACGTCCTCGGTGTCGACGTGCTGGAGGATGTGATCGACGAGCTCCTGCTGCTGGTTGAAACATTTCCGGGAGATGACCCCAATAGTGCGAATGCGGAGACCGCCACGACGACGAGAACCGCGACCGCGAGAACAGCTCCGCGATTCACAGTTAGGCCAAGGAGCAATTCGCCCCTTAAGGGTTCTCAGGTCCCTTGATCGCGTCGTGAAGGGAAGCCAAAGTGCTAAACGTGCAGCCCGCAAGGAGGGCGGAGTTGATAATCGCGGTCCTAGGTGCCGGTAAGATAGGCGAGGCAGTAGCCCGGTCTTCCGCGAAGTCCCCCAAAGTCTCTCAGGTCATAGTGACAAAGAGGAACCTCACTACTCTCAGGCGCCCCCTCCCCAAGAAAATCCTGGCAACAACCGACAACTCGGCAGCTGCGAAGAAGGCGGACGTGGTCATACTATCCGTCAAAGCAGCCGACGCAAAGCACCTGCTGGACGAAATTTCCAACGAAACCCACGGCAAGGTCGTAATCTCATTCATGGCAGCTATCTCCCTTTCAAGGCTCGAGCGCCACCTTCCAAAGGCCAAGATTGTACGCGCCATGACAAACATAGCGGCTGTCGTCGGAGAGGCAGCCACGGCATATTCGCCGGGACAAAGCGTCACGCCTGCTGACCTGGAGACTGTGAAGTTCGTTCTTGGGCGGCTCGGCGAGTCAGTCGAGCTCCCTGAATCCCAACTCGACGCAGTGACCGCATTGAGCGGGAGCGGACCTGCATACATCGCCATCCTTATCGACGCAATGGTCACTGCGGGGCTGAAGGTGGGGCTACCACGGGATGTAGCTTTCAAGCTGGCGACCCAGACCTTGGTCGGCACGGCCAAGCTCTTACTCGAGACAGACATGGGCATAACAGAGCTCAGGGACGCAGTTACCACTCCGGCAGGGACGACCATCGCAGGCATCTATGAACTCGAGAAGGGCTCATTCCGAACCAGCGTGATCAACGCTGTCGAGGCCGCCACAATTGCCGCGGAAAGGGTAGCGAAAAAGTTCGACACCGAACACTAAGAACGAACTGAACAAACGTTAAACCCGACTCTCGGACGGCTCATGTGCGATGATAGGAGGCGTTCCTCGGGAGACTGCCGAGGGCGAGAAGCGCGTCGCGATAGTCCCAGAGTCCGTTCCGAAAATCGGACAGCTTACCATTGAAGTTGAGAAGGACGCAGGAGCCCGAGCGGGATTCTCCGATGCCGCCTTCACTGAGGCTGGCGCAAATGTGATGGAGGACACCCAACATTTGTATGACGAAGCAGACCTAATTCTGAAGATCCAGGTCCCGACCGTTGACGAGGCGGCAAGATTCAAAGAAGGTGGTGCTCTTGTTTCGTACCTCTATCCTCTGAACAACCTGCCAGCCATGAAGAAGCTTTCCGAAAGGGGGGTGACGGCCTTCGCCCTCGACCTGATGCCGCGGATCAGTCGTGCACAGGCCATGGACACGCTCTCCTCGCAGGCGACCCTCGCCGG
>JAPCJK010000101.1 GCA_027886975.1 Nitrososphaerota archaeon
AATGGGTCGCGCGTTTTGGCCTTGGCATACAAGGCACTGCCGTCCCAACCGTTGTCTTCGCCAGATGCGTATTACTCAGATTTAGTTTTCATCGGTCTGGTAGGATTAGAGGACTCACCTAGGCGAGAAGTGAAAGCTGCGATCGTGGAATGCAAGAAAGCCGGCATAAGGACCATAATGGTCACGGGTGATCACGCAAACACTGCGCTCTCCGTTGCGAAAGCGGTTGAGCTCGCCCAAAACAACCAGGTCATTACAGGCGAAGAGCTTGATCGAATGAATGATGATCAGCTTTCGAGCAAATTGGTGGATGTAAGTGTCTTCGCCAGAGTGACCCCAGAACATAAGCTGCGCATTGTCAAGGCCTTGAAAGCTCGAGGCGAGGTAGTTGCCGTCACAGGAGACGGGGTAAACGACGCCCCAGCTCTCAGGGAGGCCGACATCGGCGCAGCGATGGGTTCGGGGACAGACGTGGCCAAAGAAGCAGCCTCGATGATTCTCGCTGACGACAACTTCACGACAATCGTGACTGCGGTCCGAGAGGGAAGGCGGCTATTTGACAACCTGAGGAAAGCAATCCGATACTACCTGCCGAGCAAGATCGGCATCCTGATGACGGTCTTCTTCTCCCTGCTTCTAGGAGCGGGCACGCCTCTGACCCCACTTCAGATAATTCTGATGGAAGTTGTGAATGACATTCAAGCATCTACAACCTTCGCCACGGAACCTGCAGAACCTGACATCATGCATCGGCCACCGCGGAGCACCACGGAACGCATCATAACGCAATCATTGAGTTTGCAAATCTTTTCTCGAGCCTCCGCGATTTTCCTGGGTGCCTTGACTATCTTCCTGCTCTACTTGAAAGGGGGCGGTGTCATCGAGAAAGCTCGGACAATGGTGTTTGTGAACATTATGCTTTCACTCACTCTTCTCGCACTCTTCTCACGCTCAGAGAAGTCCCCCCTTCATCGCCTCGGAGTTAGATCAAACAGCTACATGCTCTACGTCTTACTCCTCTCTGTCCTAACTGTTTACTTAGTAACGGTTTTGGAGCCGCTGCAGCTGGTTTTCAATACCACCGCACTCAATCCCTGGGACTGGCTAGTTGCGGTTTCGGTCTCGGTCCTCGCTACTGGATGGATAGAAGTCGGAAAGATAATCTCCTCCTTTCGAGTGAAATCGTCATAAAGTTAGGGTTCGACACTTGGAATTAGACCTACTCCTACTTCCTATGGATTGATACATCTTCGCGCAGTGCTTGCCACTTGATACCATACTTATCTTATACGAGAATGCTGTATCACCACTAATGACCCACACCACCAATCCATCCCTAATACTAGGAATTGTACTTCTGTTTGGTGTCGCCGCAGTCGTTCACATCGCGCGAAGGTACCGTCTTATGCATGCGACTTCCGCGCCGTCAGAAGAGATTTCATTCGACAAGCTACAAAGAACCCTGCATTGGGCGATTGGCATTGGGGTCGTGGGACTTATCATCACGGGCCTCCCAGTTTATCTTGCACAATTTCTTGTTAATCCGCCGACGCCTAACCGCTTGCAATTCGTCTACTGGGGGATGCTAGTTTTCAACTGGCGTTCAATCCACATCGACCTTGCTTTGCTGGTCGTCGCTTTGGTCGTTGTTCACGCCTCCTGGGATGCGTATCATCTGAGAACGGCAGCCAAAATCAGGGTAACCAAGAGAGACTTTTGGGAAGCGATCGCGAGAAGTAGAAATTTCCTCGGGCTAACTAGGGAATACCTTCCTCCCGGCGCCAAGTATGATTTCTTTCAGAAGATGTTCCATTGGAGCCTAATCATCCTCGGAGCATTCCTCCTGGCATCAGGGCTCCTAACTTGGGAAGCAATCACTTGGCAGGGTATCCCTCTCTTCGTCTGGCTCGACCGAATAAATCATCCCTTCATGGACTCATTCATAAGGACGGGGCACCTCGTAGCGGCGACGCTCGTCTTTGGCCTGGTCGGGCTACACGCTTACTTTGCCTTGCTTCCACAGAACAAGAACATCTTGAGGGCCATTACCACCGGGGCGGAAGGCAAGAGTCAGGAATAGTCTTAGTCATTCTGTGGGCCTCAATTCGCGAAGAAATGAACGAACCGAATAGCCGCTGTTCTTCCTCCCTTCGAATAACTTCAGCACGTTAACTTCACTACCCTGTATCATCGTGTCGAAGTCTAGGATTAAACTGCGCTCCCCGTCGCCTCCTTTTGGACGGATAGAAACAGCCAAGACGACGTCTACATTTTGAATCAAATCCTCGGGTTGTAGAACTTTGGAATGAATTGGGTTCTAGTTTTTATATATGTTTGAGCACCAATACTTGAGCAAAGTTGGGTCTGGATGACGTGCTAGGAATAGCTGCGTTGGGCGTGGTCGGGGTCTACGTCCTTACGCGTGGCACGAAGGAGTCCCCAAATCTTGCTAGAACGCTAGGGAAGATGTCTGCAGAAATCCAACAGGCCTACAGGGAAGGCGTGTCTTCATCTCAGCCGGGCCAGAAGACGGATGCAGAGTTGCTTCTTGGAATCGCCGATAAGCTAGGAATAGACACTAGAGGGAAAACGAAAGAGCAACTTGCTGACGAGATATTAAAGAAGGCCAGATAAAAAGGAACACTTTTTCACGCGACCTATCATAAGAAAACTTCACTTTTGGACCCATCCGGATATCAGGATGGGCCGGAAAGGATTCGGGCCTAGAGTCGTCCAGAGGGCCGTAAATGGCCTGAAGGCCTTCGTCGTGAATGCAAAGAGCCCTCTCAATTAGTCGTTCGCATATGCGGAAAGGAGCTTTGGAAGTGGGGTGCAGAACTAACTTTTGGTTTCGTGGGATTCAGGCCGTAACCTCTTTAGGCCTGGTCGTGAACATACCTCTCTCGTCGTCGCTCAGGAAGTTGTAGAACGGAAGGTGCCCCTCCTGGGTCACGAGGATTCCCTGGCCTATCTTCGCGTTCACGATGAACTTCTCCTCGCCGTCGCTCAGGTTGAACGCCTCCTTCAGGACCTGCGACGCTGCCTGGTCCTGCTTCAGGACGATCTTGGTGGAGCAGCTCTCGATGATTATCCTGCCGGGTCCGTAGACTCCTCCCCTCCCCATCAGGTCAGAAACCAGCTGGGTGGCGAAGACGAAGGCAGCGTTGTAGTGCCTTCCGGTCCGGGCTATCTCGGGCACGTACTCGACGGCCAATGGGAAGTAAGGCCTGCCCGTCCTGGGGTTGATTTCGACAAGAGACCAACCCTCGTCGACCACAATCGCCTTCCTCCTGGCGATCGGGATTGTGTCAGTATTCTGAATCTTCTTCCAGATAGCAGAGAGTGCTAGAAAGGCTGCTGCGTCCCTCAACTCTCCAGGTGGGAGATCGTAAAGGACGAAGACCATGCGGGGGTAGATCTCCATCGATCCCTCGAACAGGAACCGATACGGTGGGATATTGGCAAGCAGACGTTTCTTCAAGTCGCCCGAGGCAAGCTCGATGAGCTCGCCCACGTTGGACGCTCTCTCCGAGGCAAGGTAGAGGTCGGCAAGCAGGTCGGCATCGTTCTCGACCTTTGCTACGCTGGCTAGGAAGTTGGCAGCGATCCTTTTCGTGGGAAACACGGCGAATGGATCCAGACCCGCCCCGCTGCCGCTGTTGAAGCGATGCACCTTGCAGCCCGTTATGCCCGCGAACGATGTCTCATATCTCCCATCCGGCGAAACTGCGTATTCCGGCCTCACGATGCTGTCGAAGAGGAAGACCATCATGTCTTTGTCCTGACTCAACATCCTGCTCAGGTACGACTTGATGAACGTCGACTTGCCGAACCCTGACGCGCCCATCACACTGACGTTGTAGTTCTCCTTCTCGAAGAGGTCGTAGAGGATGGCGTTTCCGGTCTGGAGGTTCTGGCCAAGAAACACCCCCGAAGGGTCGACCACGTCGAGCCCGCAGAAGGGGAATAGGCTCAGGGTTCCGGACGTGGTAATGAAAAACCACCTCCCAGTTGCGTACTTCGGACCAACTCCCGTCAGGAGGGGCCCCTGCAGATATGCAGGGGAGTCGATCTGGCCCACCATCCCGCCGACCAGCTGCTTCAGCTTCTTCCTTGCCTCCACAAGCTCTTCGTACGTTTTTGCGCGCAGGACTATCCGGATCCGCGTCCTGAACAGCCTCTCCTTGCCCGCTCCGATGAGCTGGGCAGCGCCCGACGCCCTCTGGAACTCGGCCTGCTCCTCCGGGTCGAGAGACCTCCCCTCGCTCTGCCTCAGGACGAGCCTCGAGCCGACCGACCTTGCATACGACTTCACCATCTTCTTCGCTTCATAGATGTCGATCGGGTCGATGTATACCATGATCGAGTAAGCAACCTGATAGAGCTCCGCGAGAAACCCGGGCACGAGTGTGCCACCCAGCCTCGTGATGCAGTAGGTCTGGACATGGTAACCGTCAGAATCAACGAGGTGTCTTGGATAAGCTATGGCCGTCTTGATCACAGGGATGGCGTGCGCCCGCGCCATTCTTGTGCCCAGTTTGTGTACGAGCGAGTCGACCTGCGATCGCGTCTCAAGAAAGAACCGCTTGTAGGGGATCTGGTACACCGCGCCGATAGACTCCACCTCCCTTTCGTCCTGGACGATGTGGAAGGTGATCGGTTCGGTGAGGGAATCGAGGAAGGACGCGAACCTGTCGAGCACCGAACCCTGCTCCTTCTCGGGGAGGTTCGCCAGGTTGATGGACCTCAGCTCGTAGATGACGGGTGGGCGCGGTCCTTCCGAGGGGTTCTTCTTGGCCATGGCGTTTGTTCACTCCATCCTGATGACCGACTCGCCAATCTCCGAGCCCCTTCCCTTTAGCGAGAGACTGACCGACACCAGCGGCTCGGCCGACCCTTCGAGCCTGACCGTAAGGCGATGAGTTCCGATGTCCTCGGGAGCGGGAACGTAGAGCAACCTGTACCTCGGCTTCTGGGGCGAGACCGAATCCTCTCCCCTGACCTGGTCGTCGAGGAGGAGCAGCACCCGGCCCTCCTTCTGAACGCGATTCAGCCTCTCAGCGACCACCAGAGGGACGGGGTTCTTGAAATCCTCCACGACCATTTCTTGCACGATAGGTGGCTGCTCGCTCTCAGTTGCAGGATCTTTCTCAGGTGTCTTCGACCCGAGCAATCTCCGCAGGTTCGCTCGTAACTTCTCCACGCCCTTGGTGCGAAGGAAGTAGACAGCCTGGAGCTCGACTGGAATGAGCCTCACCCTCCTGCTTGATATGACGTAACCAACCCCGAAGACTACACAGAAGACGGCGGCCCTGCCTCCAAAGCTAATCCCAGCTATCGGAAACTCGAACGGCAGGGAGACCAGGAAAGCCGCAAGAAACGCAACCATCATCGTGATTAGCTGGCGGAACGAGAGCGTGATGAAGCCCAGTGGCAGGACTTTCCTCTCAAACCACGCCTCATCCGGCCACCAGATTGACTCTGACATTCAGGTTCAGAGTAGTTCTGAGGTTAAAACGGCAAACGAACCCCTGTCCCGTTTTAAGCTCGGCACGCCTATGGTTGCATGAGTTCTCGAAGTGGTGCAACTCTCGGGCAGACCCGCGAACGGATCATCATCCTCCTGGTCGCGCTGTCGGTACCGCTGATCGTCCAGTTCTTCGTCTACATACTCGCGAACGCAACAGGGGCGACCTCCCTTCCGGTCGTGGGCTACGGCATAGCAGCGTGCGCGGCCGCCGCCTGCACGGCGAACGGGGTCAGCTCTCTCTGGCTTCCTGCAGGGCCAACGCTCCCGACAATCCTGCTCACCGTGCTCAACACCGCGCTCCTCTTCATCGTCGCTATCGTGGTGGTGATCGAGGCGATAAGGCTCGTCGGAAGTCTGCTCGTAATGAGGGAGGACTGAGGAGCGCGTCCTCCCCCTCTCCCTTGTTTTATCCGTAAAGGCGGTTCTCGTTAGATGCCCATCAGGAAGACAATCAGGGTCCTTGCAG
>JAPCJK010000102.1 GCA_027886975.1 Nitrososphaerota archaeon
ATCAGGCCTGAATCCATTCTTTATTCTGACAGGGATATGGTTGGTTCTGGCTGGACCGAGAGCGAGGGGGTGCATGTTCTTGGCACCGAAGAAGGCGAGCTCCTCTGCTTCGGCGTAACTCAGCATTGCGACAGGGCCCGAGCCCTTCACGATGCGTGGGTCCGCGCTCAGGATCCCGTCTACGTCTGTCCAGATCCAAACTTCGGCTGCCTTCAATGCAGCGCCGAGGAGTGTAGCCGTGTAATCCGACCCTCCTCTGCCGAGGGTGGTGATCTCGCCGTCGGTTGACCTCGCTATGAAACCTGTCACAACAGGCACTTCGCCTGCTGCAAGCCTTGGAAGGATGGATCTCCTTACTGCCCGGTTGGTTACAGCTGAATTCGGCACCGCCTCTCCGAAGGACCTGTCCGTCACGATCCCTGCCTCACCCCCTGTCATGGTCTGAGCGCTAACACCTCTGGTTTCCATTTCGGCTGCTAGGATAGGCGCGGACAGCCTCTCTCCAAATGAGAGAATTAAATCTCTGGACCTGGGAGATAGCTCCCCGAGAGCGGACACTCCCAGAAGAGTGCGCTTCAATTCCTCGAGAGCAAAGGCGGTTGCGCGGTTCAGGGCCCACTTTTCGTCAGGCTTGAGGCTTGTCTGCTCGATGACCGAAGAATGGATGAACTTTAGACCACGGGTAGCCTTGTCTATCTTCTTTGCGTCGTGGTCGACGGCGTCGTGAGCTGTCCGGAGAAGTAGGTCAGTCACCTTTCCCAATGCAGAAACAACCGCGACCACTTCGGAACCCTCCCGTCTGCTTCGCACCACAAGGTCTGCCACTCTTTCGATGCCGTGGTTTGAGGCAAGGAGACTCCCTCCGAACTTCATCACTATTGTCTTCATATGTCATTTATTCATCCGAAGTTCAGCTCAAGCCTCGCGGGCGCGGGGTCGTCCTCAACTAGCCGAGAAGACCCTTCCTGTACATCAGCTCTGCGGTGAGGATGGTGGAGCCAGCGGCGCCCCTGATTGTATTGTGCGATAGAAGCGTCAGCCTTCCTGATTTTGAGTCCAGGCCTTTCCTTATCCTCCCCACGACTACGCTCATTCCCGGAACAGTGCCCGCGTACCTGTCCAGCTTGGGCTGAGGCCGTCCTTCGACATTGGTCACCATTATCGGCTCAGCAGGTGCGGTCGGGAGCTTGAGTTTCTGAGGCTCGCCCCTGTACCTCGTCAATATCTTTGTGACCTTCTCGAGCTCGAACCTTTCCTCCGTCTCGACATAAAGAGATTCGAGATGGCCATCTGTCGTTGCGACCCTGTGGACCATTGCGCCTATCTCAAACTTGGCAGGGGATATTCGATCTCTTCCGACCTCGCCAAGCATCTTCAACGGTTCCGTCTCGATTTTCTCTTCCTCGTCTTTCACGTACGGGATTACGTTGTCGATTATGTCAAGGGACGGGACCCCAGGGTACCCAGCGCCGGATACTGCTTGCAGCGTGGACACCAGGACTCTCTTCAGCCTCAGAGCATCGTGGAGAGGCTTCAGCACCAGGGCTAGGCCTGCCGCGGTGCAATTGGGAGTCGCAACGAGGACACCCTTCCATTTCTTTACCTTTCTCTGTCGCTCGAGTAGTTCCAAATGCTGGGGATTGATTTCAGGGACGATGAGAGGGACGACGCTATCCATTCTGTGAGGGCTGGCATCAGTTATGACTTTGAATCCTGATCGTACTAGCTCGGGCTCCAGTGTCTTGGCGACCTCCGTGGGAAGGGGGGAGAAGACAGCATCGACGTCGTCGAGAGATTCAGCATTGGTGGCCTTAACGGTCAATCTCTTCGCTTCTTCGGCCATGGGAAGGTTCGTCGCTGCGGTTGCTGAGCCATACTTCTTGCCCACGCTGTTTTGGCCGGTGACGACGGCGACTTGGAAATAGGGATGGTTTGATAGCATGCTGACGTACCTCTGCCCCACCATTCCAGTCGCGGCGAGCACCGCGACCCTGAGTTTGGACGAAGTGGGTCGACCCAATGTCAAAAGGTGGTCGGATGATGTTTATAGCGACTCTGTTAACTTTGCTGGATATGTCGAACGGGTGCGTATCCTAAAGGTCTCAGTCCAAACCAATGCTATGAGGCTGGACTAAGCTAAGTGCCAAGATCATGGGATTTAGGTCATTTCGTTCCGGCGGGCTTGGGTCCCCAAATGTAGGTAAACTCTGCCCTCTGCAGTATAGCGTCCCCGGGGCACCTCTTGAGGCAAGCAGCCGTATCCCTGAACTTATTCTGCTTTGCTTCAAGTACGGTTTTGAGTGCTTGCTTGTCCACCTGATCTAGCTGGTACGGAAGCTTCCCGAAGTCAGTAGTCTTCAGAAAGTCTCCGGCAAGTTGCCATCCGACCGAAGCCATTGCTACCTGGTCCTGATAATTCGGATCTCCGGTCACCGGGTTCCACGGGCTGCTCCGAACGGCTTGAGCCCAACCGAGGGTTGACTCGTCGTAGGTCACAGCATACTTGCGCCCTTTCTGCTGATACGAGAACCACTCGTCAAGCCTAGTCAGAACCCCCCACATGACGTAGTTCACCACACCCGGGCGATGGCAGTGGCCGAGAAATGCTACCGAGGGGTAGCAAGGTTCGTCTGGTCTCATACAAGTTTCTCTGAACCGGAAGAATGTCCCTTCGAAGGTGCCACCTATCGAATCAGTCGTCAGCTCCTCTATGTCCCAGGCGCTCATCAACTGGAGCCAGCCGACCCTCACCACCTTATCTTTCTCGAAATCGGGGACATAGTCCGGGAGTACCCTAGTGAGCAGTTCCAACTGTCTCTTCTTCCTTACATCGACCCAGGAAGAGAAGTCCTGCAACAGTTTGACCATGCAACGCAGCACGTTGTCAGTCACGTCCGGACCGCAGCACGTGACGGGCTGGTTCGATTCCACAGGCGTCGGAGGTGGAGGAGCCGCAACTGGCTGACCCGCGACGGGCCTCCCGACCTTGATCTCAGCGTATACCTCCTTTGGTTTGTCTGGGAACTCTGCCCCAGAATCCCTCATTTGGAGCGTAATCCTTGCGGTGCAGGCCTCGTCCGGGGCTCGCCATACGACGACCTGGCCGCCCTCCCATCCGCCTGTCCCAGTGTCTTTCCCATGCAGTTTTTCGTCCAGCTCCCTCAAAGGAAAATCCCCTTTGTCCGCCTTCCAAGAGTAGGTTAGGGGATCGATAAGAGCGGAGCTCGATGTCTTAGACGGGAGCTTGCAAACCTTGCCGGAGGGGGTGCACACGAGCTGGAGATTGTCCGCGTCGGTTCCAATGGCCCCCAGCCTGACCAAGTCGCCTGGGTTGCAGGTCTGAGGCATCTTGTTGATTCGCCCCTCTATCTCCTCTGCCTGGGCCCAGGTGTGACCCGGCACGCAGTCTGCTGTCATGTCCGGCGGCGGGTTTGGGCCTTTTACAGGCGGGCCGTCCTCGACCCAGTAATTGTACAGGTATTCGTCCTTCGATGCCTGACCTGCGGCAGCGGGGATGGTTCTCCTCGTTATCTCCATGGTGATGAACGATGTCACCTCGGCGTGGTCAGGTGGCTTCGTCGGGTCGTCATGCAAGGCCTTGACCCGGACTTTGACCGTCCTGGCCTTCGAGCCTGTCCTAGGGTCGATCCGGGCGGGTTGGAAGAGCACTTCTTCGCATCTGTCGGACTGTTGTGGTGTTCCGCGGCTCTCGTCGACGAATCCGCCCTCCCCTTGTACGATTTCCCAATCGATCCGCAACTTGGCGGCCATGCTGATTGACTTCCTGCTCAAGTCTCCGGCTATCCCGGGGCAGGAACACTCCTGGACGAGCAGATGGAAGTCGTTTGCCCCAGCCTTCAGCGGGACCGGTTCGTCGGGAGGGGTGGTGAACTTGTTGGGAGCCTCCTTGGTGCCCATCGGTAGCACTCCCATTTGCAGGCTGTGATGGAGCCAAGAAGACGAGAGGGCACATCCTTCCTCCGTTCCATGAAGGAGGAAAGGAGGGGGAGGTTCTGGCGTACCACCAATGGGAGTGCCACCGGGCCCAGCACCGGGACGACCACCTGGGCCGCTTCCTGGTCCGCCTCCTGGACCTGCTCCAGGCCCCCCGGTTCCCGCAGTCCCTCCTTCCGAAGGCACAGCGCCCGGACCCTTCGGCTTCTCACCCGGTCGGCGGACAAGTCTGTATCCAAGGAACCCTCCGACAGCGACTGCTCCAATCACTCCCAAGAGAGCGGGCCACACCCACCAGGGTAATCCTCCGCCCACCGGTCCGGGAGAAGTCGTCGAAGACGAGCTCGAGCTCGATGATGTGGTCGTGTTCGTGGCAGCGATTACTGGACCGTACACTACGTTGGAGGTGCGCGATTGCGTGGCCTGAATGGATGTCACCGAGGGAGTGTATTGGGTGTTAGAAAGGTCAAGGATGGGAGTCCTGAGAGCGATGCTCGCAGTCGCGTCGAACCAGATGCCTTCTGGCGTATGCGTTAGAGTGACGACGTAGGAGGACCCGAATTGGGTGCCTGTAGCCGTAGGGGCGCTAGGACTACCCCCGTTGCTGACGGAGTAGGAGAGGGTCTGGAGGAACTGGTGGTATAGCGTCAGGGAAATCGTGCCTCCGGCTGTCGCCGTCCCAGACAGCGCACCGTTCGCCGCCCATCTCTCGGAGGTCGATCCAGGGGGAGAAGTTGTTGTTTGGACGAAATCCCAGACAGTTCCGTAGTCAGACCAGACCGATGTTGGGGTGGTCGTCACAGTCTGGGCTGTCCTAGAGGTTCCGAGGTAGGTGTACCATAGACTGGGATTCGCGCTTGGTGAGCCTCCACCATTTACATTGTACGAGACGGACATTCCAACTTGGTAATAGTAACTCAAAGAAAAGAGAGAAGAGGAGCCACTCGTTATGGTAGTACTGCTCTGTGCACCTCCAGTGACAGATGAAAATACGTCACGCGTGTCTGACCCAGGAGATGGAGCCGTTATCGTTATGACGCAATTGGAGAGGGCTCCAAAGGTGTGGGCGGAACCATCACCGACTATGGTGGTGGGTGAAACGCCGCATCCGCTCAGCGTGAACGTCGCCTGCGGCGCTCCCGAGGGTGAAACAGTTAGGACAATTGGAAAGGACGTTGTGGCCCCCTGTGCTTGTGCGTTCAACGGGATCAGGCCGAGTAAGGAACCCGCCAGAAGGAAGGCCAAGAGAAGAACTGAAACCTCCGACCCACTGCGGGGGCCCAATACAGGACAGGACGGAAACTAATTGAAGAACGTTTTGCCATTCGTGACCCTAGTAAGTCGATCTTCCCAATCAATTACCATGGCTTCCCGTTTGTCCATCATGAGGTGGTAGGTTAGGGGGCCCACATAGGATGACAAGGCCCGGCCAGGCTGAAGTTCCAAGGATTCGAACCTTTGACGAGACCTAGGGGGAATCAACTCTCTCTTTACGGATACATATCCTTCGGAAGTTCGAACGATTGATCCGACCCTATTGTGGTCACCTAAATGGTGACGATTCCCGTCGGGCCTTAATCTTAGTCGGGTTTCCCTTATCTCAGATCTCGCCCGAGGCACCGGCAAACTTGTATCCCGAGTGTCAGCCGCTGTTCAGACGAAAGGGCTTTGGTGTGGTGCTCCCTTCACCTTTTATTCGGTGACCCCGGGGCCGCGCTGGTTTGCGCCAAATCAGGGTCGGCGTCCTGGGCTGCGGGAAAAACTCAGCGAATCACCTCAGGGTCTATGCACGAACCCCGGGCGTGAAGCTTGTGGCAGTCTGCGACACTGTGCCTGGGAGAGCCGAGCAGATGGCGCGAGAGTTCGGGGCCGAGCAAACTCACGTCACCCACGAGTCGATGTTGAAGCTTGACCTAGACTTGGTC
>JAPCJK010000103.1 GCA_027886975.1 Nitrososphaerota archaeon
CATCAAGGAGAGCAACTGGCTGACAACTCTCCTCTCGACTTCTCCGGTCACTTCCTCGCGCTTTGGAGCTATCGAGTCGATTTCGTCGATGAAGATGATGGTAGGAGCCTTCTCCTTTGCCTCTTTGAATATCTCTCTGAGCTTTGCCTCTGATTCGCCGTAGTACTTGCTCATGATCTCTGGACCACCTATCGGAATGAAGTGTGCGTTGGTCTCATTGACAACGGCCTTCGCCAGGAGCGTCTTGCCGGTTCCCGGAGGACCATACAAGAGAATTCCTTTCGGCGCTTCGACCCCCAACTTCTCGAATATCTCCGGATGTCTCAGGGGGAGCTCAATCATCTCCCTCACCTTCTGGACCTCGTCCTTTATGCCGCCGATGTCTTCGTACGTCACCTGCGGTACTCCCCTTAGAGTTTCGCGCTTCTCGGAAATGACGAAGACTGTCCTCTGAGTTATCAGCGCTGCTTCTGCGACCGGGTTCACTCCGACGACCTGGAAGGTGAGCCTTCCGCCGAAGTAAGGTACCACCACGTTGTCCCCCTTCGTCACCGGGATGCCTTCGAGGGCATCAGCCAAATATCTCTCGTCGATAGGCGGCACTGTTTCGAGCGGGGCGACCATGACCTTCTCTGCCGGTGGGGCGCTGACTCTCTTCACGACGACCACGTCACCAATGGCAACGCCACCGTTGTTCCTGATGAGACCGTCGATCCTCATTATTCCTCTGCCCTCGTCTGAAGGGTAGAGGGGGAGGCACTTCGCAACTGTTCGCCTCTTTCCCTTGATCTCGATTACGTCTCCCGTCGACGTGCCTAATGCGTCCATCGCGTCGTAGTCTATCCTTGCTACACCTCGACCCACATCGCGAGTGTATGCCTCGAGAATCTTAAGCTGGACTTGCTGCTGGCTCACGAATTACCACTTTTAGACAATCCTGAGCCTATTGCACCGCCTATTAACTAAAATTGGCAAATCCTACCTTGAACGCGATTCTAAGCGGCCCCGCTGGGCCCATACATGTGCAATCTGGGCATAAAGTTCAGCTTGCGGCGAACGCAGACGATTTTGTGGTGCAGGTGGGGGGTTCGAACCCATAATAGGTCTGGACCCCATTCCGGGCGCCTCTTTCCTTAAAGTATGCAAATTTGACAGAAGAGCCCACGTAGTCACTAATCCCTCCGGGCCCAACACGTTTCTATGACCAGTTCACCCTCGGCGTAGACTCCATCTGACATATGCTTATCTCGCGTTGATACCCAGCCCAAGACCTCTTAGTTGGTCTCTACCGGAGTCCCATCTCTTGACAATCTCCTCGGAAGTGATGGATATCCCGACAGGTCAGCCATCCTAGTCGTCGGTCCGCCAGGGATAGGAAAGGAAGCCCTTGGCTATTGGTTCGTCCACTCTGGGTTGGTTCAAGGAGATTACTGTCTCTACGCAACCCATCGTCCGGTAACTGATGTCCTGAGGGATATGAAGGGGGTAGGAATCGGCACCGAGCTCGTCCCAGAATGGATAGCGAGTGCGGGTTCCAATGTCCGCTGCAACCTTCGAGACATAGCGTCAATTTCATTCGAGATCAAGCAAGCGATCCATCGGAACGTCGGGAGGCGTGTGAGGGTGGCAACCGACGTGCTTTCGCCCTTGCTGGTTCTCAATCCATTGGAATCAATGTACAACTACTGGTCCCAGCTCGTCGCCGAGCTCAAGCAACAAGATTCGGTCCTCTTCGCGCTGGCGGAAGACGGAATGCATTCACCCAACGTCCTCACTACCATGGAACAACTCTTCGACGGAGTGATAGAAATGAGGCTCTACGAAGAAGGGCTGGCCATCACCCCGCTCTTCCGCGTGAAAAAGATGCTGGGACTCCCGCCCCTTCACGGATACTTCCGATTTGCTGTTTCCAGCACTGGAATGGAGGTCACCCCCCATGTTCATTGATTACGTTGGGCTCGTGAACACCCTAACCTGGCTCGTCGCCTCAATAGTCTCCATCATGGTGGTGTACAGGGGGCTCGAGTTCGGGAGGGCTTTCATGAGCGGGGTGTTCCGTAACCGAGCTTTCTGGATAACTGCCCTTGGCGTGGTGACATTCATACAGGCTGTGCCTGGATACATCGTCCCCGTTCATGACTTCACAATTGGGAGTGCGCCTTTCTTTGTAATTGCCTGGTTCATGCTGTTCTTCGCTTACCTCGCGTTCGTCGACAGTACAATCATTGTTGCATTGCAGATGGACTTTTTCCACAGGGACACGCTCCGCTGGAGAAGGGGGAGATTTGCAGTCTTTCTTCTGCTTGGCATCTCGGTCGTCGCTCTTCTTCTCGTGGCTCTCGGGATAGTGCCGCTCACATCAAATTCAGCGGCCATCATTGTTCCGCTCGTCGTTTCAACCTTCGTTGTTGTACCGTATTCTGGTACCGCTCTATTCATCGGAGCTCGGCGTACCCAAGACAGGACTCTGAAGAGGCATCTAATCCTGCTGGCGTTCGTCTTTGCTCTTTACATATCCCATTTTGTCTTAGCCTCGACAAACCAAAACAACCCGACGCGAGCCGTCACCCTGCTCGACGATTCTCTAATTCTAGGCAGCGTCTACACGTTGTATCGAGCGGTGATGACGCTCTCCGTCGTGGGCCGGCTGGAGGCAAATTCGGTCACTGCTCCCTCTGAGAAGAGGAGGAAGGGACCAAGACGGGTCGTGATCTCGGCGATTGTGCTTGTTGGCATACTGGCCCTTTTGGTTTACACACAGGTCTCGAGTCCGGTGACCACCGGGCCCTGGGTCGCTTCCACTAACTATCCGCTTCAGGCGGGAGGGAACTACGGAGTTGTCGGCCAATCCTGCGTCAGCAACGCGGGGTATGTCTACTGCGTGGGGGGATCAGACACTTCAGGTAGCCCGAGCAGTCAAGCGTACTCATCGACTTTGTCAGGGTCAGGCGTCGGCGTTTGGGCATCCTCAAGCAGTCAATATCCTCAGGCCGTGACGGGTCAGGCATGCGTGACCAGCTCCGGATTCCTCTATTGCGTCGGGGGAATTCTAGACAATGCAGGCAACGATACCGCGGCGAGCTATTTCGCCCCTCTATCATCTCAGGCAATCGGCAGTTGGAGCCGAACAACGTCGTTTCCCGTTCCGGTCGATTCTCAGGCATGCGTCTCCTATTTGGGATACATCTATTGCGTGGGTGGGACGAGCGAGACTTCAGGGACGAACGCCACCTCAGACCTGACCACTTCAGCTTGGTACGCCTCGCTCTCCGCTACTGGCATAGGAGGATGGAACCACACTACTTCTTACCCGGGGGGTGACTTCTTACCGAGCTGTGCCGCCTCTAATGGCTACATCTACTGCATCGGAGGGCTTGCTCGGAATCCAGACACCCACGGAGGGGTCAACTACTTCGCTCTTTCGGGCACTCAGAGCAAGGTGTACTACGCTCCAGTCTCGTCCATCGGAATCGGGACGTGGTCCGCGACAACTGACTACCCAATCCAAGTTGCCTTTCTGTCATGCTCGGCCTCCTCAGGTTACCTCTACTGCGTCGGAGGCGAGCAGAGCGGCGGGGCGACCGTCAACGGGGTATACAGCGCCCAAGTATCGTCGTCTGGAGTTGGACCCTGGCATCACGCAAGTGACTATCCAGCAGGCATAACGACGAACTGCGTAAGTTCGGGGAACTACATCTACTGTCTGGGTGGCTATGAAAGCGATACCTGTTCCGCTTCAGTAACTAACCTCTATTGCCTAGACGGGAATGAAGGTACGTTTGCCTTTTCGAGTGCGAGTTACTATCTGCCCTTGGCTAAACTTACGGGCACGTCGGGATAGAATCTGCTCTCGCAGTCAGCAAATAATTCTCTTCAATTGGATTGCCACGATTCTTTATCGCCTACGGGCAGGTTGGGAAAAGAGGAAATGAGAATGGGACCGAAGAGTTCCAAGCCACAGATTTCCTCAGGGCAACAATGATCGAATTGGCTCAGCAGGCTCTACCCAGAACGCCCGCCTGTTTGCTTCCATTTTTTTAGGAGCTTTTTTTCCTCGGAGGAGACTCCTGGGCCTGTCCTGTTCTCCGCCATCGAATTGCGGAGGAACAGCCTGTATGCCTGGACTGCATTACGCTCCTCGTCATCGGTGGCGTTTAACGACCCTAGGCCCTTCAAGGTTTCTACCCAGCCTTCTCCGCGAGGAACTTCCGGGACTGGAAGCTCCTCGTCGGCAGAGCTGAAGAGGTTAGCCAAAGTTTCCATCTTCGTGTCATCTGTGGAGGCCGAAAACGGGTCTTCCGACTTTGACCCCTTTGGGGCGTACCTGCCAAATTCATAACCCCGCCAGAACAAGAACTTCGTTGGATCGATCCTGATGAGCCTATATTTGTAGAGCTTCCTCTCGTCTGGGAGCTCCTTCCCTTTGGCGTAGAAGGTGAACATCCCTGGGTACTTCTTCGCGAACTTCGCCATTTTGGGGCCCACAGAGAGGATCGAAAGTATGGTTTTCGCAATGCTGAAGACCTTCGTGTTTCCTTGGATCATCGTCCCGCACGCGCCTCTGGTGAGGAGGTGGTTGTCCACGAGGAACGAGACATCCGGATTGGCCCTCATGAAACGGAGTTTCGCTGCGCTAATGGGCGTCATGAAGTACACCTTGTGCCCAGTGTAATAGAACGCGACAGGATAGCTGTAGAGGTCGCCCTTTGGGGACCTCACAGACAGGTAACCAATGGTAGCTGTGTTGAGAAGTTCAAGGACCTCGGAGGGCAGTTCGGTGACGCGGTTCTCGTCGGCAACTGATGCGGGGCCCTTCGATGACAATTGTGGACAGCCTTTCAATAAATCTCTTCTGTAGCGAGGACTTCGATTCCTTTTTCACTGATTACGTAGGGCCTCGGTTTTATGTCAATCTTGGACCCACGCATCTTCAGGACTTGAATTGACCGCCCTCCTTTCTGCAGCGTTTTAAGCTGGATGACGCCCTCTGCGAGATATTCTTCGGGCTGCAGGGTTCTCTCAGTTCCCGTCGACGTGACCTCGCTCGTCATCACGCATGTAGAGCCCGTAGATTGGAGGGCCTCGACAAGGTCAAGAATCACCGGGCGTCTTTGCTCTACCTCGGGGAACCTGAAGACCAAGTCTGAGATAGAATCGATGGCTATACGCTTGGGCACGAACTTTTCGGCAGCCTCTTGGATGGTGTCAACAAGGTTGACAAGACCGAGCTCTCTTCCGCCGACGGGAATCCTCCCGACGCGCGCTTGATCAGGGATCCGCCGTATGTCTGTGGCATCCACAAAGCCGAACTTGTTATCCTTCTCGAATGGTTCGAAGTCCATTCCCAACCCTTTCATTTCGGAAACGTATCGGTCCTTGGACTCGTTCATACCGATGAACACTCCGTTCTCGTGCGCACTAGTCAGGCCCCACATGAGATATTGAGACGCCAAAATGCTCTTGCCCGTCCCGGGTTCGCCGAGAACAAGGACGACTTTGCCAGGAGGGAATCCACCTTCGAGCAACTTGTCGAGTCCGGGCAACCCGCTCTGCACTCTGGAACCCATGGGCGTCAGGGCCAAGGGTTTGCCCTATTATGGATTAGTGCCTCCTTTCCGCAGAAGCTTTCTCTGACAAAAATTGCTACCCAATAACAAGACTAAATAGAATAGAACGATTATTGTCCGTTGTCCGACATCCTAGCGCCCCACGTTCGATTAGGGCTGCAGCTTCGCCCTTTCAAAAATCCGTGCATATCTGGGGTCTTCTCTGATGCTCGGCTCAAAGCGC
>JAPCJK010000104.1 GCA_027886975.1 Nitrososphaerota archaeon
TGCAACACGGACGGTAGAGTCGAAGAACGCAAACAGGACCAAGAAGAGAACGGCATAGTAGATACTGATTGCAAAGTTGATGATTGTGTTGTTACTGAATGTAAGAACGTTAGTCGACGAGACCATGATTCCTACGGCGCCCAGCCAAAGCGCGTGGTTCCGGTAGATGCGGCCGGCCAACGCCCGCCTGATGGATAACGCCCAGTAGGCGGCATAGAGGTCGATGGCGGCCGGCACAATCTCGGCGAAGACTATCGCCAGCGCGAACCCAAGGTTATCTGACATATGCGCTTACCTCCATCCCGTTCCGGGTCAGTGAGAAGTTGAAGTAGCCTGGCTGGGGCGGAGACCCGCGCATCTTCCGAACGCGAAGCAGAGGGAGGACCTTCAACCCCTCCTCATAGAGCCTCATCTCAACCACGCCGTCGAAGAGCTGCTGCATCGCAACAAGGACTTCCGGCTTGTGCATCCCTTCTTCGATCGTTGCAAGTAGCACGGCGTCGTATTGCTTGACATCGGCGAAGAGTTGGGTCAGGAACCGGTAGATCGTCTCGGGCTGGTTGAGCATCAAGAGCGAGGAGATGGCGTCGATTACGACCCTCACCCTGCGGCTTGCGTTCTGCTTGAGGGTCTCCTTGATGTTGTGGGAGAGGCCAGCCAGGTCGTTCACATCGTATTTGATCTGTCCCCCATCTGACGCATACCATAACGGAACTTTCTGCTTTGTGTCAATCCCGAACCCTTTCTCGTCCTGGAGCACCTCCTTCACCGAGAGTCTCGTCACATAGAGGCAGAAGTCTCCTTCGACGAGACCGGAATGAATGAACCAGTAGCCTATCGCTTCCTTCCCGATTCCTGGTGGGCCGACGACCATGATCATCGACCTGTCAGGATAACCATCACCCAGCAGTGGGTCTAGGGCTGGGACCCCGCTGGAAACCAATCAGAAGCCGCTTCGCTTGATTCTATTATAGGCGTTTGGAGAAGTGAAGAGGCACAGATCTCTCAGAGGAGAACGGGCCCGGTGGGATTCGAACCCACGGTCTCTGAGCTTTCGCACTTCAGCTTCGGAGGCTGACGCCCTGTCCGTGCTGGGCTACGGGCCCGAACATCCCCGAGTGGACCGGGATAAGAATAGTTGTGCGCCGAGAGCTTTTATCGGGACTCTTCAAGGACGTTTCAAGGTTGAAGTTCCTCGAGTTTGAAGCGGAAGTAAGGCAGATTGTGGTTGAATCGTGTAAGGGCTATGGCTACCCTGACGTCCAAACGGAGGTCAGCCTCCCTCCGAATGACGATTACGGCGACCTCTCCAGTGCCGTCCCAATCAGGGTGGCAAAGCAATCTGGTCAGAAGCCAGGGGACGTGGCTGTGGCGATTGCGTCGAAGGCGATGGGGCTCATCGGCCGGACGAAGTACGTTGGGAGCGTCAGTCCGCACAGGGGCGGTTACCTAAATTTCAAACTGAACCTACCCTCATTCCTTGAGGATTCAATCAAGGCGATTTCATCAGGTGATATGGGCGCACAGAAACGTCCAGGGAAGTCGGTTGCCATCGAGCACACAAACGTGAACCCAAACAAGGCACTTCACATCGGGCACGCGCGAAACTTGGTTCTCGGCGATTCCCTGTCGCGAGTGATGAAGTATCTTGGCAACCGGGTCCAGACCCTGAACTACGTGGATGATTCGGGGGCCCAGGTGGCCGACATAATCGTCGGCTTCAAGTTTCTCGGACTTCCTGACGAAGCGCCCCCGGGCATCAAATTCGACATTTACTGCGGCGACCGTGTCTACACCAAGGTCAACCAAGAGTATGCGAAGGACCCTACCCTGAAGGAAAAACAGTCCATGGTGCTGAAGGAGATTGAGAAAGGAAAGGGAGATATCGCTGATTACACTAGGTCGATTGTGAACAGAATTCTGTCGGCCCAGCTGTCAACCTGCTGGAGGCTGGGGGGATCATATGACCTGCTGAACTGGGAATCACAGCTCGTACACTCCGGAATGTGGGAGCGAATATTCGAGAAGCTGAAGAAATTAGATTACGTCAAGTTCGAGGACTCGGGCGAGAACAAGGGGTGCTGGGTCATTCCCGACCCCGAGACGGGCGAGGAGAAGGTGGTCGTTAGGTCAGACGGGACCGTAGTCTATGTCGCAAAGGACATCCCCTACGCAGCCTGGAAGATTGGGCTGATCGAAGATCCATTCGGGTACGAAGTCTACTCCGAAAACCAACCCGGAGGCGTCCTCTATTCCACCGTCCTTGACGGGAAGAAATTGGACCGCCACTTCGGTGGCGCCGAACTCGCCGTCTCAGTCATCGACTCACGGCAAACTTACCTTCAAAGAATAGTGGCCAAAGTGCTCGACAAACTTCAGGAGGGGGCGTCCAAGAAGTACCTTCACCGTGCCTACGAAGTGGTTTCTCTTTCGAAGAAATCCGCTTCTCAGATCGGCTTCCAGATTGAAGGAGACTTCGCCCACATGTCAGGCAGAAAAGGCCTGTACGTGAACGTTGACGGTATGCTGGACAGGCTGACTGACAAGGCCAAGTCGGAGACCCGAAGGCGGAACCTTTCGGAGTCGGACGATTGGGTGGAAGAGGTCGCGGAGGCCATCGCAGTGGCAGCTCTAAGGTATGAATTGCTCAAGCAGGATCCGGACAAAATGATCGTCTTCGACATGGAAAACGCATTGCAATTCCAAGGAGACACCGGCCCGTATCTGCTTTACACCTATGCGAGAGCGAGGAGGATACTGGACAAGACGCAAGGCAGCCCAAAAATAGACTCGAAGGGCGCCGCGAAGATGAACAAGCATCAGGAGGTCAAGCTCGCAAAGAAGATGTCTTCCCTTGACATCGCTGCGGTCACGGCGGGGGAGTATCTTTCTCCCAAGGAAATAGCGAGATTCGCCCACGATCTGGCTCTTGCGTTCAACGATTTCTACGAAAGCGTCCCCGTGAACCAAGAATCGGACACGGAGCTCAGAGACGCCAGGCTTGCCCTCGTCGACGCCGCTAGCAAGGTCCTCGCCGAGTCAATGCGCCTGATGGGAATCCCCGTCCGAGACCGAATATGAAGAGACGCATCAAGTCAGAAAGCAAGAACAACACGTTGGTCGATCCTGTCAAGAATGGTGGCGTGACTCAACTGATTTAGTTGGAACATGGGTCGTTAATTGTTGCTAACCGTCTTACCACTGGATGTCTCTGAGCAGGGCCTACATCGCTGGCGTCTTCGACTCGGACGGTTCATTTTCGATAGTTCGACACAAGAGAATTGGGTCTCTCCGGGAATTCGAGTATCGGGTCGTATTGCAACTTACTTGGAGAGAGGTTCCTCAGACGGTCTTCGTCTTGAATGAGCTCGAACGTACGTATGGCGGCTCAGTAATCAGAGGCATTGAAAGGCACGGGTTCTCCAAGCACACGCATTATGTAAAATATCGAATTGACGCCAGAAACGCGAGGGGGCTTATCAGCGACATACTTCCTTATCTCAGGGTGAAACGCAAACAGGCTGAGCTTTGTTTGAAGGCAGCTTTGATACTGTCACAACGCCGTTACGGAAGATGGAATCCACGACCCGCGGAGGAGTGGTTAGAATTGGAAAGGCTACACGAACAGGTAGGTTACTTGAACTGGAAGAATGGAAAGGGGAGGAAAAAGTCCCAAAGGAATTGAATAAATCCTCTTGAGAATGATCTTATTTGACTAGCCTCCACATGAGTCATCCCAGAATAACACTGGCTGCGTTCGATATGGATGGGACTGTTTTGGAACACAACAGTAGCTGGGTAGCAATCCATCAATATTACGGGACCGGTACGAAGGCGGCGACATCACTCCGGCTCTACACCGAAGGAAAGATCGACTACAGGGAATTCATGCGCAGGGACATCTCTTCTTGGCCAAGCAACATCACGAGAGACGAAATAGCAGAGATCTTGTCTGATTACGCGATAAGACGGGAGGCACCCTCGACCTTCCGTGAGCTCAAAGCACGAGGGATTAAGACTGCCCTGGTAACTTCAGGGATTGACATCCTGGCGAAGAAGGTTGCTGATGAGCTCGACATTGACTACTGGGTGGCCAACGGGCTGAAATTCGACCGAAAAGGGGTTCTCTTGCCGGACGGGATAGGCAGGGTCGACCCTACCAGAAAGGACATCGCCTACGAAAAACTCCTGTCGAAGGTTGGGATCCCGACTAAGCAGACGATTGCCGTAGGCGACACTATCTACGACCTCGCTTTCCTGAAGTCAGCAGCGCTCGGGTTCATGATGGCCCACACGACTCGCGTCCCCGACCCTGAAATCATACACATCGACAAGCTCTCACAAATCCTCGACCACCTCTAAAACAGCTTTTTATCAGGACTCGTTGGGTCAGCCCAAGGTGTCCTCGCAGTGGACAAGCTTCTTCTAATTCCAGGACCCACGAATCTCTCGAAGAGGGTTCGAGATGTGATGGCCGGACCCCAACTGCCGCACGTCGGGTCCGAGTTCTATTCGATGTTCAAGGAGACTGTTTCTCTCGCCAGGTACGTTTTCAGGAATGAAAAGGGCGTCCAATTCGTGTTTACAGGCTCTGGGACCATAGGGATGGAATCTTCGGTGGTGAGCCTTGTCTCCCACGGGGACCCCACTTTGACTTTGACCAACGGCTATTTCGGCCGCAGGATGCTGATGCTAAACCAAGTTCACGGAGCGAAAGCGGACAGCCTCGAATACACTGAAGGAAACGCTGCGGACCCGGATGCACTGAGAAAGAAGCTCAGAAAGTCGAGGTACAAGGTGGTCTTCATCACTCACGTTGACACTTCGAGCTCCGTTGCGAACCCCATCAATGAGCTCGTCGAAGAGTGCTCTAAGGAAGGTGTGCTGTCCGTGGTCGATGCAGTCTGTTCTATCGGCGGAATCCCGCTTGACTTCGGCAGGCTCGGCGCCGACATCGTATTCACAGCGTCGCAGAAGGCACTGGCCGGACCGCCCGGAGCAGTTCTGGTAGCAGCTTCAGAGCGGGCGATTCAACAAATGGAAAATCGCAAGGCTCCCATCGAATCTTATTACATGAACCTCCTAAAGTGGAAGCCTATCATGGACGATCCGAAAATGTATCTGGCCACACCAGCAACACAGGTCCTCCTCGCGCTGAGAGAGGCAATGAAGGAGACCAAGGAGGAAGGGCTCGAAAACCGATGGTCCCGTCACAGGAAGCTTGGTGAGCTTACGAGGAGCCGTGTCGAAGGGTGGGGGCAGAAGTTCGTTGCCGAGGAGGGGCGCAGAGCTGACACTGTCACATCGTTCTGGGTCCACCGTGAAAAGGCGGGAGAGATTCAACACACACTGGAGAACGAGCACGGAATAGTGGTTGCCAGAGGAATCTATGAGGACAGTGACAAGATGATTAGGATCGGGCACTTCGGAATTCTTCAGGTAAGCGAACTAAGGGCGGCCCTTGATTCCTTGGGAATCATCATGGAAAAGATAGGCGGCATCATCCGACCCGTAAAGGTCGCGAAACGAATGCCCGCGCGATAGAACGCTTTTATCGCCACGGGGTCCGAACTCCCAAACTCGCAGCCCGGTCGTCTAGTGGTCAAGGATGGGGGCCTCTGGAGCCTTCGACCTAGGTTCGAATCCTAGCCGGGCTATCCCAAAATAAAAAGAAGAACCCACATTGAGGTGAACCCCACCAGGCACGCCAAATACGGCCGCATTTTGGTAGGAAGCGTTATCAATCACAAAGCCCCTTGATCCATGAA
>JAPCJK010000105.1 GCA_027886975.1 Nitrososphaerota archaeon
ATGAAGGACGGAGAGATTGTCAGGAATGAGCTCGCAGAAAAGAAGGTTTAGGATAGGAGTCGACACCGGTGGCACATTCGTTGACGCCATAGAATTCAACGAAGAGACGGGAGAATTCAAGGTTGCCAAATCCCCGACCACTCCGTCGGACCCCACGGTTGGTTTCGCCAACGCGATAGAAAAGCTCGGCACGCCTCTTGACGAGACATACCTGATCCTTCACGGAACCACGTTGGGAGTCAACGCAATCCTCCAGAGGAAGGGGGTGAACACAGGGATCATGACCAACAATGGGTTCAGAGACATCTTCGAGATCGGGAGAGGGGACGTCCCGTTCCAAAGCATGTACGATTTCAACTATTACAAGCCGAAAAGAATCGTTCGGCGTGCGAACACAATTGGTGTGACCTGTAGAGTCGATTTCAATGGAAGGGTGCTGCAAGAACTGGACGAGACTGAAGTCAGGTCGTCTCTCGAATACCTGGTGAAACGACGAGGCGTGGAATCATTGGCTATCTCTTTCTTGCACTCGTACAAGAATCCTGCCCACGAGTTGAGAGTCGGGGAGATCGTCAGGTCGCTTTACCCGGAAATGTCTGTCTCACTCTCCTCGGAGGTTGTCGGTGAATACAGGGAATATGAGAGAACCTCAAGCACCGTACTCGACGCGTACATCAAACCGCTGGTAGCCACGTATCTCGAAAAGCTCGAGAAGGATCTGTCCAAACGCGGGTTCAAAGGACATCTGCTGATCATGCGGTCGGATGGCGGCGTCATGTCCGTGCCGACAGCTGTCAGCTCTCCCATCTCCACCGTGCAGTCGGGTCCGGCGGGAGGGGTCGTCGGGGCTTCATACCTGGCAACTCTCCTGAAGAAAGACAAGATGATAACGATGGACATCGGCGGCACAAGCCTCGACGTCTGTGTCATTGAAGGAGGTGCCGCGAATGTCATCCATCAATCGACCGTCGAAGACTATCCTTTGTTGGAGACCATGTACGACATCAGGTCCATCGGCGCTGGAGGAGGCTCAATCTCGGCCGTCAAAGACGGGTTGTTGCAGGTGGGGCCGGAAAGCGCCTCAGCAGACCCAGGTCCCATGTGCTACAACAAGGGTGGAACCAGGCCGACTGTGACCGATGCCGCCGTCGTGCTGGGGTACATCGACCCGGCGAATTTTCTCTCCGGAGAAATGCGAATCGCCGAAGACCTCGCAAGGGACGGCGTCGAGCGGATGATCGCCAAGCCCTTGGGGATGAGCCTTGTTGATGCTGCGGCAGGGACGATGAAAATTACCGTCACAAACTGCATGGCCGCGATAAGACAGATCACTGTGGAAGAGGGCAAAGACCCGGCGGATTACTCCCTTGTCGCCTTCGGGGGCGCGGGGCCTCTATTCGCGTCAATCATGGCCAAGGAGCTCGGTATTCCCGAGGTCGTCGTCCCCATAGCCCCAGCTGCCTTCTCAGCCTGGGGCATGCTCATGTGCGATGTGTCGTACGAAGTCTCGCAAACCAGCATATCCCTTCTCGACGATGTACGCCCTGACGAACTCTCGGCCCGCTTTCTGCCACTTGAGACGAGGCTGAAGTCAATCTTGGGCGAGCAGGGCGCACCATTCAGGAATATCATTCTGGAGAGGAAACTAGAGCTTCGCTAACACGGTCAAGAACACAGCCTGGGAGTGCCGATTTCGAACGAAGGAATCTCTGTCCAGGAGATAAGGGAAAGCTTCGACGCACTTCACCTCGTTCGTTACGGTCACAAGATGAAAGACCCACTCGAAATTGTGAACCTCAGAGCAAAAGGCACCGGCGCGCTCGAGAAGCCCGTTCTTAGACGCATCACAAAGAGGGGCGAGGACACACCGAAGAGTAAGATGGCCTACTGCATGTCAACAGAAAGGATGACTGATTTCGCCATTTTCAGGAGAGAAGCTCTTGGAGAGGATGACAGGGTTGAAGGCCCCGCGATAATCGACGAAGGCGTTGCCAGGACGGTCCTCCACACGGGGCAGAAGCTCAGGGTAGACATGTACGGTAATCTGCGGATCAGCGCCTAGGAGCAGGTGTCTAGTTGGTTCAACAATCCACTGGAAGCGATGGCGTCGTCACAGAGATGGTGAGGAGCCACCTGGCGTCGGCAGCGGAAGAGATGAGGAGGACGCTGATCAGAACCGCGTTCAACCCCGTCATCTATGACGTACTCGATTTCGGGATTTCCATCTACGACCGGAACCGAGACCTGGTTGCCGAGGCGCCCGGCATCCCCGCTTTCATCGGTGCGAACGACTACGCGATCAAGAAGGGAGTCGAATACGTCGGAGAAGAGAATATGGAGCCTGGGGACATCGTGATCATGAATTACCCTTACTGGAGTTCGGCCCATACCTCTGACATGACCCTTTTTGCGCCTGTCTTCGACCCCACAACCAGAGAGTTAGCCGCCTACGAGTGCATCCGTGCGCATTGGATCGACATAGGCGCCAAAGACCCAGGCTACGTGCTCGATTCAAACAGCATCCACCAGGAGGGCATTGTCTTCCCGGGCACCAAGGTCTACGCAAGAGGAGAACCAGTCCCACAGATCCTTGAGATTCTCAGATTCAATTCGCGTGCCCCAGAGACACTCCTTGGAGACCTGAACGCTCAGATCGCGGCCGTGCGGACTGGAGAGAGACGCCTCCACCGTGTCTTCGAGAAGTTCGGTCTGGAGCCGGTCAAGAGGTCCTTTGAGCAGCTGTTCGAAAGAGGGGAAAGGCAATCGATGGAGGCCCTCGCAACATTGCCGCACGGCACCTGGTCCGCCACCGACTACCTGGATGACGACGGGATATCCGACGAAATGATAGAGATCAAGGTGGCTGTCACAATAAACGACAAGGAATTCAAAGTGGACTACACCGGGAGTTCTCCCGCCGTCCCTGGTCCGGTGAACATGCCATTCGGGGGGACCTATTCGACGTGCAAGATCGCATTCAAGTCGTTGACCACGCCAATGCTTCCCTCGAACGCCGGGAACTACAGGCCACTATCGGTCGTTGCGCCACCCGGGTCCCTCCTGCACGCAGTCTATCCAGCCGCAACCTACACGCTCTGGACGGGCCACGTCGCCTTTGAAGTCATCTTCAAGGCCCTGGCCGCACCTCTGCTCGACCGCATCTCCGCCTGCTCCGGCGGCGACCTTCCTGGTTTCCAGATGAACGGGATCAATCCTCGGACCGGTCGCTTCTACGCCCTGAGCAACAACGAGCCCATCGGATACGGAGCTTCTTCAGAGCACGACGGTTCAAACGCTTTGCAGACGCACACAGCAAACATAGCGAGGAATACGCCCACAGAGGTACTTGAGATGAGGACCGGTATGATGATAGAAAGGTTGGAGCTGCTCACCGACTCCGGCGGTGCAGGCAGGTTCCGGGGAGGCCTCGGCGTTCGCAGGGATATCAGAATCGTTGAGGACGGGGAAATCCTCTCGGTCATGAAGAAGACGAAGACGAGACCCTGGGCCTTGGCAGGGGGCAAAGAGCCTGAACCATGCTCAATGCGAATGTTCGTGGGTACTCCAAGAGAGATCAAGGTCGGGACTTACAGAGCCAAAGTCAGGAAAGGCGACCTCTGCGTCCTCGAGTCGGCAGGCGGGGGTGGCTTCGGAGATCCCCGGGAACGCGACCCAGCTATGATTCTCGAAGACGTGTTAGACGAGTACGTATCCGTTGACACCGCACGCGACGAGTATGGTGTTGTCATCTCGGCCGGGCGGGTTGATTTGGATGCAACCAAGAAGCTGAGGGCCGGTTAGGGATTTGAAAACTGAACGACGCTGACGAATCTAGCTAGCTAGACCCCAGCCCGTCTCTTCTGCGGATCTCTTTGCCGAACCGGGTCAATACCTCGTCAAGCAGCGCGATGTATTCCTCTCTGGCGACGAGGAAATCGATGCTCATTCGCTTCTTCACGAGCTTGCTCATTTCAACAAGAAACTTGTCATCGCGTGCGTCTTTTCCTACTTCTGGCAACTGACTTAGCGCGTCGAGGAAACGGAAGCTGGCCCCTAACCCTCCCTCGTCAACCGAACCCCTCGCAGCAGATGCGAGGAAGGAGGCAAATTCAAACATCCGTTCCGAAGGCTTACGCTTCCCCAAAGAACACGCCAAATTGGTTGTGGAAGACTTTGTTCGCGCCTTTCCGAGCCTTCACTGTTTTCGCTGAGTTTCGAGGATAACCGATAGGAATAATCAAGTCGACCCTGTAGTGTGCTGGCAGCCCAAGGATTTCCCTGATTCCTGCCATCGCTGGAATCATCGTGAATTGTGATCCAAGACCGAGCTCGGTCGCCGCCAGAAGTATGTTTTCTCCTGCCGCGCCACTGTCGACGTACGAACTCCTCTCTGCAAGGGGCCCGGTTTTCTCCACCGCTTCTATTAGGTCAGTCACGATTACCAAAAGGACTGGAGGATTCGCGAGCAGGGACGGCGACATGAGCTTGACACCTCTAATCACTTTGGGGTCGTCAATGACCATCACATGCCTGTAAGGGGCGTTGCAGGCGGTTGGAGCCCTTCTGGCTGCGTAGGTTAGTTTCTCTATTAACTCTCTAGGAACTGGTTCGTCGCTAAAATCTCGGCAGGCGCGCCGCCGAGCCAGCGCCTCAGATAGCTCCATACACTTGCGCGGGGGTGTTGTCCATATATGATTGTTGGGAGTCTAGGATTCTCGTCAGGAATTTCGTTTGGAAATCAACTTCATGACTTTCTCGACGCGTTTTCGCTTCGATTCCTTTTCGATGCCCCCGAGCCGTGAACCAAGAGCCTTCATGAAAACGCCTCTGTTTCCATCGTTTACGATTGGTGGGAGGCCCTCGGCATACATGGGGAGCTGATTATCTGGGCATTTCTCTAATTGCTCTGCCAGCATCGGCACAGCCTTGGCTTCATACTTCTTCATTGATGCAAGCTTGGTCAGGATGCTCACCGCATGATCCCTGGTGATCACCGAGCCCTTGTTCGCAATTTCATTTATTTTTGCCAGATTGTCGCCAATTGCAGCCGGCTCCTCAAGCGTGATTGAATCCAGAGCCGTCATCGCTCCCCAAACTTGACGATTGTTCTTGCTTGCAAGGAGGGCCAGGAATTGTCTGACGAATCCCGAAATCAACCTCGGCTTCTTGTCACCTATTTCGTACAGGACCTTTATGCAGTCAGCTTGAACATCGCTTTTCTTGTTCGATAGGTTTTCGACTAGTTCCTTAACTGCACTCTTGTCGTCCATTTTCACAATTCGTTG
>JAPCJK010000106.1 GCA_027886975.1 Nitrososphaerota archaeon
AACGTACCCCGGATGAAGAGAAGGGCACTCGTTATCAGTGCAGTTATCGCTGGTCTGGATGGGGCAATCTATTTCTGGGGGAGAGGAGCGATCAGTCCCCAGACAGCCTTCGGCTTCGTCATTGCGTTCATACCAATCACTTTGGCCCTGCTCGGCGGAACCGGGACGACCGCAGGTCCGATAGTCGGAGGAATAATCTACATCTACCTTCAGAATTACTTCTTGGGAGACCTCGGGACGGCTTTCCCTGGGACGGTGTACTTTCCCAATGCGATCACTGGCATTCTGTTGATTGCCGTGGGTCTGTTCGCTCCAAGAGGTATCGTAGGTTCGCCGCGGATTCGCAATCTGGCAAAGTGGGTCTACGGCGAGTTAAGGAAGTAAGTTAGATTCCGAGATACGACTTCCTGACCTGTTCGTCTCTCAGGAGCTCCACACCCTTGGCTGACCTCGTCACATGCCCGTTCTCGAGAATGAACGACTTCGAGCTGCTGGACAGTGCTCTGATTACATCCTGTTCGACAAGAAGCGCTGTGATGCCTAGGGCCTTGATCCTCGAGATGGCCTCGAAAATCCTTTGGACCATGATCGGGCTGAGGCCGGCTGACGGTTCGTCCAGCAAGAGGAACCGGGGCTTTGACATCAGTGCTCTCCCAATCGCCAGCATCTGTGCCTCTCCGCCAGAAAGTGTTCCTGCTTTCTGCTTGGACCGTTCCCGCAAAAGCGGGAAGATTTCGAACACGCTTTGAATCTCGTCTTTGAACGAGCTACGCGCGCGTCGGGGGTAGGCGCCCATCTTCAAGTTCTCCCTAATGCTAAGGTCGGAGAATATGTGCCTCCCCTCGGGAACATACGCTATGCCCCTGTCCACGACCCTGTCTGGAGAAAGTCCGTCGATTTGGTCCCCGTCAAACAGAATCTTTCCTGACTTGGCCGGTACGATCCCCATGATTGACCTGAGAATAGTGCTCTTTCCCGCACCATTGGAGCCGATTATGCTAGCAATCGACCCTGATTCGACATCGAGTGAAACGTCCCAGAGCGCTTGAATCGGGCCATAGAATACGTTCAGGTTGGAGATTTCAAGAGCGGGCATACTCTTCCCCCAGGTAGACCTTGATCACCTCGGAATCCTTCTGTATCTCGTCGGGACTCCCCTCGGCGAGCTTCAATCCCGCGTTCAGTACGACGATCCTCTTACAGATGCCCATGATGGCCTTCATGACGTGCTCGACTATCAGGACAGAAATTCCTCCGTCGTTGACTTCGTGGATGAGCTTCGTGAAGTCGCCCACTTCAGAAGGATTGAGACCAGCCATGGGCTCATCCAACAGCAGGAGCCGTGGTGAACCGGCCAGGGCTCTGGCAACTTCGACCAGCTTCCTCTGTTCCGTAGGAAGCGACATCACGCGTGAATCCCTCTTGGATTCCAAATCTGTGGCTTTCAGAACTTGGCTCACCTGTTCTTCGACGCCCTTCCCATCTCCCTTGCCGAAGAGGGCCCCCACCCTGATGTTCTCCTCGACGGTGTAGTTCAGAAATGGCCGGACCGATTGGAACGTCCTAGAGATGCCCATCCTTGTCACATCGTATGGTTTGAACCCAGTGATGTCTGTGCCGTCGAAGACGACACTCCCGGCGGTAGGTCGTTCGATCCCGGTGATGATGTCGAACAGAGTGCTTTTTCCCGCACCGTTCGGTCCAATCAGACCCACGATCTCGCCCTGCTTCATTTCCATAGAGACGCCTTTGAGGGCAACGAGTCCCCCGAAATCCTTGGTTACTCCCTTGACTTCAAGCAGTGCCAGAGGTGCACTCCTCAGCGTGGCCAATCGCTGGAGGGTATTATGAGGGCTCCGCTTCCAAGGCTCGCTCTTTCTGCTGGTCGCACCTATTAGACTAGGCAAAATGCCCGATGCAATGAGGAATGCCCCGCGACCGCTCCAAGGGAATCAGGAGTTTCTTTGAGCCGAAATCCGTGGCTGTCGCCGGTGTATCGACGGATCCTGACAAGCTTGGTTCGATAATCTTCGACAACCTGTTGGCTAATGCGAAGAAAGGCCTGCTCAAGGCCTCCGTCTACGCCCTGAACCCGGGGCACGACCACATCGGAGACCAGCCATGCTACCCAAAGATTGGTGCGTTGCCGGAGACGCCTGAGCTGCTCATCGTCGCAGTTCCCCTGGCGCTCACGCTCGAGCTGGTGAAGGAGGCCGCTGACGCGGGGGTGAAGGCTGTAGTGATGATTACCAGTGGATACGCGGAAGTTGGGAAGGGCGAAGACGAAAAGGAGATCGGGAGGATAGCGGCAAGGCGGGGAATGAGGATTCTGGGACCTAATACCATTGGTGTGGTCGACACCAGGTCGGGAGTGGATTCGCTCTTCCTCAGGTCGACGAAGTCCCTCCCGGGTGGCGGAGAGGTCGTTTCGATGCTGAAACCGCTTGAGGGCAAAGTGACCATCATAACCCAGAGCGGGCACCTGGGAGAAATCATCTCAGAGAAACTGGCGTCTAACGGCATAGGAATCAGGGCGCTCGTGGGGACGGGCAATCAACTCGATGTCTCGGTCGAAGACGTGATTCAATACTTCGCCGACGACGAGCACACTTCAGTGATGGCGGTGTACGTCGAAGGCCTGCAGGACGGAAGGAGCTTCATGAGAGCCGCTGCTTACGCCGCGAAGCGCAAGCCTCTGGTCGTTTTCAAAGTAGGAAAGACAAGCGTCGGGGCGAGGGCAGCCCTTACACATACTGCCTCGCTCGCCGGCGACTACGATACATATCGGGCAGCGTTCCGGCAATCAGGGGTGATTGAGGCGACAAGCCTCCAGGAACTCGAGGACTACTGCATCTCCCTGTCAATGATAGCACCCACCATAGGGAGGAGGCTCGCAATCGTGACCAACGCCGGGGGCGTGGGCGCAATCGCCGCGGACGAGGCGGAGAGGTCAGGGCTGAAAGTCGAGCCGATGGGCCCAAGAGACGAGCGGCGCTTCCGATCGGAGTTCAAGGGAGCGGGATTCATTTCCAATGCAAGCCTCAGGAATCCTATCGACCTGACAGCGTCCGCCTCCACGGACGAGTTCGTCAAGGTTACCGAGGCAGTTCTCGCTCTCCCCAACTATGACCTCGCCCTCGTTATCCCAACCCACCAGACGCCGGCGATCGGCTACGGTATAGCGTCGAAACTCGGAGATGTGGCATCGAGGACAAAGAAGCCAGTATGCATGTGTGTGATTGGCGAGGCCGAATTTGCGGTTAAGATTCAACGAGAATTCATGGCGAGAGGTATCCCCAGCTTCCCGACGCCAGAGAGGGCCATTCGTGCGTTAGCGGCAGTCCCTGCGTACCAGAGCCTTGCCAAGAATGCCAGGGCCCCAGCCAGGGTCCGACCGAGAAGACCTCTAATCTCCAGCCGTTCCTCAGGCTTCCTCCCTCAGCCACAGGTCAGCAGGCTTCTGCGGTCGTATGGGATCGGCGAGGCGAAGTCGGTCGTGGTCCACTCGTCCCGAGACCTAAGGAAGCTCAAGGATTTCGCCTTCCCCGTTGCATGCAAGCTTCTTGCGAAGGGGCTGGTGCACAAGACGGACGTCGGCGGAGTCGTCCTAGATGTCAAAAATGCCGACCAAGTCAAATCGACACTGACGCGTCTGAAGAAGCTCGCTGGCACCAAGAAGCTGGCCTTCGGCGGGGTGCTCGTTCAGGAGATGGTGAAGAATGGAATCGAAGTTATCCTAGGAGGGAATCGCGACCCAACCTTCGGCCCCGTTCTCGTACTCGGCCTCGGTGGCACCTATACCGAGCTTCTCCGCGACTACTCCCTTGCGATAGCCCCCGTGACCCCAGACGGAGTCAAAGAGATGATTGCCAGCAGTAATCTGTGCAAGGTCCTCGACAGCTACAGAGGCGGACCAAAGGTGAACGTGGAACGTTTCGCGCAAGTTGTTTCGCGCTTCTCGAGAATCATGCTTGACAACCTTAGGATAGAACAAATGGAGGTGAATCCCCTGATGGTTACAAATGACAAGATTCTCTCTGTAGACGCAAGAGTCATCCAGGGAATCAGTGACTAGGTAACCGACGAAGGATTACGGCAATTGAGAGGCCGGCCCTGACTCCAGGACCTTGCTGCCCCCGAGGCCCTCTATCGAGTCGATTCCGAATTGGGAGACGAACTTCACATAACTCGAGTGGCGCCGCCCGTGGAGCTCGCGAATTACCCTATCCTTGGTGAAGTCCAGGCGGTTGCTTTGGATGTAATCCATCGCCACATCCAGATCATGGACTGCACCGAGAGAGTCCTGCCACTTCGTCATGATTGGGAGCTCAGGCGGAATCTTACTTCCAAGCTCCAAAAGATATCTGAGTTTCTTAACCTCGATGCGTAGCGCGTGCAGGTCCTTGACCTTTGATTCGTCCTCGAGTACGTTTCCCAGCAGTTCGGCCGCTCTTCGACCATGCTTGCGGACACGCTTCCGTAGTCTCCTGGAGAGTCGCTTGCCGCGTATTTCCGACGTGTCGAGGTCAGATGATGGTGCCTCGGTCAGCACCTCCATGGCAGCCTTGGCACGCGCTGCGGAGTCGCTCCTTTCGTTCTCCAGGCTGAGGAAGACTTCGGGAGGGAGCTCCGAACGGGTGGGCTCGAGAGTCTCCATCAATGTGTCGAGGTCGCGGAGCTGCGACGTCGCCTTCAGAATTGATTTTAGAACTAGGGCGAACATCATTGCGCTCTGGGAAGAGCGGGCCTGCTTAGGCAGGAGCCTGAACATCACTTGGATCCGACGGGCAGTGACCCGCAGGTCGTGTATTGCAGTTGGGGAGGGGCGTTCGGGGAGGGTTCGGGCAAGCTCCAATAGCGCCTTCGACTTTTCTCCGTACCGCTCTTCGAACGAACTGGAGTTGACCCGCAGTCGGCTCATTCGAGGACCGCCTGTTATGCCTAGACAAAAGCCCATTGGTACCTGCCGCTAGCCGAGGGATGTCTCTATAGAATCATGAGACCACAATATGATTCGCGGGCCCCTGTGAAATACTGACGCTCGAAGAGGAACGTTCATGTGTGGGCTCTCATGGCTCGTCGGAAGGCGGTGAGTCGATGGA
>JAPCJK010000107.1 GCA_027886975.1 Nitrososphaerota archaeon
GAAGGCGGTCGACGACGTGAGCTTCGATGTAGAGGAAGGGGAGGTTTTCGGTCTCTTGGGTCCCAACGGAGCAGGCAAGACCACGACGATCAAGATGATCACCACTCTTGCGCGTCCTACCAGCGGCTCGGCAAGCGTGTTCGGGATTGACTCAAGCCGCTCTCCTGAGCAAGTGCGACAGATGCTTGGATTCGTTCCCCAAGCGATTTCAGTGGACGGAGACCTGTCCGGCTACGAGAACCTGCTCATCTTCGCCAAACTCTTCTTCGTGCCAAGGGAGCAACGCAAGACGAGGATCTCAGAGGCGCTGGAGTACTTCGGGCTGACAGAAAGGGCCAACGACCTGGTCAAGCACTATTCGGGCGGGATGATGAGGCGCCTCGAGATTGCACAGGCTCTCGTGAACCGGCCAAGACTACTCTTCCTGGACGAGCCGAGCATCGGGCTTGATCCGTACTCGAGGATGAAGGTCATCAAGCAGATCAAAGACCTGAACCAGAACTTCGGGACTACCATATTCGTCACGACTCACGACATGAACGAAGCTGATGAACTGTGCGACAGGCTGGCCATAATGAACCTGGGGAAGATAGCGATCTCCGGTTCTCCGACAGAGCTCAAGAGGTCCGTCGGTGGAGATGTTATCACTGTCTCAGTTTCAGGTAGGCCGCCGGATTCGATTCCTAAGGAGTTGGGCTCGAGGATCAGTTCGGAAGGAGGGGTTGTGAAGATTCTCACGGAAGACGGCGAGAGGGCAATCCCACGGATTACAGACTACCTCGAGTTGAACGGCACTGTGGTCGAATCTGTTTCCTTGAGCAGGCCGACCCTCGACGATGTTTTCATGAAGTACGCGAGGACGGGTCTCACACAGGAGACGACGTTCCGAGAGGCGCGGTCGGCTCGCCGGAGCATAGTGAGGCACGGAAGATGAACAGTCCCCAACGTCTCGTGTCAAGTGCCCTAACTATCGCGGAGATGGAGGCCAGGAAACTCCGCCACGACTCCTCGGAGCTCTGGATGAGGGCGGTCCAGCCTGCTCTGTGGTTGCTTATCTTCGGCGAAGTCTTCAACGCTGTCCGTGGCCTAGCCCCTGGCGGGTTCAGTTACATCCAGTACATCGCGCCTGGTGTCCTTGCCCAGTCGGTGCTTTTCGTCTCCATATTCTACGGCATAACTATAGTCTGGGAGAGGGACGTTGGGCTGCTCACGAAACTTCTGTCAACTCCCTCCCCTAGGATCGCAGTCGTAGTCGGCAAGGCACTGGCCGCTGGAGTGAGGGGCGTCTTTCAGGGGATCATGATCTTCGCCCTAGCCCTGATCATCGGAGTGAACCTACGATTCGACCCCCTCGACGTCGCAGGAGTGTTCCTGGTCGTCGTGCTCTTCGCCATGTGCTTCGCCAGCCTCTCCATGACCCTCGCATCCTTCTTCAAGACTCGGGACAGGATGATGGGCATCGGCCAGGCGATAACCATACCACTCTTTTTCGGAAGCAACGCGATTTACCCTGTCTCCCTTATGCCGACCTGGCTGCAGTACATCTCGATGTACAACCCGTTGAGCTACGTGGTTGACGCCATGAGGGCGATGCTCTTGACTGGAGATTACTCGAGCTTGCCTCTTGACATCTTCGCCCTTTTGCTTGCTACTGCAATCTTCATTGGGGGCGCGTCCCTGGTGCTGAAAAGACTGATTGAGTGAGTCCGAATTGACGGCTTCCTAAGAGATACCGGATGCCCCGCGGGCCCAACTGAGGAACCTTCTATCCACCAATTTGGCCGACTCTGCGAAGACTACGCCCATTGTCATTATGATGAGCACTCCGGCGATTACGGCGGCGCTGTTGAACTGGGCCGTCTCGTTCACGAGGACGTACCCAAGCCCTGTGTTGAAGAGGAAGATCTCCGCCACCATAGTCCCTATCAGAGCCGCTCCTATGCCGATCCGCAGGCCCGCCATCACGAATGGGAGCGACGATGGCAACACCACTTTCTGCCACAGCTTCCATCCGCCGAATCCGAATGCTCTCCCCGTCTCGACCAGGGTCCTCTCCGTGTTCTTCACACCTATCATGGTGTTGATTAGAATCGGCGGAACCGTGTGCAGGGTGATAATGAAGTAAGTCGCGGTATTAGAGGGACCGAACCAGATGAGTGCGAGAGGGATTATGGCTACGAGGGGGGTGGCGTAGATGAAGTTCACGTACGGGTCGATGGCGTATTCAGCCAGTCTTATCCTTCCCATGATCAGTCCGAGGGGAATCCCGATGGCGCATGAGATTAGGAATCCCGCGAAGACAGTTTCGAGGGTTATCAGAGTCTCCGAGGGCAGAGTCCCGTCCGACCAGAGGCTAGCGAAAGTCCTTACTACTTGGCCTGGAGTGGCGAAGATTATCGGGTTCACAGACTGGCCTAGGATCTGCCACACGGGGAGGAGGACAGCTAGTACGTAACCCCTGACCAACCACTTGTTCTTCAGCACGCTGAGGCTCATACTCAAGCAGCTCCTGCCTCCTCTGGTTGCGCTTGGGGAGAGGAAAGGAGTGCCCGCTTCAAGTCCGACTTCAGGGTCAGGGCCTTCTGGGACACCATCACTCCGTCGTCCCTCGGGTAGGGCAGGTCTACATCGAAGACCTCCTTTATGGTGGCGGGCTTGCCTCCGAGGCTTAGAATTCTGTGAGAGAGGAAGATTGCCTCATCGATGTTGTGGGTAACGAATACAGCTGTCTTCTTCGTCTTCTTCAGGATCTGGAGGACCTCGTGCTGGAGAGACTCCCTCGTCAGCATGTCAACGGAGCTGAACGGCTCGTCCAGGAGGATGACTTCGGGTTCGATTGCCAGTGCCCTTGCGAGACCGACGCGTTGCTGCATCCCTCCGGAAAGCTCGTGCGGATGGTACTTCTCGTAGCCTTTGAGCCCGACGAGATCGATGAAATGTTGTGCCGCCTTTTCCCTCTCTGCCGGTGGGAGCCCCTTGGCTTCGAGCCCGAATTCTATGTTCTTCTGGGCGGTCCTCCAGGGAAAAAGATTGAAAGCTTGGAAAACAATGGCGCTCGCCGGGTTGGCGGAGCTGACCACCTCCTTCCCGCCGACGGTGATTCTTCCCGAGTCAGGCGGAGCGATCCCAGCCATGATACGCAATAGGGTTGATTTGCCGCATCCTGTCGGGCCAATTATCGATGCTATCTCGCCATCGTCCACAGTGAACGTGACGTCTTCCAGGACAGCGGTCTTCCCCTTGCCGTCGGACCTCGTGAAACTCTTGCTTACGTGCTCGACTTTGACCTTCTCCAACTCAACCACCTGTCGCTGAACTCCGCCAGGGGGAAAGCCTGGTTTCGACCTTTTTCAGGGCCTCCGTCATCAACAAGCCGATCAGACCAAGGGTCACCGCTATCGCCAGGCCGGGAGCCACCTCCAGGAGCTCAGAATAGTAGACCATCAAAAACCCCAGCCTGTCCAACCTCACAAGGAGCTCGGCCACGATCATCCCGACAAAGCCCCTGCCGATGCCAAGCCGTAACCCCGTTATGATGTATGGAAGAGCCCCAGGCACCACCACCTTGCGGTAGAGCTTGAACCCCGAGAAACCGAAGGCCCGTCCCGTTTCGACGTAGGACTTGTTCATGTTCTTCACCCCCGCGAAGGTATTGAGTAGGATCACGAACACCGACGACAGGATGACAACCACGAGTTGCTCGACCAACCCGATGCCCAGCCATATCACGAAAAGTGGAGCCAGGGCGACGTAGGGCGTGCTGTACAGCGCACTAACGTATGGGTCGAACGCCACCTCTAGAGTCTGCCATCTAGCCATCGCTATCCCCACGGAGATTCCAAGGACAGCGGCTATCGTGAACCCAATGGCGAAGTCCCTGATGGTGGTCAACAGGTCGGTCAGGAACGCAGTCTGGGTGACGAGGTTGGAGAAGGCCCCGACGACCAGGATCGGGGTAGAGAAGAGGGTGACGTCGACTGACTGTCCAATCAGCTGCCACAGCACGAGAAACGCAACGACAGAGACGATTCTGACAAGCCACTTGTAGCTAAGCAGCTGGATTACCAACCAACCTCCTGTGCAGTATTCTGAACGGCCCCTCCGCCGATCTAAGCGCTCGGTTGCTTCTTAGCAGGGGCGCCGGCTGTGATGCCTATTCCGAGCACTATCGCACCGATCACGGCCACGGCAACCCCTCCGTAGTTCAGGGTGTTATTCGGCGTGGTCTGGGTGGTTTGCGCACTCGCGGTCGTCACACCCGTGGCTGAGAAGCTGGCAGGTGCTGCCGCCTTATAGTAGCTGTCATCGAGGACGAAGAAGTAGCTGCCGGCCTTGGGTGCGGCCCAGCTAATCGTATAGGAGCCTGAAGAAGGCAGTGATTTGTTCAGCGCATTCGTCCCTCCACAGGGAAAACATGCCCCCCAAGCGATGTATGACGATTCGTTCTGGACGTACACGAAGATGGGCCCCTTCGCGGCGCTGAAGTTGCTGACAGAGACGCTCCCTGTTACCATCTCGCCCTGATTGAGGTTCGCTGCTCCCATCGCCCAGAACCCGGTCGGGGAGACAATCCTGTTTGTGCTCCTTACCACCGCGGCCGTAGTTGTCGCGGTCGTGGTACTATTCGTGGTAGTCGGGGTCGACAGACCGTATGCTGCGATCGCCAAACCCGCCAAAAGAACGACTATTCCCACTGCCACCCTAGAAGTTTTCATTGTTTACTCCCTCGATGTCGAAGCCCGACGACGCTCATTAAGAAGGCCGGCACTGAAGCTGCAATGGCCATGGGCGCTGCTGTACCCGAACTATTGAAGCCTGGGATTGTGATGGGGATCGTCGGAATCTTCGGGTCAGTGATTATCCCTCCGGTGTAGTTCCCTCCCTCCGCACTCAGGGCGTTCTTGAGATAGCTCACATCGACGAAGTACTTTGGCGCCAGGACGGAAGAGATGCTCTTCGCGTTAAGTAAGAAGTTCTCAGAGGCTGCGACATTGCTGAGGGTCAGCCCGCCATTGGGCTGCCAGA
>JAPCJK010000108.1 GCA_027886975.1 Nitrososphaerota archaeon
GATGACCACGTCCGGCTATATGGGATGAGGGCCGAGGAGTTCGAGTATTCCGATGAAATCTGCCCTACTTGCAATAATCGAATCGACTCGCTCGGTTGGTGTGGGCACGGCAACATAGGGGGAGATTAGGCTTGCCTCTATTCCCACGACTCGTTTCAACGTTGTTTGATTGGTCGTGGTTCCATATTAAATAACACGAGAGGTTCCAAGCCGCCCGCCGGATGGACCTCCCAACTCACTTTGCGTTCGGTGTTGCAGTCGGCCTTGTTTTCTTCGGAAGTCCCTTTGCCGCCTTACTAATTGGGCTGGGGGCCCTCCTTCCCGACCTAGACCGGGAATATTGGTATGTCAGGCCCAAAAAATTCGCAGATGAACAGAAGCAGTACGCGGACGAGCAGGTTCACAGAGCGAGGTTCCACAACGTCTTCATGTTCCCCTTCGCCTATCTGATCAGTCCGTTTCTAGGCCTCGGGATCTTCCTGCACATGCTTCAGGATTCTTTCACCACTGCGAAGGACCGGGGAGTGGAATGGTTCTATCCTCTGACCAGGCTCGTGAGACGTGGCCTGAACGACCCCCAAGGAAACCCCACGCCCCGCGACCCCAAGGAGCAGGTCTACTTTCCTCAGGAGGACCCGAAGGGCCTCATCAATAACGCAGACCCCGACCTGAGGGAGGTCGGCCCTGACCCAGTTCCCTGGCGAAGAGTCTACGGGTTTGCCCAGAACAAGCATATTCTCGACCGAGGTTTCCTGTTCGGCTCCGCTGCTGTCCTACTCGTGTGGATACTCCGGCCATTGAGTTCTTCCAACTTCGTGTCTCTAGTCATGGCGCTCGACTCGAATTGGCTCTGGGTGGGATACATAGCGGTCGGGATTCTCTTCGCTGCCGGGGAGACCGACCGAAGAGACCTACCAGCCAGGCTCCCCCAGTTGAAGCCCTTCGCCTGGCCTCTGCTGGGCACAGGCGTCGCCCTGCTGGCTTTGTGGGGGACCCTTTACGGAGTCGAGATAGTCCACAACGTGGAGTCGATTTTTTCAGACCCGGTGCTCGTGGTCACCACCGCGGTGGTGGTTGGCCTTGCAGTGACGCTGACGGTGGTCTGGCAGGTCTGGAACGACAGGAAAAATAACAGACCGACCTTAGTGTAGGTCCAGGATTGTACAGAACGTTCAAAAGACCAAGAGCGCGCAGGCGCCGTCGGGCAAACAGATTGTCGGACAAACGTGAAAAATCTGCTTCAGGAAAGTTTGCCGAATTGTTCCTAATCGCGGCGGAGCAAAGTCGTCGAAAAAAGCAATCTCCGAAGAACAAGACTTGAGCCCTGGATATCTACTTGAGGAGAGCGGGTCGGTGATACATGATCGACCTGGTTGAATTCGGGTTACATGTAGCAGTCGTACTCCTGACCTTCGGAGCGGCAATATTCGCATACCTCATGTCGAGAGAGGTCGGTCGCTTTCGAGCCTGGACCCTGATGATTGTCGGATTCCTCTTTCTTACTGAAAGAAGCTTCGTGTTACTTCTAAAGCAGTTGGGCTTAGACATCACCTTTGGCAGCGATGTCCTGAGCTTCTTTGACCAAGGATTGTTTCCATTGTTGGTGGCTCTCATTTTCTTTGTGGCAATGTCCGACTTGTACCGATTGTTTTACAAGAAAACTGGCTAGAATACCACTCGTGAACTAACAGGCCTAAAGCGATGCCGTTAGGGCCTGGAACAGCGCTGGGTTCCGGGTCCTGAGCTTTTCCTTCAATTCGTGCTCCGTGTACTTCTCCCAGGTGCTCCAGACGCCAAGGCCCACAAACAGTATGATGAGGACTACGATGCTGTCGGAGAACAAAGATAAGGCAAGGTCGTTGGTGTAAGCTGCCAAAGCTGCGGTGACAAGGAACAGTACTGGGGAGGGAATCAGAAAAAACGCGTAGGCGAACCATTCTTCTTCAAGGCCCTTCGGAAGGAAGGCGTTAACCCCGATGAGGAATCCCGCCAGAGTGACCGATGTCTGCATAATGGCGCTGAAATCTGTCAAAGATCATCCCAGGGATATGCCGTACTTCCTGAGCTCCTGGTCGAAGATTATCTCCAGCGGGTCGAGGGGTAGGGCCCTAGAAGTCGTCTCGGCGCGAGAGGCCTTCGGTTCGACAAGGTCGGACACAGACCCTGCGGTCTGTTTCTGAGCGATCATTCTAGCCAGCTTCCTGGCAGCGACACGCCTTGGGCTGAGAAACCCGAACATTGTGTTTGATTTAGCTAATTGGGAATTAAATATTTCATCCTTTCGAACGGTAATCGTTTGCGACCGCTTAAATAGCGAAGTACAGCCGATGTTTGGAGAGGCCATCAAAGACGTTGAGGGTTTCGCCGCTTATCCTGACGCTTGCACTACTTCTTCTTGCGCTGGTACAAGTGGTCCCAGTTAGAGCCGCGACAGTTCAGCAATGTACTGTGAATCCGGGGGAGGTGTGCACGTTGACGTTCAATCTAAATAATGGAGACAAGGTTTCTGGATCGATTTCAATTTCCGGAGCCTCAAACGATGTCAATTTCTATGTTACAAACCCAGCAGGGGCTCGGATTTACGACGCGGGAAGGGTTACTGGGGGAACGACGTTCTCGTTCACTGCAGATTCGTCGGGGGCGTACATACTACACTTCGACAATTCGTTTTCGCTCCTGAGTTCCAAACAGGTAACAGCCAGTTACGATATCACTACGGGAGGAGGTGGAGGAATTCCAGAGTTTCCACCTCAACTCTCGATTGTGGTCGTGGTGACGCTCCTTGTCGTTGCTTCCTACCTGCTGGTCAGACGGTTTGGAACTCTACTGAGTAGGCGACCAAGTGTCACCCCGAGATTAGTTCATTAGACTGGTTCAATCGCTAGGGCTGAGCTTCGACACTGCTTCTTGACGAGAACGCACTGAGAATACTTAGGTATGCCTTGGCCTCATCTCGGTAATGATTTGCGCGGCTCGAGTCCCTTGGCCACAAAGAAGCAATCGAAGGAGACGTGCGGGGACTTCGAGCGGCTGTTCGGCAAACCCGGGGAATGGGTTACGTGCTGATGCGGAAGAGAATCTGAGGATCCGATTGGGTCCAGGCGAATCATTGACTCCAGGCCGTGAAATGGCACAGGCAAGGCGCCCTCGGAAAGTCGGGATCTTCCTAGAAAGTCTCTCCCTTCAGGACACGTTCAGGTACGCCAGGCTGGCCGACAGAAGGGGTTTCCACAGCATCTGGCTTCCTGAGATTACATGGTCCGACGCCTTCAGCCTAGCCACCGCTGCGGCCATGAGCACGAAGAGAGTTAAGATCGCCACGGGCGTCGTCGGGATATTCGGTCGGTCGCCGGCGCTTATGGCGATGAGCATAGCGGGCCTGGACGAGCTCAGCAATGGAAGAGCGATCCTTGGTTTGGGGACCCAGGCGAAGCCCTACGTGGAGCTTTGGCACAGCGTGAAGTTCGAGAAGCCGCTGCTCAGGATGAAGGAATACGTCACCGCATTGAGGAAGATACTCATGAACCCGTTCAACCTCACCTACTTCAAGGGGGAAATATTCGATATTCGGGGGTTCGTCCTGACCGCCAAGCCGAAGAATCCCCACATACCCATCTATGTTGCGGCGATTGGCCCTCACATGCAGCGCGTGGCTGGAGAAGTCGGGGACGGTGTGCTCGGATATCTTTACTCCCTTCGCTACCTGAAGGAGCATTTGATTCCCAATCTGAGGGAGGGCGCGGAGAAGGCCGGGCGCGATGTCAAGGACATTGAGATTGCCGTCGGTCTTCCAGCGCTGATATCCGACAGCGATGATAGATTTGAAATGATCAAGCCGCTTGTTGCGGTGTTCACCATCGCGACAGGTTCGTCCCCGTCCTATCAGACGATTCTCAACGAGCTCGGATACGCTGACAACGTGAAGAAAGTGCAACAAAAGATGAGGGAGGGCGATGTCAAAGGCGCTGTGAAGTACGTACCTGACGAAATGGCGCGTGAAGTGACCCTCTGCGGCACCGCGCGCGAAGTGAATGACAGAATAGAAGAATACAGGAAAGCCGGGGTTACTCTCCCGTTGCTGAACCCTACTCCACCTTACGCTTACTATCCACTCTTCCCGACGCATCTGCCTGATTCGCTCGGTGCTGGAAGCGTCGACTATGAGGGTCTCAGGAAGCAGGTCAGGACAATCATCGAAAGCGTGAGAAACTGACGATTAGCTTAGTGGACGCCTGGCCGACAGGGACCAAGGCGCTCCAGCCTCTGGCCTCAATCATCGCAGTTCTTGCCCCTTAGCGGAGGCAACCAGTGAGTGACTCCGATGCTGTCGTGGACAGGCTCCCAATCCTCGAGCGATGGTTTGTATTTCTTCGGATTTCTTTTGCTCATAGCCTGAAAATCATCTTGGCGCATCTTAGACAATGGGCCATCTGAACATCATCGTCAGGGAGAGAAGCGCGAAACTAACCGATTCTCCCTTCGTTCACCTTCATGCCACCCCCTCTCCTGATTGAATTTGCCTAGGAAACAGGGTTCCTCTTTAGGCGGAATCTAAGCCGGCCGTCTGAACTTGAAACTCTGCCCACACTGTGGCCAAGGGATTACCGCGGTCTGGCACAAGAAGTTTGGAATCCAAAAGCTCGAAAGAGGGAACGCAGAGGTCGGAGTGCCAGTCGTCGGGAAGGTCAATCTTCGTAAGCAGACATTGGCAGTGGTGTACATGTGTGAGCTCACGAATTTGCCGTTCCTTGTGACAGTGGAGAAAGCCCGTTAGCGTTCTGGAGTTTTCTCAGAGAGCGTCCAAGGCCCTTGCGTCTTCCTCGGCGACCTTCTCAAAATTCGATTTCGCCGGCCCCTTCGCGAAAAATCCCAGGGCCCCGAGCTCCATTTCAGCCCAATAGTGCAGGCCTGTTCCCGAAGGAGTTTCCTTCAATTCAATCATTATTTTGCTCCCCTTACCATCTCCTTCGAGGGTGTTCATCTCGAAC
>JAPCJK010000109.1 GCA_027886975.1 Nitrososphaerota archaeon
AGCTTGTGTTCAGGGTCCAAGTGCAGGCGCTCGGGGCGGCGCAGACCCAGGCCTCCACGCTGAGGTAGGTTTCAGATGAGCCGAAGGCCACCCACCACTTTCCAGTCGAGTCGAGGGTGGTTGAGATGCCCCTGATCACAGTCCCGGTCGTCGCGAAGTTCCCTTCGGTCCCCCACAGAATCGTGCCGTCGGGGTTCATCGTGCCTTTGTCGAAGTGGACGACTGCAGCGTTGTTCTGGCCCGCGGCAGCATAGAATACGGTATTGCCGGAGCAGTAGAATGCGAAGATCCCGGCTGTGCCTGCGGTCGGGATGATTGTTTCGGCATTCCAGGTGGCGAAGTCGGCACTTGAGACGTACCCCTCGTTGTTAATGTCGTTGAAGAAGGCCCAGAACCTACCGCTGGCGTAACATGTGAAGCCCTCGTAGTCGGTCTTCGTCGCGATTGGGGACCTCGAGATGGCGGCGGTCACGACCGGGTCGATGTTGACGTTGTCGCCCACCTGGTAGTCAACGGAGTTTGTCGCCTCGTCGTAGGTGGGGCCGAGCTTCTTGCTGTCGGACCAGTCAAACGCTAGGGCGGGCCCGGGGCCGTGGTTGAACAGGGCCATGGTGGGGTTGTAAGGAGTAGAGGCGTTGGCGGAGGTCCTCTTGACTGGCGAGAACGTTGGCTGGGTCTTGAAGGGGATTGAGACGGTGCCGGTTCGACCGCCCCAGTTGGCGGTTCCCAAGATTTCGATCCTGAGGCCTGCGGGGTGGCAGGACGAAGTGAGCACAGAGTAGGACACGGTGACGTTGGCGAGGGTAGTGCTGCCTGCCGTGACGAGGAACCTCTGCAGGGCCTCGGTGGAATTGGCCGCCAGAGAGATGGAGAGGGCCCCGGAGGGGAGGCCTGCTAGCGGGGCAAGTGCGAAGTTATTGCCCGAGGCGTCTGAAGCAGAGAAAGTACCATTGGATGAGACAGCGTAGGTCTGGGTCGAGACCTCGCCCGAGGGCCTCCCGCCGAAAATGGACAAGGGGATGTCGAGCGTGACTGACCATGCTACTCTCTGAGTCAGGGCCTCACCAGACTTGGGAGGGGGGCACGAAGGCTGGGGAGAGGTCTTGCCTGCGATGTTTGTGACTTTGCCGGGAGACAGGGGGATGCCTTTCGAAACGTGGTCCGGAGAAGCGGCGGATGCTGGCGCCTCCAAAGGGACCAAGAACAAGAAGTTTGGCAGCAGAAGGAGAGGGATCAGAAGGACGGATGCGCGCTTACCTCTACGCCTGGAGCCATTGCAGCAAGATTCCACGAATCTTCGGGACAATTTCCCATGGAATATTTGTCATCATGGTATTTATCGACGACGCCAGAAATTTAGAAGATTCCCAGACTAAATTATCGGACCAGACCATGACCAGTACAGGATTTCCGCCATAATGGCTGGGAATTCCCCTCGTCATTCGTGTCTATTCTCAGTCCTCCCGATTACTTGTATAAGTTAGGAACCGAACCAAGAGCCGATGGACAGGCTTCTGTTCCTGGCCGGCGTAATACTCACGGCACTCAGCCTCTTCATCTTTGCCATTCCTCTAATCAATGCCTGGAGATGTGCCAACGCCGCCATTTCCTATGGCGCGGCCTGCATCGTGGCATTACCACCAATCTGGCCGTCGCTTTTGATCATGCCAGTCGGCCTCGTCATGGTCGGCTATTCATTCCGAAAGACGCCAGCTCGAACTGAGCGTTCTTCACAATAGAACTAAATCCATTGCGACGTCCATTCACCGCTGGTTTTGAAAAGATCAGAAGCTTCAACGACGACCATGAGGAAGGCCATCGCGAGGAAACTCGGAACAGTGTTCGTTGCTGGAATCCTGGTAGGCGCGGGTCTAGTCTACATCACTCTCTTCGCGAATGGCTCACTCTCAACCAAGGGAGCTGAAGTATCTGTTGCGGAAGACAACTGTGCGGGGAGCAATGGGACGGCCGCGTTGGTCTGTGTGGTCTACCTCAGCAACACTGGCTCTGCAAGTGCGTCGACACTACAAAACAGAGCTTCGATCACATTTGGTGGAACTACCTACAACACGGCTTATCTTCCCGCAGTCGCGCTGAAGGCTGGAACGACCACGCGACTCGCAATCAACTTTCCCATGAGTCCCCAGTACACTCCGGGCGAGTCATTCAATGGCAGCATTACCTTGGCGAACGATGGATCTGTCCTATTCAGCGGGAGATTTTAGACGACTCGTAGCGATACGACGCATCAGAACTATGTCCAAAATCAAAGTGTCGATGTACTCCTTTGGCAGATGCCGAAGCCAGAATGTTAGAAATCGCATGGACTTAAAGCGAAGAACTCTCGGATAAATCTTATCCTAGCCGCATGAAGGGCCCTTCGGAGGCAAATTCACGCCATCTTTGAGTACTTCGAGGTTATCCGCGCCTAACATGCGAGGTTTCATCAAAGCTGCCGCAGTCGCGCTGCTCATCACAGCAGCTCTGGGTTTTCTTCTGCTTTTCTTGACCACCGAGGTCCTCTACATCGAGTGCGCGCAAAAGGCATCCTCGTGCTCTGATTCTTTCTACTCAATCTTCAATCTCCTGGTGGTTGGTTTCTCGCTCGTGGGAATAGCGGGCGCCGGAGGGAGGGTAGCACGTGAGGGAGAAAGCAGGCGCGCCGCCACTAGGGACGTTTCAATCTTCGCGATCAACGGGTTGGTGTTGGTTGTTCTCTACGGGATGTTTCCCACATTGTTGGAAGGTGGTTTTGGCTTTGCCGGCGAGACCATCTACTATGGCTATCCATTCACAGACTTCGTGCAGTCTGGTGTCAACTCATTCTATCCTTGGTTCATCGTCTTGAATTACATGTTCTGGTTTGCATTGGGGACTTTCACGTGGTTGACCTTGAGAATTCTTCGCGGACCGAAATCCGAAAAAGCCGAGAAAGGGCATGGTACGAGCACATGAGGCCCGATGCCAGCCGCTCAAAGAGGATGAGGCGCTCGGCTTTGCAAGTCCTCGGGGGACTCCTCGCGTCGGTTACCATTTTCCTCTTAATGTTCGTCACGATTCTCGGTCCTCTCGTAGGATACGTCTATGCCATTTACAATGCTCCGCTGTGGGCCGTGATCTTCTACGTCCCATACAGTGTCATAGGCTCGGTCTCCTTCATGAGAAACCTGAGAGCATTTGGTCTGGCAATAATCCTCTCGGGGCTAGTCGCCATGATTTTCTTCTATGGATTTGTAAATGGTCTGGGTGGCTCTTTCATATGACGGAACACCGTCCACTCAAGCGAGGGGTCTCACGATGAGGATACTCGTCTTGATAGTTGGAATAGCCATCATCGCCCTGGGAGCGTGGGAGCTCACCCAGAACCCGAGCACGAACTATGCTAGGTGCTTTAACCCTCAGGACTGCGCTTATCCATCCCCGAGTTGGATTGACACAGCTTCTTCGGGACTCTGGGGTTCAGCCCTCGTTGGCATCGGAACCGCGTTCATCATCATCGGATTAGTGAGCAGACGTCATCCTTCAACAATTAACACTGAGGAAACCCAGCGTGTCTGATCTCTCGCTAACTTACCAGAACCATTGGATGGAATCCAGTAGGTGGGCAGTCATGCGGTGTTCTCGGCACTAGTAGTAAATACATCGAGGACTTTGTCCCATTCCAACTTCGATGAATCGCAGCGTCTTTCGGAAAGTGGGGATTGGTCTTATTGTCATTGGTGCAATCCTGACAATCTGGGGCTTGTATCTTTTGAACTCCACAATGCTGGCGTGTTTCAATAACGGTTGTTCCCCGGCCGAATTGTGGGTAATCTATTGGCCCTATGAAATAACATTCTGGTCTGGCATAGGTTTGCTCATCTCAGGGATGATACTAGAGCTTCAGGCCAAGCTTACGAGAGCCAGAACGAAGGCCATGATCGTAGTCGGCGCTCTCGGTCTTCTCGTGTTCTTTTTCTTGGCTCCCACGTCCTTCTGGTTCACCATAGGCGGCGGTCCCGTAGGACATCAGTCAAGCACTCCCGTATATCGTTCACTCAGTTGTATAACGCTGGGGATTGGCGACCTCTATTCGCCGCATTACTTTTGGTTCAGTTTCGGATGCTCTATTCCCGTTCCTCTGCCCCTTGTTTACGTCCCATGGTTTGGGTGGTAGTTTCACAGGATGGAACCCCACAGCAATCCCTACCGGCCTTTGAGGGTCAACACCAGATTCTTGAATCGAGCAAGGGCACTATCGGCGCTGTCTGTCCAAGCCTCGGCTTCCTTGTCGTAAAGGCGCATAGGGACTGAGAACGTAAGGGCGTTGGCCTGATCCCCAATATAGAACTCAGTTCTCCCCCTCGAATCGAGCAGCGCCTGTGCGAGGTACTGAAACGCCTCTGAATAATACTCTAGAGGGATGACGAACTCCGAGTAGAGAGTCCCTTCGCCCTCGCCTGTGCTCCAGATGAAGGGCAATCGCTCCATCTCAGCCAGAACCTCACGGATTTCCGACTCCTTGGAGTTCCTCACAATGAACTCGAGTCCCATTGTGGCGTGGTGCTGCTGCCAGGCCTTGAGCTCTTCCTGGCTTTTGGGCCCGGTGCCCGGCCACATTATCCTGTAGAGAGAGACCTGCCCCCGGTCAGTGATATGGCCGAAGTGGTTGTAGACCTGCTGGTAGGGCATCTTCAGCTCCCGCGAAATCTTGCCCAGCGATTTGGTAGCGTTCACCTGCAGCTTTTCGAGAATGCGCAGGTCCTCGTAGTCGTACTCAACAGGACCCCTGGGAACAAGCCGGGACCCGACCTTCTTCTTCTCGTTGACGGTCGCCGACCAATCGAAGTCCCACCGGCCGGCGCTGAAATCAAAATACTTCGCTTTCATCGGCGACACCCGGACCCAGTCTAGCTGGTCGACCTCCAAGAGACGGAAGATGCCTACCTCCTGCAGGTCCGCGAGAAGTCGGGCGTAGCGGC
>JAPCJK010000011.1 GCA_027886975.1 Nitrososphaerota archaeon
CACGTCGGGCCATCCGTCGTTCTCGATCTTTGACGACGGCCGCGCTTTCAAGGATCACAATGCCGCGTACCTAGATCACAAGGGTGACAGCTTTGAGTTTTATAAACTGGCGACCAATCAGGATGCTGTCGCCGTGGGCACCCAGAGTCATGCAGGAATCTAGACTTGACCTTAGAGGGATAGGTCGCTGAAAGTAGCGGTCACACGCGGGCGGGACCATTCCCAGATAGTATCCAAGGGTTGGAAGGGTTAGCCTTGGGCAATAGGGCGAGCCTCGCATCGGTTTTGATAGTTGCGGTTCTTGTGTTAGCCGCACTCCCATCAATGACGGGGCAGAACGTAGTGGGGGCAGGAGGCGGTCAGCGACGTTTCGGATTCGCCTTCATGAACCCGGGCGGACTGATGCAGAGCGGATACTCTGCTTCCACGTTCTTCAACGCAATGTTCCTAACTCCTCCCTACCCGTCCACGGCTGAAATCAATACCAACAACGGTATTGGGGAAATCACTAGTCAGGCGACGATTGATTTTATCCTTTCATTGATGCAGCAGGCTTCTGCCTATCCAAACATCAAGCTGGTGTGGCATTTTTCATTCAATCTTTGCAGTCCCACCGAGATGAGCCAATTCCTTTCCGCTCTAGCAAAACTCGGCACCAGCCCTTACAAGTCTGCAATCGGTGCCGCCGGAGTCTACGATGAGACTGCCAATGTGATTGCTGGCAATGAAGGAGTCAACTGTTCTGGCGCGGCCGAGGACGCCGCCTTCGGCCAGCTTAGCTCTGCCATAACCTCCAACGGCTGGCAGTTCGTTTCAACATATTATGCGTTCCAGGGGACCAACTCGAACAACTGGAACTTCATTTACCAGACCAATTTCCCTGGCGGCGATTCGCAGGGCGCCCTCAATGGCGGAGTGGGCAATCCCAGCATCGTGGGTCTGTTCGCGGGAGACGAAGACGATGCACCATTTCCCAGCCCCGGATGTTCGAACACCTTCACAGGCGGCGCGAGTGCGACCTTTGGACTGCCCTACTGGACTACGCAATCCTTCGCGGAAGGATACACCGGTTCGTTTCCAAGTGCGGCGCCATGCCGCAACGTGAACACCAACGCTGGCTTTCCACCTACGATTGGTCTGGTTCTTTCGACGGCTGCAACTCAACCGGCGGCCAACAGCCAGTACGTCGTGCTAGACTCGGGTCACATGGCCACTCAATTCTATCCTAGTTCGGGATGGCAGTATCAGTACTTCACTGGTGTGTCTGGAGTTTCGACCCATTGGCTATGGGATAACCCGGCGTTCAGAGCCGCCATGACCAATGAAATTGCGGCCCTTCCTGGAGCCTTCATCACAAGTACGGGCGCCACGGTCGTATCGACTTCGACGATTTCAACCGCTCCCACCACTTCAACCGCCACCACCTCCACCACCTCCTCCACACTCGGGACTGCGACCTCGACAACGACAACTGCGCAGGGAGGCACGGTGACCTTGACCCTCTCGACTACTGTAACAGTGGTCTCTCAGCCCGTGGTTTCGACGACCACCGCCACGGTAACCCGGACAACTACCTTGGCACATCAGGGTCCACCTTCCACCATAACTTTTACGCAAAGAGAAACATCAACCGTTACGGTTACTACTTCCTACTCTACACAATTGGCGGGAACTGGGACTTCAACCCAAAATCAATCGCAGGATTCGCGTTCTCTGGGTCTAGGGACTAGTGTTGCTTATCCCTCGATGCCGATCTTCCCGCTCCAAGCCATACTTGTCGGCTTGGCAGCCGCAACCATGGGAGTAGTCTTACTTTCGAATGGGGCATTGACAAGGAGTATCAGGAAAAGAGTCTCGAGACTGGCGAAGTTTCATTCGTAATCATCTTCCCGAGTCATTTCCGGAATTCCGCCTGTTGCCTCCTTGTTTCGCAATTATTCTCTCAACTACAAGTAATCTCTGTCCCCAAAAGAGTGGTACACCCGCGCCTGCTGCAGTTGCAGGTCATGGTCGCTTTGATACGAGTGGAGCATGTACCTTCCCCTTTTTCCGAACCTCCTAAAACCCATATCCCTTAGGCTCGCTAGGCAACCTTCTGACATTGAAGCTGAGATTGAAATGTACGCCGATCCCAGCCCACTGGATCTCCTGATGGTAGCATCCAGCATGCTGGTGTAGGTGCGGGCGTCGTCGTCTTTCGCGATCAGCTCGTAGATCCTCATGAGGATTCTGCCCCTCTTCGTAGTCATCCCCGTAACCACATACCCCAAGGTTTCATCACCATTCCTGGCGCATCGAACCTCGTAATCTCCCCACCTGGGGTCGTATCGCCATGTCAAGTATTGCCTTTTCCTTTCAAGGCCCAAATCGAACCTGTCTCGAATCGAATTCCAAATCGAATCAACCTCGCCTGTGAATCCTTCCCGGGAGTCAGGAGGAACAGCCGTGGTAATGTCCGAGCGCGATATCCGTGAAGCTTTCAGAGCCAAGTTAACTCGGCGCAGAAACCTGCGAATCCTGTTTCTTCCTATGGCATTCACGTAGGCACCCGGATCTAATATCAGGTGAAGTTCATCGAGACTGCCTAGGTCAAAATGCGAAAACTTGCTTACAATAGGAGACGACATGTCATTTGGGAATCCAAAATTTAGGACTATCCCATTCTTCTCAGCATCTACATTCGCAGAAGTTAGAAGCTGGGTGGCGATTCCCTGGCCCCTGAATTGCGGATGCGTGGCCATGTTTAGCCCCTGGGAAGCCAGAACACTTCTTCCAAAATAGCGCACCGGGTAGCGGACCTTGGCGTAATAACCGACCAAATCTCCGCTTTCCGTCTCCGCCACCCATATGTCGCCCTCAGGACCATGGAACCCCATGGGACCATGTTTGCAAATCCAATCCCATCTTTCGATACCCTCGTATCCTGGGAAAGTAGCCTGAAGGAGGTCGTTGATCTTTGAATCGTCCCCTTGATCGTATCGTCTTGCCCTCCAGGATGAGACCAAATGTTTCGGAGTAGGCGAAGGCCTAATATTACTTGTTTCTTTGATGATAATATCACGGTGACTGGCGTCTCATTTGCAACTCTTGGATTGTGATTGTAGATTGAATTATGTTTGTTACCAAATTCGTTGGTCTGTTCTATGGGTGATTCAGCGGCGGCCAAGGATTGACCTTAGCCCCCGAACCAAGGGGCTCAGGTAGATGTTACACCAGTACCTCGTAACAAACGCGCCTCCGAAGCGCTTCTTGGACCGAAAGTTAGCGTGATTGGGGTTTGAGGACCCGTTCCCCATGTTGATGAACCTGAAGCCGTTCTCACGGGCCCAGTTCATTGTAACCCAGTCGCTAAATAACAGGATTGAATGTGAGGGCGGACGCTCATACCCAACTTGCATCAAGTGAACGGTGCCCCTATCACGGTCGAGCAGGAGCGCGCCAGCGGCTTTCGCGGCCCTTGTCCTTACAAAAAGAATCTTGAAAGAATCCTGAAACTCCTTGCTGACAGCCGTCAGGAATGGGAGTGGCTCGACTGCGTACCCCTTTCGAAGCATGGACTGACTATACAGAGCATGAAATTCTTCAATGCTCCTTTGATCCCCCGTCACAGAAACATTGAGATCGTTCTCTTCAAAGTATCTCAGGGTCTGGCGCTCGTGCTTCTTGAAAAATTTTGCTCGTATGGTTTCTGGAGGAGTTTCCTGAAGGTCAACGAGAAAGAAACCCGCGCTGTCGTGGATTCTGACCCCAGATTTGGAGAGGTAGTCAGCGATGTTCTTGTTCGTGGTCCTGATGTGGATGCCAGCTAGACTGATGGACGTGGGAATTGAATGCAGAAGGCTCTCGACGAGTTCGCTTGCCCTAGATGATGCCTCAGGTGAGAACAGAGGCCCAGAAGGCTCGGAGTATTCTGGCCACGTCGTCAACATCCAAGTTGGCCCGCGGTAGCGTTCATAATAGAAGGGGCAACATCCCTGAACTGCTCCACGCGCGTCCGTGGCGAGCAAGTAGATAGGCCGGTGCCCTTGTGACTCGAGAACGTTCCTCCACTTCCAGCTGTCGTAGATGGTGCCTTGAGCTTTCGTCCTTGTGAAACCGTCCCATACAGCCGCGTCTTCCGTTTCGTTCCATTTCATGCGAGAGGACAACACTAGGTGCTCCTAAGTGATGTCCCTTCGTCCATGGACGGACGTCGAAACTCATGCAATCTCCTAATTCTCTCGGAGATCGGAGGGTGGGACAAGGCTCCGAAGGCTCTTTCCAGCTTTGACCCAGCGCTCATCCTGCCCAGGGCGGAGGCCAACGAAGTGGGGTCGACATACCTAGCAGCCAAGAGGTCTGCCTTGTACTCTGTATGTCTCCTATAGTAGACCATAGCGAGGAAGAAAATGAACCATATTCCCGTTGGAAGTTCTAGGCTCCCGTAGGGTGCCATCAACAATGCAGACAACATCCCGACTACAAGGAACGTGCTGGCGAAAAGAGAGTGTCGACTCTTCAAATGAGCGAGTTCGTGGGCCACTATTCCTGACCGTTCATCGGCAGAAAATCTATAGAAGATTTTCTCATTGAAGACTATCTGTCTCCGAAGGGAGTTTGACAGCGCAATCCCAGGCGAGCTAGACATCCCCCATCTCTTGATACTCGCCAAGCGCACAGCCATAGTCTGAGCCAGCTTGTCGTATTCGGGGAACTGCACCCACTTCAATGAGCGAGGGTACTGCAGTAGGAGCCATAGACTCTTGGCAGCGAGCAAGATTGTGACAGAGAAGGGGATGGAGAGTGAAATCGCATAGGTCAACAGCCCCAGAATCATCGGGAATATCCTCCGACCAATGACTTGTATCCCCGCATCCCCGGGATATTGATGCCCGGGGAAATCCGCGCAAACAAATCGCGCTTCATGGGATAGGATTGTAGGCCTCTGCTTTCTTAAGGAGTTCTAGCGTTCTCGCATCATTAACCCCAAGATATTGCATTCTAACTCGTGAAACAAAAAAAGAATCCCCGTTCTACTGCCAATGGAACAGGTTTGCGAACTCACCCATCTAAGGACAGCTGACCAACACGCCGCAGGGCTTGCCGCGCGGAGCTATCCTGTTTACGCGAATACGCAATCTTCGCCGATTTTGACGCAGGTTGCTGTTTCCGTCTGCCAGTGCTCTCCAAGTGGTAAGACGTTCCAGGCGAGGACCACTGCAGATCGGATTTTCCGAACGAGGTTCAACATGGTTCTTTGAGGCCGGTTTCTACTTAAGCCTTGTTCAGGTGAGATTCACGATTCTGATTTTCGCATCAATGTTCAAGTGCGCAGATGATATAGATTTCACCCTTCTTTTACTCCTCATTTCACTCTTCAAGAACGTATGATGCTAATGACCAAAAAAATCGGCAAGTGCCTTGGTACTAACCCCAGACGGGTAGGCACTCTTCGCCGATTTTGACGCATTGGCCGTCCGTCCACTGGTCCCCTGTTGGGATGACGTTCCAAGCCATTACAAATGCGGACCGGAACTTTCGGATGATGTCCATCTTAATTAATTCAGGAGCGGTTTCTACTTAAGCCTTGTTCAGGCAGGATTCAGAATCATGAATTTGACACCAATGTTCAACTGAGCAGATGTTATTGATTTCACGCCACCATTCCTCAACAGCACATCTAGCAACACGACATGGCGCTTGGGAAGAAAGACGGGAAGTCTATTGTGATGAGGTCAGAGGCACACGAGTTCTTCGCCGATCACGGTGCACCCCGGTGGTACTTGATGGCTGCTGGGGAGGCAGGGCGTTCCAAGCCAGGCCAAATGCAGACCTTACCTTCCTGATGAAATCCATCGCGATAATATTGAACAAATTTCTACTTAACAATCTGAGCCTCACATTCATTCGTGTGAATCCCGGCTCCATGAGTTTTATGACCACGTCGACCAGGTGCAATCTCTCTCATGAGGCTTGAAAGGCAGCGAATTGGCCACGCAGTCAGGACGAACCAGTGGCTTGCACCCTCCGAACTCAGGGCTCTCCAGGTCCAGAAGCTCAAAGCCCTTCTTTCGCATGCTTACGCCTCAGTCCCTTACCACCGGAGACGTCTCGACGAACGAGGAATTCGTCCAGATTCCATTAGGTCATTGGCAGATCTTGACAAGGTTCCAGTAATGTCGAAACAGGATCTCAGGGAGAACCCGCTTGAGGACCTGGTGCCGAAGGGGTTGAAAATCGAGACTTGCAGACGAGCATATACCTCTGGGACAACGGGTACCCCGGTTTTCGTACTTGTTGACCGGGACGCCTTCGCTTGGCGCCGAGCCTATCTTGAAAGAGTTGCCGATGCCCTGGGCCTTGACCCATGGGAACACAGAGCTACTCTGCGCTTTACCTTTCCGAAGTTCGACCCCCGGGGCGACCCAGCCAATTTGAAGCTGAAGAAGTGGCTGTCGAGGAGAAGAAATCGGTATTCGCGTGAGTTCTTCTTCACATACGACTGCTTAGAAATCCTCTATGATTTGTTGAAGTTCAAGCCCAAGGTGATTCAAGGGAATCCTGCGTACCTGATGAATCTGACCCACGCTCTCAAGGATTCTATGCGGCCCTCACTCAAAATGTTGGGTTCAAGCGGGGACACACTGGACCTGGCGACACGCCGAGAGCTGGAGTCATTCTTCGGATGCCCCCTCTATGAAGCATACGGTTCACAGGACCTTGGTCCGATGGCGTGGCAGTGTCGGAACCGAGAGGGGTTGCACATGAACGTCGATGGATACGTATTCGAGATTGTCGGCAAGGATGGAGGTCTGGCCTCTGGAGAGTCAGGACGCCTGCTGGTCACATGCCTCGACAACTATGCTATGCCTGTCATAAGATACGAGGTGGGGGACGAAGTGACCCTAGACCCCGAACCATGCTCATGCGGGAGGGGCCTCCCACTGATGAAGCGCGTGGATGGGAGGCAGTCAGATTTCCTTGATTTACCCGGAGGAAAGAGGATATCGCCCCAGGCGTTTGTTTCTTGCATCAATCAGGTAGCGGGCCTTCCTAGATTCCAGCTTGTCGTGAAGACTCCCGCAGACCTAGAACTCCGGCTTTATGCGCAGAATGTCTCATCCCTACTCGTGCAGGAATCCCTCAGGAGGTGCCACGAACTTTTTGGAAGGGTCGTCAGTCTGAATGTTGTCCTTGTCAAGGAAGAGCCGAGGGCCAAACTCAGAAGCGTGATCCCAAACCCAGACGCTCAAACGTTGGGAATAACAACCTCCCCCGTGACCTAGATCATCGCCCTCCCACATCTATCCATAGCCGGCCCTTTCAGACTTCACTTCGCCAACATGGAGGACCCTAGAACGTGGACCCCTGGCTGCCTGCCCGAATTCACATTCTGGCTCTCAAGCCTTATCTGTTCATCGCATCAATCATCTTCCTTGCCACTACCGGCCATTTGAAGCGGCTCACAAAGGTTAGCCCTTTCTGCCCGCGGATCCGCCGAAGCTCGTCGTTCTCCAATAATGTCAGAATCGCACGAGAATAACCGACAGAATCATCCTTCGGCACGAACACTCCCACCTCGCCGTAGACCTCTCTAAGCACTGGAATGTCCGAGAGAATGCAGGGCAAGCCACAGGCCAGGCCTTCCGCCACTACCCTCGCGAAACCTTCAACCATGGAGGGGAGCACAAGGATTTTTGATGCACTAAGCAAATCACGCATTGACATCCGGTCGGAGACGTACCCTTCAAAAGCGACATTCTCCGAGATTCCCAGTCTTCGGCTTTTCTCAATCGCCTCGGGCAGATATGGTCCTGACCCGACCACAAGAAGTTTGGATTCCTTTCTCTTGCTCACGACTTTGCTCCACGCATCGAGGAGGATGCCAACGCCCTTGGCCGGATGGATTCGCCCGACAAAGATAGCGTCATACTTCTTAGTCTGCGAAGTCGGAGTGAACCACACGTCCTCGAGTCCGCGTCCTATTACAACTACTCTTCGCGCCCGTAGAACTTCCTTTGCATAGTTTGCCATTTGATCAGTAGCAGCCAGAGCGACACAGGACGTCCGAAAACCAAACCTCCGAATCAGGTGGAAAGCCACATACCCAAGCATGCTTCGCCTATGCCTCCGATAGGAATACTTCATGAGACCGAAAAAGCCCTTGGAGTCAACGTGCCTTTTTGCATCGTCCAACACCGAGGTAAGGAACGTCTTCCTCGTAATCACGCTCGCGAAATATGCAGGCAAGAACGACTTTTCCATATAATCACCGTAGGCGTAGATAGCGTCGCACTTCAACCTCAGGCACAGTCTAAGCGCTATCAAAGATATCCGAATCATGCTTAGGCTTCCGGAAAATACATCGCGAGGCACTTCAAAGGATTGGAAGTTCAACTGATGAGTTCTTCCGAAGGCGGGCTGCCGCTCCAGAGTGTATGCGTGGACTCCTAGTCTTGTTAATTCACTCATGAGCTCAATGCAGGTTCTTTCCGCCCCATATGGTGAAAGGGTGGGGTTCGGTGTTATGAGTACCGAGAGCAGTCTCATGCTTGGAAACGAAGAAGTTTCGTCGTATTTATGAGAATGACGTCGGATCCGGCCGAAGTCGAGCCGAATCGTGACATACGCGGTTTCTCTCATGGTACCGGCCGTTGACAAGCAGCAGAAAATTGAGAATTGTGAAACTCAGTGCCAGAAAGGCCGCTTCGTGAAGCATCAAAGGAATGAATGATAGCATGGAAAGTAACTCCCAATAGACAGAAGCGAAATAGATGCTCGCTGCGCACAACAAAACGAATCTTGTTGCTGGCAACTGGCGCTTCCTCAAGCATGCAAATATGATTCCGGTCGCACTAATCGAGATTAGTGTCTGTAGGGGCTTCGCAAGCGCGAGGCCGGACGAATTGGAGGTAACCCCCATTACCCCTCCTGGGAGTAACCCAGCCATCACAAGCGTTGGACTAACTCCTACAATTGTCAAAGAGACCCAATTGGCAAGCTCGTAGAGCCAAACCGAGAGATAGACGATGGAAGCCGCTCCCGTGAGGTCAGCAAGAATCATAGCTTTGGACGAGAGCATTGATCATGCACCCGGAGAAGACGAAGTTATGTCCTTAGGCATCGAATCGAAGAAATATACGTCGTGGATTTGCTATTCCTTACGTTCAGGAATAGGAAGGCTGTCCTTCAATGCCCGACCGCCGTTTTCATCTCAGTCATGGCGGCTATTCTTGGACCAGAAATTCCTAGCGCCCTCGTCCTACCCCTCGATAAGCAAACCCAGCCCGGATTGCGGCCTCGGGGTCCACCAGGTTACGACCGTCAACCAGAACTCTGCTCCTCATCATCTTTGCCAGGCCTTGGAGGTTCAGGGACTTGTACTCCCTGTGTCCGGTCGCGATCACGATGCAATCGGTTCCCCGGACAGCCTCGTCCATGCTCTTCACCTTCGTCCCGAACACTACATCCCCCTCGTACATCGGGTCATGAATCGACATTTCTCCGCCCATCTCTGCCAATCTTCTCCAAATCCCTTCGGCAGGGGTAAGTTGGACGTCTTTGATGTTGGGCTTGTACGCCACACCCAGAAGGGCGATTTTAGACCCTCTGACTGTCTTTCCAACCTCGTTCAACGCTTCTGATACCAATTGTACCACGTGATCGGGCATCCTATCGTTGATTTCCCTTGCCATGCGTATCATGTACGGAATGTTACCTGCCCTGACCCCTTCGCTGATCAGATAGTACGAATTCGAGGGCAGACAAGGTCCACCAACCCCCGCCCCGGGGTAGTGCGGAAGGAAGTTGTACTTCGAAGCGCAACCGTTGATAACTTCTATCGCGTCGATGCCGAGCTTCTCGAAAAGGAGACTGAACTCGTTTGCAAATGCAATGTTCACGTCTCTGAAGAGGTTCTCGGTGAGTTTGATTGCATTGGCGGTCTTCGGATTGCGAACCTGAATCACTTTCACCCCCAGCGCGGTCTGGTAAAGGGCCGACACGACCCCTAGAGACCGAGAATCTGTTGCACCGACTACCCTGGGGATGGTTCCCATGTTTGCCAGTATGTTGCCTGGGTCCGAACGCTCCGGGGCGCTGGCGAGGCCGAAGTCCCTACCTCCTTTCAGGCCCGACTCCGCCTCAATCAAGGGTTGTATCAAGTTCTCCGCCGTCCCTGGCCCTACAGTGCTTTCGACGACAACAATACTCCCCCTCCTTAGACTTCGTCCTATGGTACTCGAAGCTGACTTCACTGCCGAGTAGTCCGGTGACTTCCTGTCGTCCACCGGAGTAGGAACGCTGATGATGCTGATGTCTGAGCGCGAGACAGCCTTCCCGATGTCGGTCGTTGCTTGCAGCCTCTTTGCTTTGACCTGTTCTCGTACCATTTTGGGAAGGCCGGGTTCGTCAACGAATTTGCATTTGCCTCGGTTCACGGATGACACGACTGCGGCGCTAATGTCGGCCCCAAAAACGCGAGCGCCTGCCCTTGCGAGGATGGCAGCTGTGGGCAGCCCGATTCTGCCGAGGCCAACCACTGCAATTGTGATTTTCCCTTGTTTCAGTAGCGAGGGCACTCTCGACGGGGAAAGAGAATGTTGTTTGATTGATGCTCTCATGCGTCGTTTCGACCAGATGGTCGTATATTAGTTTCTTACGAAGTTGGGTGGACGAGTGTTGAACCTTGTTAGGAGTCCGGCCATTATTGCCAAGACGAACGCCGACACGTAGAGCCAGGGATAGATTGAGTTGAGTGCGTAGTATTGCATCGAGAATGGGTAAAACAAGGGAAAGAGGCCGGTATCGACTGCCAAATGGCCCAAGAAAGCAGCGCCAATGAGGACTCCTGTTTCAATGGGCTTTTTCAACAGTATCAACTCGGCGAGGACAACGACCCCCAAGAATAGAAGCGAGTGGGCGGGTCTTATCGGCTGTGGAATTCCAAGAGCCGCGGGGATATGGTCTAGGTCGAACAGCAGCATAAGAACGACAGAAAGTATTACAGGTCTCATACTAAATCGGATTGAAAAGAGACTCGTTGCGAAGCCGACGGCCAAACCCATCGCCGAAAGAGCGACCAAATGGGGCGGGATGGAGTAGATGGGCCGAAAAGTACCTATCTTGAAATGAATGTCGCTTGTTAGCACTGAGACGGCCGTAAAGGTAAGCCCGACGGCAATGAAGACTGCGCTCACCTCGAGGACTTCCCGAATTGAGCCTCTAATGCTGTTCATCATTGAATGGTTACCCTGGACCCAGGAAGACGAGAAACCTTTGGTCTCCCTAGTCCGCGCTTCCGATTCTCGCGTATTGAACACCCCCCTTAGCGAAGGTTGAAGGTCTGTAGAGCCGTCTGCCATCGACTATGACGGGGGTAGCCATCAAACTCACGTAGTCCTTGGGGGTGAGCCGACGGAACTCATCCCAATCTGTTCCTATGATACAACACTCTGCCCCTTTTAGCGATGCCTTTGCGGAAGTCCCGTACCTGACCCTAGACCCGAGGATTTCAGCAGCCTTGTCCATGCCCTGGGGGTCGTAAACGGTCACGACTGCTCCTTCCTTGATGAGCTTACGTGCTATGAGCATTGCTCTGGATTCTCTCAGATCATCACTGTTCGCCTTGAAGGTGAGACCTAGCAAGGTCACTTTCTTTCCCTTGATAGAGACACCGAGGTTCTTCGCCATTTCCAGTGTCTTTTCCGGCTGTGTGTCATTGATGCGTAGCGCCGCCTCCAGAAGCCCAGCGTTTTCACCCAGTTCGGTTGCCCTGGCTGCGAGGGCGCGCGTATCTTTCGGCAGGCAGCTTCCCCCGAAGCCTATTCCCGCCTTCGCGTATCTCCTGTCAAGTTTCGCTATGTCGACAAGCCCCCGTGCGACTGAATCTATGTCTCCTCCAGGAGTGCGGGAACAGATGTTTGCGATTGTGTTGAGGAAGGTGAGAGTAACGGCTCGGTAGGCGTTTACTGCGTACTTGATGAACTCGGCGTTCGTCGCAGAAGTCACCAGGTAGCGCGACCTGCCAAGGTTCAGATTGCGGTAGAATCCCTTGAGGGCTCGTATCGAAGTGGGGTCAGAAGACCCTATCAGAACGGTTGATTGGTGCTTCGAATCCCAGATGGCGCTTCCCTCTCTCAGGAACTCCGGGTTGGCAGCCAAGCCGAAACCTGTCCCCTCCTCCTTCCTGGATTCCTTCTCTAGGATCGTCTTCACCAATCCATCCGTCGAACCAGGGAGGACCGTGCTCTTGACGACAACTAGGCGGTAATCGAGGGTCCTCAACGACTTTCCAATGCTCGAGGCCGCGTCCCTGACGTAGCGGAGGTCGATTGCGCCGTTGGGGCCGCTCGGAGTTCCAACTGTTATGAAGACCATGTTCGAGTCTCGCAGTGCATCTTCATAGCTTGACGTAAGCGAAAGTCGCCCACTCCGCAGGGCCGTCTTGAGCATCCCCTTGAGGCCCGGCTCATGGATGGGTGTTGACCCACGGTTGATCATTCTGACCCTCTTCCGGTCGATTTCGAGGCCTTTCACGCGAAATCCCCGGTCTGCGAAGACCACGGCGCTGCAGAGCCCAACGTAACCCAGCCCCACGACTGCGACGCTCTGCTTCGGATTATCTGCCAAGGCTAAGACCGAGACACCTCGGAAAATCGATTCTTAAGATGATTCCACGGCAAAGGTGTAGCGTTAGTAGGGAGCAAGACCAGACCCTGGAACCTTCTGACGTCTGGCGTCTGAGGCACTGCGCGCCAATGGATAAGAGCCGCTCTTGGGGCTCTCAGACTCGATGGTGAGCAACCCAAGGGTCTCAGTCGTCATGCCGAACTTCAACGAGGCAGAGTTCCTCGGGAAGGCCATCGAAAGCGTCCTTGGGCAGACCATGGCCGATCTGGAGTTGATAGTAGTGGATGGGCATTCAACTGACAACTCGTTGAAAATCGCCCGTTCATACGCTGACGAGGACAATAGGGTCCGAGTCATAACAGAAGAGGAGCGAAAGGGAGTCTCTGCATCCAGGAACATCGGGATCCGGGAAGCGAAGGGGGAGGCAATCGCATTCCTCGATTCAGACGACCTGTACGCCCCCGAGAAACTCGAAAAGCAGTGGGCCCATCTCAAGGCCCAACCTAACCCTGTAATCGTTTATTGCGACCGATGGAAACTGGACATTGATGGGATGACGCTTCCTCCGGAAAGCTTGCAGCGACGCGCTGGGAGCGGAATGATTTTTGGGGACTTCGTCACGCGCGCTTTTGGGCACATTCACACTATCCTTGTGCCCGCACAGTGCCTCGGGCGAGTGGGATTGTTCGACGAGTCTCTGAGATGGGCAGAGGACTACGACCTGCTCCTCCGACTTGCTCGGTCGTATCCTTTCGAATACGTTGATGAGAAGCTCTACGGGTACAGAAAGCATCCTGGGAACACCCAAAACATCATGGACAGGCAAAGCCGACTCCGGAGCCAAGCCATAGTCCTCGAGAGGAATCTCCGGGTTGGTGGGAAACTGATGACCCCTGATCAGAAGAAATCGGTTGTCAAAGAGCTTCTGAGGCTTTATTCCGAAACGAATCAGCGAGGAAGGTTGTTGAAGCTGGGGCTGACGAGCCGTCCAGGACCAAGATACGTCCTAAGATATTTCGGTCGCAGGGGCTTGAAACTCCTCGAGGGCACCAGAACAGCCGGGTGAGGTCTAGGAAAGGACCTTCACCACCGCCCGTTCCAGGTCCGAAGGGCTGTAGCTAAGAGGTGCGTCGATCCCGAAAATCTTGGCGTTGCGCACCCCCGACTTTAGCACTTCGATTATTCTTGTGTGGTGCAGTGCTTCTTCGGCGATGAAATCGTTTCCCAAAGAGGCCGAGGAGCAATAGACGTATTGGCTGTGCCGCCACGGCGCCGCGGCGAACTCCCAGAACAGCTCGGCGCCAAGCACTCTCACCAAGTCGTTACTGTCAACTTCTTTCACTGAGAAATCATTCCCGACCCCCCTTCTGATGAGGACGACTGTGCGGAGGGGGCAAGCATCCCCAATCTTGGCTCCTTCGAATATTTCGCCCAACGTCCGGCGTGGCTGGAGGTCGAGGGGCTCGTTTGGGGGGAGCTTCCGAGCAAGCTCGGGGAATGCCTCAAGATGCTGTGATTGTAACTTGACGGGTTTGGGGTACGAGAGAAGACCTCCGTTTTTCGCTAAGATGGCGAGGTCGTCCCCATAGTAGAGGAACCCCCTCTTGACCAGCTGAAGGGCCAAGGTCGTCTTCCCCACCCTGGCAGAGCCTACCACCAGCAGACCGGACCCCTCGGAAGAGAGCGCCGAGGCATGAACCAAAGAACAGCCCTTGAAGGGGAGTCGATAGTACAAGAAAGGCTCCAGGATTGCCAACAATATTCTCTCTGCCTGCTGTTCCAAACGCTCCTGTTCGAACAGGGGGCTGCCGGTGAGGGCTAGGAGACTTCTCCTCCAGCCGTGATTGGCGAGCTCTCTGAGGAGGCGCCTGAAACGCTTTTCCGCTGGCGGAAAGGTTGGCACGCAGACTTCCACCGGTTGTGTTCCTTCCTTTACCTCCCCTGTGATGGCATACTCAACCTCGTCCTTCTTTGGTTGAACACCAATACTCCGTCTGAAAACAGAGGTCTGTCTCATCTTGGCGTCGTATAGCAGCCTGTCACCAACGGTTGCTCCAGTTGGCTGCCAGTCATCTGATGGATAGGAGCCAATCTTCAGCGTGATATCTGCATCTTCTCCATCTGCCCTGAACGGATTGAGCGTCCTGTCCAAGACATCGCCTAGTTTGGACCTAGGACTTTGGATGCCAACGCTCAACAAGTCATGTATGTCGTAGTGTGTCAAGTCACCAACCTCGGGCGCTCCATGTGCGTTTTCCATTTACCGAAATCAACATTCATCTGAGGGTCTCCAGAACTCGGTCTACGATAGGGGGAATCCTAGACTTGATGTCGAACTCGCCCATTCGGAGCGCTTGGTCTCTTGCATCGCTGCTGAGCGACTCCCATGTTTCATACGCGAGCTTGATGCTGTTTTCGAATTCTTTCAGGCTCGAGCCTGTCCACACTACCCCACGGAGGTTCTTGAAATCGAGGTCTGAAGTTTCTGTTCGTGTGGCAATCACAGGTTTCCCTACCGCAAGGGCCTCCGTAATCTTGAGCCATGCGCTGTGGCGAGAAAACCTGGACTTCGTGCTCGATGGGCAAAGGAGGACGTCGCAGGCTGCCAGATACTTGGGGAGTTCTTCGTAGGGCACCAGCCCCAGGTAAGCACACGCCGCCTCGGGAAACTCTTTCCTCAGTCTGACGAACTCGCCCTGTAGGGGACCCTTCCCACCGATTATCGCGTACCCCCTGGGAACTAGACTTCCTATCTCTTTGGCAAGCGGGACAAGAACTTCTTTAATCAATCGATGTGGCTGCATGATTCCGAACCAGCCAACAACGAATTTCCCCTCCAACCCAAGACGATGTCTGATTTGGCTTCCGTCGACGTCAGAAGAAAAGCGTTCGGTGTCCACACCCCTGAAGTATCCGGCAGTCTTCTTCACAGAGAAGCCCTCCCCAACAAGCCTTCTAGCGTAGGCCTCAGACGGAAGAATCAACAGGTTTGAGAGTGAGACCATCGCTCTCTCCTCAATTGCCGAAAGCCTTTGCTCAGTAGTGCCCTCTATCATCCTTCCCTCAGCGATCTCGAAATCGGTGTATGGATCTCTCTGGTCAAGGACGACCTTGATCCCCGCGACTCTCAGAACCAGTTCGATTGGGACTCTGCGAATGGGGGAATGACGGAAGAAGAGCCACTCATCAATGTACACCAGCCTAACGCCGCTCCGCAGGCAGTAGACGAATATCCGTGCTGCGGAAAGAAGGGCTGCTCCAACTCCCACGGCAGGGACGCGGAGGGTCGCAAATAGGATGCCATCCCTCCGGGAAATCGAATTTTCCTTCCCCAATTGAATCCAGCTCACGCCTATTCCTCGGCGCATTATCTCCTTCGAAACGTAATACCCTTTGATATTGTCAAAGGTAGGGGGGAACCTAGCCTCTCTATCAAAGAGAAGGCCGACCCTCAAGGATTCCGCAACTTCCGCTTTCTGGCAAGGCCGTAGTTCAATATGGCATGGGAAATCTCATCCGACTCCTTGTCCACCACTTTCTCCCAGCTGAATTGTTGTACATGGGCCCGGCCACGCGCGCCTAACTTTACCCGTTCCCCGTCGTCGGCGAGAACTGACAGAACGGCGTCTGCCAGCTCGACTGGCCTATCTGGTGGAACGAATATTGCGACGTCATCGTAGACATCTTTCAGAGGTGGGATATTCGAGAGCACGCAACATAGACCGCACCCCATGGCCTGTGAAACCGCCTGCGCAAATCCCTCATTCCTGGACGGAAAGACGAAAACCTTCGAACTATTCAGGAGTTCCACGAGTTCCTTGTCTCCCACGAATCCCTTGAATATCACGGCATCGTCGATGCCAAGGTCCCTTGTCATCGCCCGGTATGTTTCAATATTATTCTTCTCTCCCCCTCCGAGCAGGAGTAGCTTGGCCTGCGGGAGTTTTCCACGCACGATAGACCAGCTTTTGAGGAGGATGTCAATCCCCTTTTGAGGGGTCAGGCGCCCGAGGAAGACTGCTTCAAAGACCTGGCTCCGCCTACTTTCACTAAACTTCTCGTGATCGAGCCCATTCCCGACCACCACGCAATCATGAATTCCCAGAGACTTTGCGACATCGGTTCTTGTGGCCTTGGAGAGCGCCAGGTGCCCATCCGCGCGAATTGCAGAGAACCGGTTTACTGCTGGCACAATGCTACGCCAAATGGAGCTAGCTAGACCGTAACCCCTTTGTCTCCTCGACGCTATGCCGACTTGGAGGGATGCGAAGGCATCCTCTAAGAGGTGGTGATATACTATCACCAGCGGCCGATGCAAGATTATCTTGAGTAGATAACCGGTAATGACGTTCTCGGGGTCCTGATTGTATGCGTAAATCGCAGAGGGCTTTTCAAAACGAGCGAGCACCAATCTTGGGATTGACATGAAGAGAACTGTCGCCAAGTCGAGGGGACTCCGGATAGGAAGACGACACTTCCTCATTTCAAACGAGTCATATGCGTTTTCACCCATGTCACGCTGAAATGAAGGGGGCATTTCGACTGTTAGAAGGCAGATTCGCCTTGCCTTGTAGACCCTTGCCTTTTCGAGAAAGCCCCTCTCATCTCCTCGTATCTGCCTGCCCCACCGGTATCTGTGGATGAAAAGGCAGAGCATCGTTCTACAAGGGCCTTGGTCCTTGTGTCTCCCTGGTGCCTTCTCGAGCGTGTCCATTGCCTCAGACTCCACTAACTCGCGTGTCGCAGAGCGGCTTCGTAGGCGCTAAGCGTGGCAGATGCACTTCTAGACCACGTGAACTTTTCGAGGACCGCTTGTCGTCCTCTATTCCCAAGGCTTTCTGCAAGTTCGTCATCTTCACAGAGTGACCGCAGGGCCTCCGCCAGGGCGGGCACGTCCCCCGGGGGCGTCAACAGTCCTGTCTTCATGTCCTCGATTAGCTCCGGGAGACCCCCAGTCCGAGAAGCAACTACGGGGCGCCCGACGCTCATTGCTTCGAGGGGCACTATCCCCATCGGCTCGTAGACGCTGGGGACTGCTACAACGTCTGCGATTGAATAGTAGAGGGGCAGGTCATTCTGCGGAACGACCCCGGCGAAGGTCACTTTGGAATTGAGGGCCAGCTTCTGTGCCAATGACCTCAGTTCGCCTTCCATCTCGCCCCTGCCACAAACGACCAAGAAGAGGCCCGGGAGTCGTTCGCTAAGGATGGAAAAGGCACCTAGGAGATGATGGACCCCTTTTTTTGGAGCGAGGCGACCCACATACAGAATTACCTTCTTGTTCATGAGGCCCATCTTTTGCTTCAGCGCCCGCTGATCGATGCTTGGGCTGAAGAAGTTCGCATCTACCCCGTTGTATACGGTGAAATGCCTGGGTGCGTCCTTCCCAAGGAAGTTAGAAAGCCTTCTTCCCACGAAGTTGGAAACTGATATCAAAGCGTCGTAATGTCCAAGGGTGAACTTCATGAGCTGTCTCTTTGTCTTGCTTGGATACCAGTAAGGCGGAGTGAACCCGTGTGCTGTGCAGACACAACATCCCGCCAGGATACGTGAAGCGAGAAGTCCCGAAATTACTGGAGGAATGCTCTTGATACCCTGGATGTGTACTACGTCGAATCCCTTGCCAACCTTAGCTGTATAGTATCCTAAGGCTAGCAAAGAAGGCATGTCGACTAATGGAAAGATGGTGACCTGATGGTTTCGCTTACGGAACTCCCTGGACAACTCGCGCGTGGCTGTGCTGACACCTCCGATTTCCTTGAAAGTGCTTATGAAAGCGATTCTCATCGGACCGAACCTATCAATCGGAGCCGTTTGGGGGACTCAAAGCCATTTCGAGCTTGTCAACGGCCTTGTCAATGCTGAACTCTGAGATTGCCCGCTCTTGGGCTTTTTTCCCCAATTTTCTGCGAAGCTCCGGGTCGATCAGGAGTTTCCTGATTGCTTGTTCGAGAGCCTGGGCGTCATCCTCGGGAACCAGCAGACCAGTCTTGCCGTCGAGGACCGCTTCAGAGATCCCACCGGTCCTCGTGCCGACAGAAGGCATCCCGAATACTCCAGCCTCTAAGAATACAGTCCCGAATCCCTCTACGTCGCCTCCTGTACTTCTCGCTGGAAGGACGAGCACATCGGCCATGGCGAACCGGTCGTACAGCTCCGAGCCCACCAGTGCTCCGTGGAACTTGACCCTTCCGCCAAGAGAAAGGTCCGCTGCCAGGCGTTTGAGGGTGGGCATTTCCGGCCCGTCCCCTACGATGTCAAACTCAATGTCCGGCATGTCGACCTGTAAGGACTTGAAGGCTTTCAAAAGGAGGTCCACCCCCTTCCTCAACACCAGCCTTCCGACAAAGAGGACTCTTGGCCTGTCTTCCTCCCGACGGGTGAAAGTCGCCTCCTCGCGGATCTTGGGATCGACTGACGGATAGATGACCATGTACTTGTTTCCTCTCGAAAGGATGCTCTCGGTGAACCTTGAATTGACGGCTACAACGCTCGCAAGTCTCAGAGCGAAGAGAAGGAGTATCTTCTCCGCCATTTTCGTTCTTGCTTGCAATACGTCCCGGCCGTAAAGGAAGACCACAACACGACGCCCGCTTGCGCGGCAGTAGGCCGAGAGCGCCAGCCCGTAGAGCGTTATTGATCCGCTGACGAGGAGCAGAGCACTCAGAGAGTCTTTTATGACCATACTTATCGAAGTGTAGAGTGAAGAAGGCAATCGCGCGGTCGACGAATTCAACCTGACGATGCTGGGGTCGCCTTCCACTCTTTTGACTTGCAGGTATCCTGGGGAAAGACTGGCAGTTTCCACAAAGTGCCCTCTTCTCCGGAGCTCTACGGCATAGTGCCTGGACCGGCCCTCAATCCCACCTATGTTCTCCGGCGGGTCGAACGTTACCAGCAGGAGCCTCGTCACGTCAAGTTGTCTCTAGGCAAGCGACGCAAGGACTGCCACGCTGGGCCGAATCTGGAAACGAGTCAGTTTTGGAAACGCCGTGCTCAGCTGAGTCACCATTGGGATTCTAGCTTTCTGCGATTCAAGAATCCTCTGAGGAGATATAGAGAAGCACCGCTCCCCAATAGCGCGACCAGAGCGAGCATCGGGTAGCTCAAAGCGACTGCCACGGCGAGGGTGTTTGAGCCAGCCGAACTCTGGGCCACATCGTAGGTTAGGCCCATGTAGCTGACGTGAGCGGTGTAGGTCCCGAGAGGCACGTGTGTGAAGCTCGCCAGTCCGGCGCTGTCGGACCGAGACGCCAAGACTTGGCCGTTCGCGGTTGTAATCGATACCAAGGCTCCTTGAAGGGGCATCCCGAACATGTCTGTTATCTTTGTGGTAACGTCATAGACAAGGAGAGGGATCGTCCGGGTAGTCGGGGTAGTTGAAGGGATGACGCTGGACTGTCCCCCCGGCCCGACGTCGATTCCCATATAGAATACGCTCTGAAGAGTGTATCGCGCCCCCTCCACAATCCAGACCTGGCCGCTCGCCGGGACGTCAACGCTTCCCGAAGGCCCATACAGGCTAGCGCTGTCTGGCCTTATTGGCGCACCTGCAGAGTCCGTGAACCTGAGTTGCAATAGGACCTGGGTCTGGTATTCGGCGATGACATCCATCGAGGAACTCACCTTCAGGGTGGCCTGTGGCGAGCTGCTCTTGATTGAACCAGACCATCGCTGGAATACCCACCTAGTCTGGTCGGACGTGGAGGATGTGGCGGTGATGCTGTGGTTGGAGCCCACTGGCCAGGAGAACACGGTGGGAAGTGTGTAGCTGGACCCGTCGACCTGTATTGTGTGCGAGCCCTCCAAAGACCAGAAGGTCACTTCGGCTAGTGCCAGGGAGCCGGCGCTGAGCGGCCTGAAGATCGCCGCAAGAGCAGAATTGTTGTGTCTGATCGTAGCTGTGATTACTGTTGAGCTCCCAACGGACTGCCCGTCCAGTGTCCAGTGATCCAGCGTGTACCCCGCCATTGGGGAGGCAGTTGCCGAAAACGAGCTGTTGGGCGCTGAAAGGTATCTGCCCGGGGCTGGAATCGTAGTTCCTCCACTTGACGGCAGGCTTTCGAGCAGTAAGTAGTATTGCATGGGCGCCGCCGAGACATACAGCGTATAAGTAACCGCGGCTGAGATTCCGCCCGAAGTTAGCGATACTATAACGAAGTAGGTCCCTGTGGATACCGCGGAAGAGACTTGGACCTGCATCGTAGAAGAGAAACTGCTAATGCTTTGAGTTGGTGAGAAGCTAACCGTAAATCCTGGGGCAAGGTTCGGGGCAGATAGAACTCCCATCTGGTTTGTTCCGTGCATGAATGCGGCCAAGTTGACAGTTACGACTCCGCCTTGAACGACCGACCCGATGGAGGGCGAGAGGCCCAGAGCTAATGAGGGTTGGGAAACAGAAGTGATTGTCGTTGTCGTGACTATCGTGGTTGTCGTCGTCGTGACACTAGTCGAAGTGGAGGTTGCAGTCGAGGACTGAGTCGACGTAGTGGTGCTAGTAGTCGATGACGTTGGGGAGCTTGTGGTGCTCGTCGAGGAGGAGCTCGTGGTCGTTGACGAAGCTGAGGTGGAGGAGCTCGAGGTCGTGGAGGTGGCGGAAGTGCTCGAGCTGGAGGAGGTCGACGTCGAAGTTGTTGTGGTTGGAGAAGTCGACGTTGTCGTCGAGGAAGTCGAAGTTGTGGGTGGCTGCGCTCCGGTGGAGGTCAAAAACACGCCGGGGTTAGCGGCAATCCAGCCGGAGACAGTGGCCCTGAAGGGAAGGTAGTCCCACATGAAGTGGCTGCTGACCCCTGACGCACCGGATTGGTAGGTGTAGGAGCAGCCGCAGGAGCTGAGGGCACCGTAACCGTTCGCCGTGTTGCCTCCGAGCAGGTAGACCCATTGACGGTTAAACGCCGAGACAGAAGCCGCTGCTGCGACCGCTTGGTTGACGGTCGGGGGATAGCCGGCATTGGTGACCGGATTGTGACACGGGCCAATGTTGTTGTAACCAGTCCCGAGGTAGCCTTCCGCAAAGCTCAGGGTCGACCATGCGGGTTCGTTGTATCCATAGACTGTAGAGCACCCGATACTCGGGTACGGTTGGAGTCCGTCGCTCCCGATGGTCTGCCCGACGATGTTGGAGGAGCCAGACCCATCGTTGAGGTTCGCCTGGGTGTCCCCTGTCGGATAATTTGTGTGTGCTGTGAATTGATAGTTATTCGAGCCGCTATTCGTGCCCTGCCATCCCTGCGGGTAGTAGCTGACGAACTGCCATCCATTTGCTGTGATGACCCCTTTGGCCTGGGCGAAGGCGTTGTCCACCGTTGAGCCAGTCGCTCCGTTATCCACAATGTTGAGCTGCTCGACGGCGAAGCCGACGAAGCCAATGGATGAAGAATAGGGCGAACTGTGGAGGGTGGTCATGGTGTTGGTGAAACCCGTCCATTGGGATGGATTCGTTATGTCAAATGCGACCTCCAGCCCTACCTTGACGTTTGGGTACGCGTTTGCCTGCTGCATCAGCGAAAGGAGGAAGTTGATATTATTCTGATCGGTGATTTCTTGAATCCCATTGTTCATCAGAAGCTGGACTGTGGATGGGTAGGGTGGAGTCAGGAACATCCCATTGAAGAAAGAACTGGCAGAATATCCTGCTATCCTGAGGCTCCCGATTCCAATGAAACCGAATCCGAAGCGCTGGGGGGTCGATGGGGTCAGGGGGCTCGAGGAGAACTGTGCCCCTGACCCGTGCCCGATTGCGTTCTGAAGCGCTTGAGCGAAGGCGGGGGAAGCGTAGGTCGAGGAGAGAATCACGAGGAGTACAACGAATCCAGCTGACACGAGTTTCCGAGCGCGGACCCAATCGTTTCCCTTCGAGTCTGAATCCAACTAGAACCGAAATCAAAAGTTTTCACTTCGTTAATGATACTTGCCGACTCATAAGATAGATTTTGGACATATCTTCCAATTCTATCATTGCAATATTTTTTCCTCGCACTGCATACAGCTACCAAGCCTTCAAACTGAAAGTGTCTCAACCGTTTCCAGCCAAGTTATTGCTTCTGGACCGACTCCCGCGCCGGGCCAACAACGAAGGTCGAGCCAGGACAGCGAGCACCCCGAGGTCAACGATGAGGGCTATTGAGGCGATGGTGAAGACGGTACCGTCTGGCCCTGATTGGCTTGGGGTCGTAGAGGTCTGTGTACTTCCGCTTTCGGTCTTCCCAGTGCTGATGGTTGTCGTAGACGTCGTCGGGTATGAAGTTGTCCTAGTACTTGTGGTGGCCGACGTGGAACTAACAAATGACACCGTTGTCGCGGAGTCGCTTGTCTGGCTCGCGGATGAACTACTTGTCGTGGTAGAGGAAGTCCTCGTCAGATTTCCAAGCAAGAAGATCCCTGGATTGGCCTGGACCCAGCTGTTCACGGTTCCTCTGAATACAACGTTGTCCCAGAGGAAGTGTGAGCTCACCCCCGAGGCTCCGACTGAGTAGGTGTAGATGCACCCGCAGGAACTTAATGCTCCGTAGCCGTCGGCAGAGTTTCCACCAAGTATCAGCACCCATTGGCGGTTCGACGCAGGGAGTGAAGCCGCTGCTGAAATCGCCTGGTCTATCGTGGGTGGGAAGCCGCTGCTAGTCACGATGTTGTGGCAGGGCGCGGGGCTGTTGTAACCGCTCCCCAGAAAACCTTCGGCAAAGGTCTGAGTCGACCAGGCCGGCATATCGTATCCGTATACGCTCGAACATCCAACGCTGGGGAAGGGCTGTAATCCATCCGAGCCGATGGTCTGCCCTACGATGTTGGTGGAACCCAATCCGTCGTTAAGGTTGGCCTGCGTGTCGCCAGTGGGGTAGTTTGTGTGGTCGGTGAAAAGCCAATTGTTGGAGCCTCCAATGGTGCCTTGCCAGCCCTGGGGATAATAGCTGATGAACTGCCATCCATTCCCAGTGATGATCTCATTGGCCTGAGAGAATGCGTTGTCGACCAAGACCCCAACTGCCCCGCCGTCTATGATGTTGAGTTGTTCGACGGCGAATCCTACGAAGCCAATGGAGGAGGAATACGGGGAACTTTTCAATATGTTGATTGTACTAACAAACACCGACCATTGGGTCGAGTCACTAACGTTGAACGCAACTTCCAAGCCGATCTTGATGTTGGGATAGGCGCTTGCATACTGCATAAGCGAGAGGATGAAGTTCACGTTATTCTGGTCCATGATTTCGCCGATGCCGTTGTTTTCGAGCAGTTGGACCGTCGAAGGATATGGAGGGGTGAGAAAGTAACCCTTGAAGAATGAGCTCGCAGAGAAGCCCGCTCCCCTGAGGCTCCCGATACCAATGAAGCCGAATCCAAGTCTTCTTTGCGGTGACGAAGCGGCGCCGGACTGGGGCGCGAGATAGAGGAAGGCGGGAATTAGCAAGATAATCACGACTCCAAGGGAGAAGGCCGGGCGGGCGATACCTCTAGAAGTAATCATTGCGGGATGTGCAGTTTCCGGACTATGGGACCGTACCTATCTGTCGTGATTCTTCCTGGGCCTTCGCTAAGAGCTGGGTCCTCCCTCCTCGCTCCAGCCCGACGAGTGACTCATAGGCCTCCACTACTTGAGGGGCGACCTTCTTGATATCGTAAGATGATTCCGCCAACGCCCTGCTCTCTTCCGCCAGCTCTTGGAGCCTGCTTGGATCCCGTGACAGCTCAAGGAATGCTCGCGCGAGGGCTCCTGGGTCCTCCGGCGGTGCGAACACTGCGTTCCCGCAGGTCACCTCCCTGAAGATGGGATTGTCCGAGCAGACTATTGGAAGGCCCATTGACATCGCTTCCGCAAGGGCCACCGGAAATACCTCCCCCCCGGCGAATCCAGTAGTGTAGATGCAGAAGGCGTCAGCCGCCGCATAGAATGGCCTGGGATCCTCGACCCTTCCAGTGAAAATCACCCCCGGGTAACGCTCGCTGAGATATCTCGCGAATTTGTCAGTGGCAGTGGGAGCCCCTCCGATAATCAGCGCGGAGTCGAGCTTATCCCTGAGCATCTCGTAGGCCCTGCAGATGTCCTCGATGCCCTTTGTCCGCTTGATCTTCCCGAAGTACAGAATGACAAACTTGCCATCTAGACCAAGGGTCTCACGAACGGAACTCCTGACGGCCCTTCTTGAATAATATCGGGTATCGACCATGTTGGGGATGACCCTTATCTTATCGGCGTTGATGCCCGAAACACTTTCGACCAGGTCTCTCTTGGCGACCGATGTAGGGGAGATGATTAGCCCCGCATGTCTGAACGAATTCGTCACAATTTGCTGGCCCATGTTGTGCCTAATGAAGTCCTGGGCGTACCAGGCATCCTCCCTTGTAACCGAGTTGTGAATGTGCACCACCCGGGGCGCACCGAGCAGAGGGAAGAGTGAGAGGATTTGTCCCTCGAACCCGTTGAAATGTATGATGTCATAGTCTCCGCCTCTGAGCTCTCTCCAAGCTCTAATCGCCCACTGGGAGTAGCCTCCGAACTCCCCCGTCCCTCCGCGTACCTGGTGGACCTGCGGGTCTTTGATATGGGTGCGATGGAACCGTGTTACCACGCTTACAGAGTGGCCGTCGAGTCGGAGCTCATTGCAGAGCATCTTGACTACATTCTCTACCCCCCCGGTCCCGTCAGGGGGGAACTTGGGCGCAACGAGGAGGATTTTCATCTGTTTTCGTTGTCGCCTGCCCCGCTCAAGACTTCTTCGTAGAGCTGGGTCAATATTCTGGTCTGCTTCATCAGGTCGAATTTCTCAAGGACGTTACGGCGACCCGCCTCTCCCAGCCTAAGCAGTAGCTGCCGGTCCCCCGCAGTCCTTTCAAGCGCCGCCTGAAGAGCCGAAGGATCATTTGGAGGCACCAGGAGTGCCGATTCGCCCGGGAGGACGGTCTCTGGAATACCCCCTACACTCGACCCGACCCCTGGAATCCCACACGCCTGCGCTTCTATCATTACCATCCCCAGTGCTTCGGTTATCCCGCTGGGAAAGATTGTGCTGGGAAGAACGAACACGTCGAGGCTTCTGTAAAAGTCTGGGAGCCCGCTCCTGGGTAGCCATCCGAGGAATTCGACCTTGTCTGCTATTCCAAGCTTTGCAGCCTGTTCTTGGACCCCAAGGTCGTTTCCGCCTCCTCCTGCTACCTTGAGCACCGCATTGGGAGCCGACTTCGTCAATCCTTTGAATGCTTCGAGCAAAGTGCCGAGTCCCTTGACCTTGTCGAAGCGACCTGCCGCACCGAGCACGAACCTTCCGTCCTGGGAGCGAGGTGCGCCCGGACTGAACAGTTTAGTGTCAACTCCGGGGCTGACTACGTTGGCGGCGAATCCGTTCCCCATGATGGAGCTTGCTCGGTCGCAAACATATTGGGAGACTGCGATGATCTCGTCTGCATAGCCGAGCGTCCTTCGGAGGACTTCGAGCGTATCAACGTCTGGCGACTTTTTCACACTGTCTTCTCCGTAGAGAGTCATGACCAAGGGAACATGGAGATGTAGCTTGAGCTCATGGGAAGCTCGCCCCATCCACGAAAAGTGGCTGTGGATCAGACCCGGCTTTTCTCTCCTCGCCACTTCGAGCCAGTAGGGAACCCCAAACGATTCGCCCATCATCGCGGCCCTAGCCCTGATGGTGTTCTTCCTGAGGGCGCCCAAGGAGTGAAAGGCGAACACAGGGTCCATCGGGAAGACATCTGCGTTGTCTCGCTTTAGACTCAGGACAAGAGGCGAGAAGTTGGATAAAGCAAGAGATTTAATTTGGTCGTAGATCAGAGGAAGGTTCAGCGGCAGGAAATGGTCGATGACGTGGGCTACTTTTGGCGTCTCTCTTCCCTTTCCAGAGTCAGACCGAGACTCTCGATCTAAGATGCCGAACCGTTGACTCGAGCACTTCTATGCATCTCCCCTATTGGATGAGCCATCGGCGTTCGTAGAACCTGGAAGGTCCCCTGGAGGATACTTTGCCTTGCTCTCCAATCCACCTTGCATAGTCCCTGATGCGCTTCATGTCTTTACTTTGAAACTGAGACCGATACACACCCACTGCCTTCATCTTCATCGGAAAGACGCCGGTGATGTCCACGAACTCAGGGCTGAGGCGCAGTCCGTAGTGGTGACTCAACTTCGCAATTCTTGACTCGACGCTCGAGGGGTTGGCGTAGGGGACATCTTCGTAAAGTCGCACTTGTTCCTTCGAGACGCTCCCCTCTTGCAAGAGTCCGATGAACGCATCGAACACGACTTCATGGTCTGGATGCCCACCTACTCCCATGGGGACCAGGACCACATCTGGCTTGTCCCTGGCGAGTTCTTTCCGCAAGATGGTCCCAAGACGTTGGACCATACTTCTCTCCTCTTTACTCCTGAGCGAGCTGTCCTGGAGAACGAAGAAGCGGGGAGAATATGAGATGAGCGTCGCAGCGATTTGCTCCTCCAGGAACCTCACAGTAGTCGCCAAGATAGTGCTACTGAACCTCGTGCTGCGGGTGTGGTCGGAAATGGAGAACAAATTGTAGACCGTCACACCATTCATTCTTCCGAGAAGAAGAATTGACCCCCCAACCGAAAGTGTGGCGTCATCAACATGAGGGGAAAGGACTACGATAACGGACTCCGGTCCCACTGATTTCGCCCGTTGATTGGCGGCCAATTGTGTTCCTCTCCACATCAGACGAGCACGCTTACCGGGAGAGTTCCCTGTAGGCATCAGTGACGCGCGTCGCGACCGAATCCCAAGTGAACTTGGTCTCGACCTTGGCCCGTCCAAGCCTCCCCATCCGACGGGCCGTTTTCGTGTCCTGAAGCAGCGATAATATCGCGCCGGCAAGCTGACTCGCGGAGCCAAATCGAACGAGGATTCCCGTTTCGTTGTTGTCGACCACTTCGCGCAATCCTCCTCCATCCGTTGCAACCACCGGTATCCCACATGCCATCGCCTCTATCGCGACCTTGGAGAACGTTTCATAATAGGAAGGGAGGGCGAATACCTCCGAAGCCCTGTAGAAGTCCACCAGCTCAGAGTTTGGGACCGCGTCCAAGAACGTCACCCTGCCGGCAACCCCAGCAGAATCCGCTTCCCTCTTTAGAATCTTCAGATAGTCCACCCCGCCAAGCCACTTGGGGACTCCCCCCACGCAGAGGAGGTGGGAATCCTGGACCTCTTTCCCTATCGTTGCCATCGCCCTAATCAGATAGGTTATTCCCTTCCTCAGGCCAAAATGCCCAACGTAGAGGATAGTGCGCTTGCCCCGGAGGTGGGCGATTGCGTCGGGGAGCTGGGTCGGGGTGCCGGGGTAGAATGTCTTCGCGTCCACTCCATTGTAGACTACGCTCACTTTGCTCTCCTTGATTTTGTAAAATCCTGTCACGTCTCCCTTGGAAGCTGCGCTGACGGTGAGCACCTTGTCGGCGCTGGACCAGAAGATTCGCTCGCGAAACATATGGTAGTCAACTGAGAGTGAATTTTGATTTCGAGTGATGGTACCCCCTCTAAGGGTCAGAGGGGTGTGGTGCGACCTCGAGGTCCCATGCACGTGGCAAACGAGAGGGAAAGACCTGAAGTACTTTGTCGTAAAGAGGGCGAAACCGCAGGTCGCATGGGCGTGGACGACCCACTCAGGCCCGGCGCCGGCCAGCCTTCTGACCAGTCTCATCGAATTCAGCGTAAATGGGGGAGGCACGCGATGCACTCGGACTCCGCGGACCTCTTCCTCAGGGGGGCTCCCGTTGGAGGGAGACACAACATGGACATCGTACCCTTGCCTAACCTGTGCTTCCGAAAGACCGACGAAGACAGGCTGGAGTCCATATGTTGAGCGCCCGCCTTGGGGGTAATCCCACACCAGCCTGCAGACCCGGGAAATCAAACTCACTGGCCTCGATTGCGCTTCGAAGGGACGGATGCTCCGCGGAAGAGGGATTCTGCCATCCTTTCAACCGCCTGTCTGCTATTCAATTTGGGAGACCATCCTAACTTTGTGATCTTGGTCGCGTCGAGTAGCATCGTCTTCACGTCCCCCATCCATCCCCTCCCTCCATCGACCCCCCCGGTGTACTTTACTTGCACGTTTTGCAGGCCGCTTTTCTGGACCACGATTCTTGCAATCTCCGAAACTTGGACTTGGTCGGATCCCCCAAGATTGTAAAGCGAAACCCCCGGCCCACTCCGAGTCACGGCAGCCATCAGCCCGTCGATGCAATCATCGATAAAGAGGTACGATTTGCTCTGAGTCCCGTCGCCGAGCAACTCCAGCTCATGCGGATTAGCACGCAGCTTCTTCGCAAGGTCATAGACGACCCCATGAGTGCTCCCGGGACCGACGACATTCGCAATGCGGAGGATGACCCCATTCATGCCTAGACTGCTGCAGTGGGACGAGACGAGCGCCTCCGACGCCAGCTTGGAGGCTCCGTAGGCGGATATCGGCAGGAGGGGGCCATAGTCCTCTGGAGTGGGGAGGACCTTCGGTTCACCGTAGACAGTGGACGAAGAAGAAAAGACGAAGTCCTTCACGGATGTCCCCGAGGCACACTGGAGAACTACATGGGTGGCTAGGACGTTCTGCCGGAAGCAGTTCTCCATGTCGTTGAGCTCGAGCCTGACTTCGGGATTCGCCGCCAAGTGGAACACGGTGTCAACCCCTTGCAGGGCCTTGCTCACGTCCCGAGAAGAAGTACAATCGCCTCGGACGAGGGTGACCCTCCCTTTGGAGGCGAGGATGCGTATCGAGTCGGCCCTCGGGCCTGAAGACAGGTTGTCGAGGACAGTGACTTCCAACCCTCGACGGACAAGCTCCTTCGTCAGGTGCGACCCCATGAACCCTACGCCCCCCGTGACAAGCGCATGATGGAGTCTTGCTTTCGAGGCGGTCCGTTTCGCTGCGGGCATGTTCAAGCCCGCCCGAGGTCGCGGCTGCTCATCCCTGCCCTTGCCATCGAGAGGATGAGGAGGCCGTAGACTGCTCCCAAGCTGTAAGCCAGTTTTGCGGCGACGGCTATAGGGGAGGAAACAACTGTATCGCTAACAGAACCAGAACGTGTCCTGTGCCCCAAGACCGCCACCAGCATGTAGAGGATGACTCCGGCAACAAGTACGAGACTCGCAGGCAGAAGTCCTGCCATGGGAATCACAGCAAGCACCAGAACAACGAAGGCAACAGGGGCAAGGTTGAGCAGCACCGAAAGCACATCCTTGCGCTTCGCTTCGAAGACCACCCTCCTTCGCCCCCCGGCGCACTCCTTCCGGATGAGCCCTGAGAAGGTCTCCGGCTTTCTGTGATACCAGTTCACTCCTCCTACGTAGGAGATCTTGTAACCCAACTCCTTGACCCTGGCGCAAAGGTCTTTGTCCTCGGCCTGGGCGAGCGATTCGTCGAACCCCCCTACATCGGCCAGGCACTCTCGTCTGTAAACCCAGGCCCATCCGGGGTCGGCCTGTACCCTTTCGTCGAACCTGGCGTCCGTCCCACCGAACGACCTGTAATACCTTCTCAGGACCGGGTTCGACGCCGGGAGGGCGGTACCTCCGACGGACACGCCACCCGCGTTCAAATTCGAGTCCAGGGACTCCACGGCTTTCGCAAGATAATGACGCTCGAAAGTGTCATCCCCATCGGCGAACATAACTATCTCGCTGTCAGTACTCCTCCAGCCTTGGTTGCGTGCCTTCGACCTTCCGACCCCAGCGCACTTCACCACTCTGCAATCATTGTACTTTGAGAAGCTATCCACAACCCCTGCGGTGTCGTCGGTAGAAGAAGTGTCTAGGACTATCACGATATCCTTCGACTCGAAGGATTGGGCCGAGAGACTGGTAAGGCACTCTCCTAGAGACATGGCGTTGTTGTAGGCAGTCACCACGACGCTGACCCGGGCGGTTCCCTTCCCACTTTCGGAGGCTGACAATCCCTTATTCGTCAGCTTTCCGTTCTTCGGCTGGATGACCTCTCGCCAGGGCCTCCACTTCAAAGGTTATCCGGGTGGATTCGAGTGCGTCGGCGAAGGTGACGATGGAAGAGGGGCGGCCTCTGATCATCTTCTCTATCTCCTGGAGCTCAGAGGCGTGCCCTTTGTCGGGAGAGTTCTTCGAGAATCTACGCGTCCCGGATGGCTCTATGACTTCGAGAGAAGCAAAGTCATCGAGCACGAAGGCGGTCCCCTGCCCGAAGACCTCCAGCCTCTCTCTTTCCATACGTCTGTTCCCCAAGGCGGAATATGTTAGAGACGCGACAGACCCCTCGGGGTATTTCAGTGCGACAACGAGGTTGTCCCTGGTCACCGTAGTTGAGTCTGTGATACCTGCAGTGGTGACCTTGATTTCCGGTCTCCCAGAGCCTAACAGGAAGTCGAAGAGATCGATGAAGTGGCAACACTCCGCGACAATCCTTCCCCCTCCTATCTCTGGGTCCTGGACCCAGCGCGACTTTGAAATGTAGTCAGCGTTTACCCGGTAACTAAGGAGGAAGGGCCCGTCGAGTTTCACCATCTCTTCCTTGAGTTTTTTGACAAGGGGCGCGTACCTGCGGTTGAAGCCAACGATTATGGTTGCCCCAGTTTCACGCTGGACGTCCGCGACCTCACGGAGCTGTTCCTCATTGATGCAGAGGGGTTTCTCTACGAAGACTGTCTTCCCCGCCTTTGCGGCCAGTGTGACCATCTCCGAATGGAGGTTGTTCGGGGTGGTAATCACCACGAGGTCCACATCCTTGTCCTCAAGGACCTCCGAATAGTCGGTCCCGTATCTCTCGAACCTGTATCTTTCTCCAAGGCGCTTCGCGTTCAGCGGGCTGGAAGAAACAATCCAGCGAAGGTTGAACGAGGAGTCGCGCCGCAGGGCAGGGATAAGGACCTCCTTGGCGTAGTTCCCTGGTCCGACAAGGGCGACCTGTATCCTCCCCTCGGCCTTTTGCTTGGCGCGCCCCAGCGAACCAAGTTCCTTGGCCTGACTGACGGACTGGTCGTATTTCAGGAGGACGGCCACCTTCGACTCGTTCACCAGGGAGGAGTAGGCTGCTCCTGCATCATCGACTAGATAGACTCCTGCGAGCAACTTTCTCGTATCTATCTTTTTCTCCGAGATCAGGGCCAGGAATCCCTCAAGGTTGCGCGCGAGTGTCCACCTTACGTAGCCAACGGGGTAGTCCTGCCCCTTCAACTCGTAGGCAGGGTCGAACCTCCCAGGCCCAAGGGAGCGGGACATCACGGCTTCCAGCTCCTTCTGGAAGTAGTCCTTCCGTTCGAAGTCCATACCCACTCTCCCGACAATGGTGATTTTCGCTCTGTCCCTGGCCAACCTGGACGCAAGGTTCACAGGCTCGCTGCTCGCGGTTGCCGCACAGACTATCACGCTGTCCAGGCCCTTCCCACCGGAAAAGTGAAGGACGTGGTCTGCGAGTCGGGGATCCTCTGATGAGAGAGTCAGGTCAGCCCCCACTGCCTTTGCGAGCTCGAGTCTGTCTTCCCTCAGGTCGATTGCCACCACCCTGCAGCCCGCAGCCTTTGCTATCTGGACGGTAAGGTTCCCCACGAGCCCAGCGCCTATGACTCCCACGGTCTCCCCGATCTGAGATCCGCTTCGACGGAAACCGTGAAGTGCGATGGCGCCGACGGTGGCAAAGGCCGCCTCCTCGAGGTCCACCCCGGCGGGGACCTTGGCAAGGAGGTTCCGAGGGACTGCTATGAACTCGGCGTGGCATGCCTTTCCCTCCCCGGCGCAGGCGACGCTCTCTCCCACTACAATGTCTGTCACGTTTCTTCCTACCTTCACTACCTGTCCGGAGACGCTGTACCCCAACGCAACCTGAGGATTTCGCACGAACTTCACGTAGTCGATTACACCGCTCGTCCCCTCCGTCTTCCACACGTTCGCCGTAAGGTTCAGTGCCTTCCTCAACTTCGAGCGGTCACCCACGACTTCGCGCGTGGTCAGCGGTTCGGTGGCCTCGATGGTCCAGGACTCTGTCCCTGTGCTTATGAGCGAGAAGGCCGACCGCACCAGAATTTCGTCGGGTCCACACGTTGGAGCTGGGACTACGAGAACCTTGACCTTTCCGGCGCTGGCGACTACCTGCTTCAAACTGCTTCAGCTCTCCTCTGGACTTCGCTCTTTAGGGGTACGAAATATTTGGGGTCCGAGCAGCTGAAGTCTCGGTTGAACTTGTCATGATATGCTCCTTGGAAAGGTGCTGAAAGTCTGGCAACGAAGAATGCGCCCCTTTGGGCTACGCTGACAGTCTCGCCCACCTCGAAGACCCTTCTCCCAAGCCTGAGTTCATCCGTGTACTTCCTGACACGGAACCTGAACAAACCCATCCCCCAACTCCTCTCCACGTGGCGGCCGGACCTTGCCACGATTGGGAATATCGTCCAGGAGTATTTCCCCAATTTCGCGGCCCTGCTCCACAGGTCCCAGTCTTCACCGTAGTGCAGATTCCTCCATCCCCCAAGCTCCGATATCAGCGAACGCGGGCCGATGGTGATGTTCGTAGTCCAGTCTCCCGGCCTTGACACCACGGCGAGGATGCGCCCCTCGGACGTTGAGTGGTAGATGCCGACGAGCTCAGGGAGGATGGGGTTGAACACATCGTCCATGTCTAACTGAGCTATGATGTGCTCTCCGGCTGAGTTGACCATCGCCGCCTGACGCCCCAGGCCTCTTGACCACTTTCCCCGGACGAGTTTGATTGCGCCGCTCCTCGCGTACTCATCAAGGACAATTTCTGAGCCGTCGTCGCTCATGTTGTCAGAAATCACCACTTCGTAGGATGAGTCGAGTTGTGGGAGCAGGCTATCCAGGGCTCCCTTCAATGTCTCCCTGTCATTGTAATGGGTTATGCAGATGCTGTACTTCAACGGGGGGTCCCCCTGGATTCTTCCAATTTAGAAGTGCCCGAGGGTCCCATCTCTCTTCGCCCTGGTGAGTCCCCAGCGGAAGACGTAGTAGCTAAGCGGGAGGAGAATAACTCCGAAGAGCGCCGCAATACCAAAGCTCAGTGCCACACCTGGGTCGAGGAGCGAGGCGTTCTCAAGGGTGGAGAGCCTCACAATGTGGTACACCCAGGTCTGGGGGAGGATCCAAGATATGTTCGACAACCCGGGGACGTAGTCGTTCAGGTGCTGGACGGGGAAGGTTATCCCAGAGAACAGGTTCGCAGCGATGGTGAGCCCCCAGCTTACGGGGTCGCTTGTCTTCGTCACTATTCGGAAGGCGGTGCTTACCATCGCGAGAGAGAAGACAATCACGGATGAGATTGCCATGGCGAGTACGAAACTTATGGGGTTCACGAGAAGGTTTGCGTGAAAGTACACTATTCCCACGACGAGCTGGGGAATGAAAAGTATCACGGAAAAAATGTAAGGCCAGAGGACCGTGCCGAGAATGAATGTGGGGGTCCTGAGCCCCGCCATCAGAATCGTTTCCAAAGTGAAGGGGTTTATG
>JAPCJK010000110.1 GCA_027886975.1 Nitrososphaerota archaeon
AGGATACCGTGCGGAATTTGTTATTAAACTTTAGCAACGGATTAGGTACTTTCCAGCCCTCTCGCAAGGAACCTGATATAGTTCCAATCGTGCCGCCACTCTCGGGCTTTGTCGTTCCCTCCCTTGACAGCGGCATCGGAGAAGGCCCAAGCAATGCTGGCGGCCCTCATCAGGGCCCTGTACCCGACGTCGAACTTCTCCCTGAGGCCCTTCAGCACTGAGACTAGGGCCTTCAGAAGGTCTGGGCTCTGAAGCCTGACCTTCAGCCTCATGGCCAGTTCGTACATACCCCTCTCCTGCCTGCGGAGTCTGAACCAGGTTCCCGCCCGCTTCGCTCGGATCATCTGCTGCTGAAAGAGACGCCTTATTCCGTTGTTATTGTCGATTGTTGAATGCTTGGAGCGAGAAGGAACCCAGCCGGCTTTGTTGAATCGGCCGTATCGCACAGGAGGAATTTTCGTTGCCTGCAGACTTGTCCCCGTCTTTTTGCACGCTTGAGCAAATATATGTCTATTGAAACTCAGACTTTGGGATTTTCGAAATCCCAGTGACAACGGAGTGACATCCTCCTAGCCCTGTGTGGGTAGGCTTCCCGCTTCCCTGCGTTGGCTTACCACTTCCCTGAGGGAGGGCAGAGGCCGCTGCTCTGCGGGTGACGGACCCCTGTCCGGGGTCGGGCTTCTTAGGATGCCAAGCCTCTTGATGAGAAGAGCCGAGTTCTCGTCTCTCGGAACATCGATGCCGCAGGAGAGACACCTGTGCTTCCGTTCTCCCAAAGCCTTCGGGACCCATCCCAGGCAATTATGGCACAACTGTGTGGTCCCCCACGAATCAACGAATATGAGATGTTTGCCCATCGATTTAGCTTTGAATGAAGCTTTCTTGGCGAAGCTGTTCCACGACGCATCCGAGATGGATTTGGCGAGTAAGTGATTGCGGAGCATCCCGGAAATGTGTAGCTTCTCCAAGACGAGGACGTCGTTCTCCGAGAATATCCGGTGAACTAACTTATTCTGAAAGTCCTCTCGTTGGTGTCCGACATGCAAGTGCAGCCTGGCGAGCCTGCGGCCGAGTTCACGGCGGCGCCGCGAGCCTTTATGCTTCCGCATGAAGTGGCGCTGTAGTCGAGCGATCTTGCCCTCCGATCGCCTCAGGAACTCCGGGTACTCCGCTGATGTCGAGTCATCGAACGTCACAAAGCTCGACAGGCCCATGTCAGCGCCCCTGATCTTGGTGATTGGTATCTCGGTGAGAGGTCTTCCCGTCGGTTCGTCCCGCTCAGTGATGAAAATGGCGCACCATTTGTCATCTGCCTCGTGTTTGATCGTCAGTTGTTTCACCCTGCCTAGCAGTGGGCGGTGAACGAAGATTCTCACGTATCCAAGACCAAAGAGCAGGAGTCCCTTCTCTGGATTCAACCTGAACCCAAATTGAGTGAAGGTCAGCGAGTTGTACCTGTTGGGTTTCTTCCATTTCGGGAATCTTGCTCTGCCTTCGAAGAAGTTCCGAAATGACCGATGAATTCTGTCACCGACGTTCTGCACCACTTGACTGTGAATGTCTCGAAGTCGCTCATCGTGCTTTCGAGCGTTCAGGGCGAACGTCCTGAACATTGTCTTTGGAGTAGACTTGTGATCTTTTCTGTATCTTCTCATCTCTTCGGCCTTCAGGTCGTTGTAGAGTCCGCACAGCAAAATCAGGGAGCGATTGAGCCGCTTCTCCTGGTCAGTTTTGGGATAGAGTCTGTACCTAAATGCCGAGAGCATTCAATGAGCTGGAGCGGATCCTCATATAAAACAGGACTGAGCTTCTGACCAAACGCTACAGGGGAGGTCTGCGAAAGTGTGTGGCCTATTTACTGCAAGGGGTCGGGCTAAATGAACCGATTCGCACTATGGGGTCGTCTTTCGGGCGTACCAGAAGCTCGCGAAGATGAGCATGATTACCCCGACCAGAGCCAAGGCAACCCCGTTTATGATCATAGATTGACCCTGGTTGCAAAGCTGCGAATAGAAGGGGAGATTGGGTCCACAATAAGCGGCGGCCAAGTCGCGTCCCGGAATTGCGTAGATTCCTGCTCCAATACCTATGAGAGCGACCCCAATCAGAACGACCGCGACGAAAATGGGCGTTTTGTATGCACGAACGTACGCTGCTGAGCTCACCATCGAGATGCCGGGAGTGGAATGAGAAGGCATAGTAGCGACAATCTGGTGTCCACAATTCGGGCAGAAGGCCGATTCCGGCAGGACCTCCTTTCCACAGCTGGGGCAATAGGCCATCAGAGCCACTAGTAGCCGTGTGCGATCAATTGAGCCGGTGGAGGGCCGTGCGGCGGAATCGAAAAGTCCATTCCTGTGAATTCTTTCATCGTGTTTCTCATCAACACTTCGAAGGGGTCCTTTGAGACAGCAAGGTCGCCGAACACCCTGGCCACCTCGTTTGCTTCGAGGTACATCAAGAGCCAGTCCGCTCCGTCCGAGGACTGAAGGAACCACGAAAGTCTCTTCACGCCCAGATGCTTCTGAGACCGTTCGAAGTCTTTCCTCATGGGGCCCGTGATGTCTTTGACGAACTGCATCAATGAGTCTCTCTTTCCTGGAAGGACCGGGAATGCTCCACAGTAAGTTGGCATCGAAACCCAATTGCGAGTCAACGTATTTGAAGAGATTGAATCAGCAGTCTAGTCTGGGAAGACGGATTTGTATTCCTTGGGCCTCAGAAGATGCGAGGTGAAGTACAACTTCCCCACAAGAGTAGGACGATGGGCGGGTCTCCTAGACCACCAATCCATAATGCAGATTAAGGAAAGGGGCGCAACAGGAGAATCATGGCCTTCGAGGACATTATTGAAAGGGAACCAAGAAGCCCGGAACCCTACCTTCCACCTACAGTCTAACTAGGGTTTCAGCTCTTTGGGCGTCAGCGAGTTCAAGGCAGAGCAGGGCAAATTGAACGCAGAGCTCAAACTATTGATTATCGACGTCGAAGAGATGGGCCTTGACCCAGACACCGTGGAAATCGTGGTCGACAAGGCCAGAGGCTTGATTTCCAAGATAGACGATTCAGTAACTGAGAGGGAGCTCGACCGAATCAAGGATGAACTCGGGAGGCTCCAGTCCGTGCTGCACCAAGCGTTGCTCAGACAAAAGAAGGCCTAAATTCCGCTTCACGTGGAACGAATCGCTATCTGTCGGAGATGGAGGAGATCGTAGGCAAACGCGTCACCCTCTTCGAACCGAGGCCATGAATTCGTTCAACGGTCTCACAGTCAACCCAAACTGCACGAACCTTTCGAAGTGCTTGACGTTGCCGGTGACAATCGGGAGTCTGTTCGCCATGCATACGCAGGCTATGAGCAGGTCTGGGTCTTCGACGAGGGCGCCCTTCTTTTTCAGACCAGCGTAGACGGTCGACGCCAGGATTATCGCCTTGTTGTCGAGAGAGAGAACTTCCAAGTTAGACTCTAAGTAAGCCTTGTAATCCGTCACCGACTTTCCCAGATAGGCCAAACCCCTAAGGAACTCGTAGATCGATAGGTAGGTGGTATGGATGGGTTCTGGGAAGTCTTGGTTGACTCCCACAATCCCTTTGACTCTTCACATTGGTGCTTAAGTGTGAAACAAGAATAAGTCGTCAGTGAAGACGGTCAAGGCCGTTAGCTTCAGCTACAAACCAACATCGACGACCAAGCAGCTGCTCGAAACCTTCCGTATGATGGTCAACCATGCGATTCACGTCTGTCTTGATGAGGAAATCAAAGGGAGAGTGAACCTTCGAGACAGGATCCACAAGGAGTTCAAGGAGCGGTACGGCGTCGTCTCCTGCTATCCCTATTCAGTTGCCGAAGTGGCTTGGAGCATCGTGAAGAAGCACAAGCGATGGCAAAGAAAGCCAACCGCAGACAGATTGATGATGAAGATGGACGCCGCCAAATATTCGCTCAATTACTCAATCCTGTCTCTTCCTTTCAAAAAGGGAGAGCGCCTCCTCATCCCCGTCGAATACGGGGCATACCAACGCTCCTTCCTGCTGGACGAGACCCTCAAACGCGGTTCGGTGACTATGATCGAGTCCACAATCATCATCGCCTTCTGGAAGGATACGGAGGCCATCATTCCTCTGATCAAAGTGGGAATTGACGTGAATGAGAAATCGGCCGTACTCTCAGACGGAACGACCTATGACCTTTCGGAAGTGGCTCGGCTACACACAGAGTATGGCCTGAGGCGTAGGGATTTCTCCTCGCGACATTCCCGGGACCAGAGACTAAAGCGCATGTTCTCCAGAGGGTCGAGAGAGAAGGGACGTGTGAAGCAATTCCTGAACCGCGTATCGAAGCAGATTGTTCAGAAGGCCAAAGAGAGCAGGCAGGCACTCGTCCTCGAAAAGTTGAAGGGAATCAGGTATGTCCACCAGAAGGGCAACGGAAGGAGCAGATCGTCGAGACGAAGGATTGCCCTGTGGCCCTTCAGGGAGCTTCAGCATCAGATCGAGTACAAGGCTGGCTGGGACGGCGTCCAGGTCGAGTACGTCTCTCCTGCCTGGACCTCCAAGGTGTGCCATATGTGCGGCTTCGTCAACCGCAAGCTGAAGTTGACCGAAAGGGAGTGGCTATGCCCATCTTGTGGTGCCACTCTCGACCGCGACCTTAACGCTGCCGTCAACATTGAGAGGCGCGGAAAAATAGCATGTCTGGGTGAGGTTCGCCCAGGAGCGCGGAGCGAGTGAAGCTGTGATGGGGAACGGAATGTCGGCTGGCCTAATCCTCGGAGCTGATGCCCTGAAGGTGAGTCTTCATCAACCGAAGACGTCCCAGAACCTGCAATTGGTAATTATTGAGGGTTTGCTGTTCTCGACTTGGGTCGTTGCTGGCAGGACCATGTGGTTCATGGCGACGAACTCCATCCACGCATCATCGAACTCCTTGATCGTCTCCTTAGTCTTCTG
>JAPCJK010000111.1 GCA_027886975.1 Nitrososphaerota archaeon
TCAGCTAGGTCGTCGGCGTATGTGTCCATGTCGTTGCCGTTCCAAGGCTGGCTTGACCGCCCATGACCGCGGCGGTCGTGGGCGATGCAGCGGTAGCCGTGTTCGGCGAGGAAGAGCATCTGGTCTTCCCATGCGTCTGAGCTAAGCGGCCATCCGTGGCTAAAGACAACCGGTTGACCGGTTCCCCAGTCTTTGTAGTAAATTTGAGTCCCATCTTTGGTGGTAATAGAGGGCATGATAACGAATGTCTTTACGTTGTGTTATATAATTCCAAACTATCGATTGTAATGGGCACGAACGAATCGCCTGACTAACCGACCGGCCTCTTCAAGCCTGTTTACTGGCTCGTTGGTAAAGATGAACCGCACGTGGTCATACCCGAACTCGTCACTTCCCCAGGCCACCATGGGTGTAACCGCGACGTTCGTTTCCTTCAGGAGCCGGAGGCAGAACTCGGGCGACTTCACCCTTAGCTTCCTTATGTTGGCCAAGAAATAATACCCGCCTTCGGGTTTCGTCGCTTCGATTTTCTTGATCTCTCCCAGACAGTCTAAGAGGGCGTCTCGCCTTCGTTGGTATTCCCTGACAGCGTCTTTCACCCAACCCTGAGGACCCGCGAGAGCCGCGGTCGCGCCTGCCTGAGTAATCCCGCTTGGCATGATTCCGTCAAAGATGTGGGCGTTCTCGATGGGGCCTACAAGGTCGGCAGGGCCTGCCGCCCACCCCACTCTCCAGCCCATCATGTTGTAGTTCTTCGAGACTGAACCGATTGTCACTGTCCTGTCCCTCATTCCTGGCAGAGTCGCCGGGTTGGTCACCTTGTTCCCGTCGAAGACTATTTTGTCAATGGAGGCGTTGAACAGGATGACCGCATCGTTCTTCTCCGCGAGTTCGGCTATGAACTTGGTTTCCTCGAGAGTGAAGACAGCACCGGTGGGCATGCTCGGGGACATGAAGAAGAAGACCTTGCACCCCTTGGCAGCCGCCTCCAGGTTGTTCAGGTTCAGGTGCCAGCCATCCTTCTCGACCAGATTGGTGAAGCTCTGCACACCGTCGGCGAGTCTGACCCGCTGGGCCATCCCCGAATATGTTGGGTTAGTGAGCAGAACTTTGTCTCCAGGATTGACGAATGCGAGGAGGGAGCTGAGCATGGCCTCACCTGCTCCTGATGTGACGACGACCTCGCCATCTGGGTCGTATCGGAGACCATGATCCACCCGATAGCGATGTGAGATTGCCTTACGAAGTTCGGGCAGCCCGTGGAGCGGAAGGTAGCTGTTGTACCTGTCGACGCCTACGGCTTCCCTGGTCGCCTCGAGTACGTGTCGAGGTGGGATGAGGTCGCTGTCCGCATTTTCAAGACGGAAGGCTCCGGGGCGCTTGTCAGCCAGATTTGCCATGTCGGCCATCGTCATTCGCACGATTTTGGAAATTCTTTGAGAGTGGCGAACCACTGCGGCGAACCAACTCTTTCAAATAATTAAGACTTGTTAAGTGAAGATCGTCGCGCATACAGGTCGCCCTGTCTAGTCGAGAGAAGGATTCCATCAATGTGCTTAAGTTCGCCAGTTCAGCATCGGTAGTCTAGGAGGAGCCGAGGATTCAGCGCGAAAGGATTCAGGAAATAGTTTGGCCTCAACGGGAATCTCGGAGCTTGACACAATCCTTGGTGGAAACGGATACCCAGACCGCTCTGGAATCCTGACCATAGGGGCCCCAGGCATAGGCAAGGAGGCCCTGGGGTATCACTTTACCCAGTCAGGTTTGGCCCAGGGCGATTTTTGCGTCTATGTGACCCGTCTAGCTGCCAGAGAAATTGTCAAAGATGCGAAGGCCTATGGCGTAGACTATCAGCAAAAAGTTCCACTCTGGATTGCGAGCGACGGTGGTCTGATTAAGTATGAAAGTGGGGACCTGGCTGGGCTTTCGTTCAACATAAAGGAGATAATGAGAAAGAACAGCGACAGGAGGTTCAGGATCGTTACCGACGTCCTCTCTCCTCTGTTGATGCTCAATGCTTCCGAGGTCATTTACAAGTTTCTGAATCAATTGATGGAAGACATCAAGCAGTACGACGCAGTCCTGCTGGCTACTCTGGAGGACGGCATGCACACTCCTCAGGTAGTCACTGCCATGCAGGCTCTCTTCGACGGCGTGTTGGACCTCAGAGTCTACGAGGAGGGAATAAGCTACGTACCAATACTCAAGGTAAGAAAAATGATGGGGGCCCCGCCACAGCCTGGATACTTCAGTTTCTCTTTTTCCCGAAATGGAATGGAGGTAAAACCATATGCTAAGCTCATATGATTTAGCAGCCGGGGTTCTGATCGGGGCAACGATTCTTGGCTACGGGTACGTGACCTACGCAGCCCTTGCCATCAGAAGAACCATTGCTGGAGGGGTCTACAGGAAGCAGGCGCTGGGACTCGCTCTTGTCGCGGTGCTCTATGCCCTCAACGCGACTACGAGTTATTACAGCTCCCTGACGCTCGACATTTACAGCCTCCTTGGCTTCTTGTCATTTCCACTGGCCTTCGTCATGATTTTCTACTGGGTCGACAAATCAGCCCTCGCGGCCCGCCTGACAGACCCGTTGCTTAGAGACACCCTGCATTGGAGCAAAGTGCGGTACCTGATCTGGACAATCAACATCTCGGCGGTGATAATCTCCTTCGCATACACGGTCTACATTGGTCAGCTTGTTTTGGGGAGCCTCAGCACCAATCCACCCCTATTCCTGCTCGTGATATTTCTGAGCCCTGCCTATCTCTCCGTCAGTTCAGGTGCCGTTGTCCTTTTTGTGGCAGTCAGGAGGACGGCCGACAGGACGCTGAAGAAGCACCTTGAATGGTTCGGATTCTATCTGGTTTTCATATTCGTGCTCGGAGGTCTCGTGGGAAATGGACTCTCGATCTACTCGGTGGAGTGGTCGAATCTCTTCGGGGGAGCCGCCAATGCCGCAGGTGCTTTCTTCCTGTACAAAAGCGCGAAATCCCTTATCCACATCTACAGTTTTTCGGATGAGGAAGCCAATCGGTTTAGGACTGTTGCACCAAGTGCGGTTCCAGTCAGCGACCGTGCGTAGGGTTCAGGTCGTCAGGCTCAGCTTTCGATTGAAATCTCTGGATAGGCTTCCCTGACTAGACTTGTGAGTTGTTTGAATGATTCTTTTGATACGTCGAAATCGATGCGGGCTAGCTCGATGTTCTCACCTGTAATCCTCACAACCCTGATGTGACCTCTCCCGAACCTCGAGTGGTCCTTGAGTTCGATTCGACGAATCTGGCCCCGGGGGATTTCGAGCTTCAGGAACGGCAGCACGTCATCAATCTTCCCATCTCGGTCCACGACCAGTGGTGGAGGATTCATGGTCACTTTTGCGAGGTACTTCCACCTGTCCCTCATGGTCTCGAACTGAATGATTCTTCGGTCTGTGAAACAGATGTCCTTGTAGTATCCCCCGAATAGGACGGTCCCCAAGACTTGTTCGGCGGAACCTAACGGCTTAGACGGCAGGTCGATCTTGGTTCCGCAGCTTGGGCAGAACTTGGCGTCGTCTTGCAGAGCCTCGCCACAGACCTTGCAATACGCCATGATCCAACATTTCCGGGTAAACGTTTAGCCGTTTCGTTGCGCCTCCGCCGGGAATATCTTTCGTTTCAGTTGTAAATTTTTGCTCCTAACACAACCAACAGAACAGACAAAATTGACCCTTCGACCTCGAATGTGGTAACCAAGGGTGGAGGCGTCAATCCTGGGGTGGCCAGCCCTGCTTGGTCAAAAACTACGCCGATGATGAACAGAACCCCGAGCAGAATTGCAAGAATCGAACCGAGCTTGGGCCGCCTCCATAGCATTGGTATCAGAACCAGATTCAAGAGAAAGGATATGGCAAAAGGTGCCCCAAAAATCGGCGAAAGACCCAGGACTGGTCGAGTCTCGAATCCGTAAGGAGAGGGAAAGTAGGCAATCCAGCTTACCAAGGAGATTCCCGCTGTGAGACTGGCCCACTTCGCCACTCTGTCCAAGGTTGGGGCTGGTTCGTACTCCGTCAAATAAGCACAATGATTGGAATCGAGTTAGCGGGTTCATTCGTGCCCCACAATGCGTCGGTCTCATCAAAGTGAGATTGGTTCCCATCTGACCGGGACGCATGGTTAAATCAGCTGATCTTCGACGCCCTTGGCCATGCTCGGGGTCCAGCCAGCTGCCCCAACCAAAAGCGGACATACAGGACGGAATGTAGCTATCATAATCGTCCTTTTGTTGTTTGTCTTCTTCTTCATACCCATTGTTCCTTACAACTACTCAACTAGCAACGGATTCGGTGCTACTTCTACGCATGTCTCGGGCTATGTTTCTCCGTCGGCTTATCTTTTCGGATGCGGCCTGGTCGTAAACCTGCAAGGAACTGGATATGTCTTCGGCGCCCAAGTTTCGCAGGGTGGTCCTGTTTCCGGGTTCTTTTGCAATGTAAGTGCGCAACACTAATCCAACTAGACTCTAGAATTCGATCAATGGGCCGATAGACTGGAACCGGGAATCACAATCAATCCAGCAGTCGGAATCAAAAGGACTGTTGTCGCCGTGTATAGGGTTCATTGCGCCTCCGCCGGGACTGGCTCCCCCATCTCTTTGCTGGGATGATTCTCCCGCAATTCATAACTGTGTGTAGCGATATTGACTTCGGCGACTATCAATCTCCGCTGCCCATCCACGGCCCGGAAGCAGTTCAGAGGATGAGCAAGGCAGAAGACGCGGCTGACGATGCGAAGAAGCTAGCGCAGAGGTGCAAAGCGCTGGAGGCGCAGCTCCGCCAGACGATTACGAAGAAGGAGCACCATGAAATCGTTCTAGAGTTCGAAGA
>JAPCJK010000112.1 GCA_027886975.1 Nitrososphaerota archaeon
CATCAACCAAGGCCCGTGAGGTAGTCGGTCAATGTCTTTCGCAGGGTCGAACCTTCGTCCGGGCTTGAGCGGCACGCCGTGGTCGATGTGGATTCTGTTCATCATTGCGACGCTTTCGTGGTAGTAGACGGGGTCCCAACTGGAGAAGAAGTACGACAGCAACTGGGCTTTTCCAAGGGGGTACCCCATCAGCACTACCGGGTTTCCCCTGTCATAGGCGGAGGCTATCAGGTCGTTCACGTCTTTCACCAGCTTCGCCGTGGAAGGGAAGATGTAGTCGGGGACCCCGTACGTCGTCTCCATGATGAGGATTCGCGCCCGCCTTGTCCGGCATTTTCCCAGGAAGGCCCTCGCCCTACCCGACGCGTCACCAGTGTAGTAGACCTCTTCGGCAATCCTGAGGGCCCTTGACCCGAGGATGTGCCCTGAGTCGAGGAGCTCGACCCCTTCGACCTCCTCCGTCGTATGGCCAAGGTCGTACCCCCGGGCCATTGCAAGTTCCCGCGTTTCAGACGAGGCTATGACCCGCTCGTTCTTGGACGGGCTGTGCATGTGGTCGATGTGGGCATGCGAGACGAAGGTGAAGTCAGCCCTGACCTGGCCGGGGGGGTCCAAGACGAACCGCGTCCGACCGGTATCGACCTGTATTCCTCCGTTTGATGTGATGGTCGTCCGACCCAAGGTCGAAGGCCGCAAGAATGCTGATGGGTATTAAAGCGATGAAACGCGGAAGGCCTTCCACTCGTTTGGCCCGAGCGAGGCTTCAAACGTCATGGTCGGAAGGACTCGAAGACTTCCGGTCTTCGTCCAGGATTCCTTCGCCGGGTCGTAGGCCTCGAGGGGTACGGAAAGATGCTTGGATAGGTCGGCGGCCCTCGGCGAAAAGTTCACTGCGACCCTGGCCGCTGACGATGTGCTGTTCCCAAGGCAGATGACCTGCCCGGGTCCGAAGAAGCTGACCGCGTAGACACCCTTCGCGGCCAGATCGACCTGTTCGGAATCCGTGAACTTGTTCCCGCTCTTGGACTCGATGCGCCCTCCGCTGAAGAAGAGGTGAGCCTTCCCTGCGGCTCGCCCGACGAATGCTGTCGAGGGCCCGCCTGCCCAAAAGTCGGAAGCTATGACCCAGCCGAGGACTGAAGAATCTGGAGGTGTCAACGACGCTCTTTCGGGGCTCGAGGGCATACCCAGCTCCCCCTGCATGAGAACCTCAATGAACCTGGAAGCTGCCACGCAGTCGCTATCGTCTCCATGAGCTTCTCCACGGTCTGTGTCTACCCACTGAGGGAACTCACCTGGGGAGCCCCCGAGCCTGACCACGTCCCCAATCACGAGCTTGGCCACCTTCTTCACTGTAAGGCCTCCAATGCCCGCCATGCCGACCCGGTAGCACAGGCTCGCATGAGCGAGGGCGGCTCGGGGCCACACCGCCCCCAGCTGCCCCCTCCCGTAGGTTCTGTTGAAGTAGACCCGGTTGGAGTCGGGGACGCACCTTGGACCATAGGGAGTGTCGAAGTCCTTCTCGATGAGCCTGTGAGCCTCGGCCTGCTCTGCCGATGGGTTGAACGGGTATCGATAGCACGCCATGGCCATGTCGATTGTTTCGTCGTTTCGAAGTCTGCCAGACGAATCGCGGCAAAGAGCGAGGTACCCCCGGTCGTCGACCAGCCTGGACTTCACACCTTCGGAGATCATTGCCGCGCGCTCAGCGAACCTCCCGGCGTCTTCGGACTTGGACAAGGAGCGCGCAACCTTCGAAGCCGCGGCGAGCGCGGCGGCTACCGCCAGCGAGACTTCAGGGATTTCCCCGGTCGGGTATCCCCTCCCTAGGAATCTCCGCCAGCCCTGCGGCATGCTTTTGTCCGTCAATATTTTGTATTCCTTGGAAGAGTCAAGAAGATATGTCGCCAGTTTCTTTGCGAGTGGGTAGAACGACCGCGACAGCTTCTTGTCCTGCGCGAGAATCAAATGACTCGAAGCGCCCTGCAGGAACACCGCCGTTTCCAGGATCCCGGGGCGCGTAGAATCCGACGAGTGCGGGAGCGAACCGTCCTTTCGGATTATGGATTTGGTTTCTGTCAAGATGTCCAGCGTGGCCTGAGGGTCGGAATGGGACAGTGCCCTAAGCCCCTCGTACCTGTCCAGGCGGGATGATGAGTATCTGCTCCCGTCGGTGGCCGAAGTGGCCCAGGCGGCCGAATCCGTGACCGCTTCGTCGGAACAGGCGATGAAGAAGCCTCGGGGCGAGCTCTGCCTTTCTCCCTTCTGGACCACACCGAAAGCGGAGAGGGCGGCCTCCAGCTTGAGCGGGTTATAGATTGAAGCGAATGTGAGCTCCTTGATCTCTCCCGGGGCGAGGTCGATGTCGTGGGAAGAGAGCACCAGGACTTGGCCGGACATGCCGGCTGTGGGATCCGGCAGCTCCCCGGCGGACTGAAGGTCTTGGGCCCTTGACCTGTCGGTGGTCATATAGAATTTGGAGGGGGACGGGGTCGCACCCACCACTCTGGCGGATGGCGGGTCCGATACTTCGTCCATGGCAACATGGCTCTCTCGATTGAAGGCGTTGACGCCCAGGGAGCCCCATCTTCCCGAGTTCTCTCCGAACTGGGCAGCAGTCGGGTCAGAAATGTCGATGATACGGAGTCTTATCTGGCCCTGAGAGGCATTCTTCAGTCTAATGTGCCGGAGGTACCCGGACGACCCTCCCCTGAAGAACTCCAAGGTCTGGGCGACATCGATTGCGTCGAAGACCCTGCAGGAGAACGCGACGGACCGCGGGGTGGGCCTTACGAGCAAGTCCTGCCTCTGGGCCTGTACTACAATTCCCGCCTGGAGCTTGTAAATCCAAGCCTGTTCGAAGCCAAAGAGTGACCTCCCCTCGGCGAGAGAGTCCATCGAGCGGACGGAGCCGTCTGAATCAACCAAGATTCTGAGGCTGCGCATGCGGAGCACGAGCGGCCTCTTGAGGTTCGACGACCTAAGGCCCTGAGCCCTCCCCGGCACCGCCTCCAATGCAACGCCCAACGGAGGTGTAGTGCCGGGGGTTCGGCATAATATCGGGAGGATATACCGAATTTGAGCTAGTGGAGACGGCCAGTTAACCTGATCTGGCGCGCTTCCATCTGGTCCCGGTCGAGGTGTCCTCCACGACTATGCCGGCCTCCAAGAGCTTCTTTCTGAGCCTGTCAGATTCCGCGTAGTCTTTATTCTTCCGGGCCTCTTCCCTCCTTGCCAAGAGTTCCATCAGATCTTCGTCGAGTTGATCCTCGCTGAAATCCAGGATTCCAAAGACCGAGTTGAACTTTCGTAGGCATTCGATGACCTGGGCGGCCCCTTCCGTCCCCATTGACTTGGCATCAATGAGCGCGTTGCACTTCTTCACGAAGGTGAAGATGACAGACAACGCCTTTGGCGAGTTGAGGTCGTCGTCCATGGCGGCCTCGAATTCGGAGAGCGTTTCAGCGATAAGAGATTCGTCAACTCCACCGGACTCTGTAACAGTCTTCAGTCTGGATACGAACTCCTGAAGCCGAGCCCTCTGGGAGCGGGCCTGGTCGAGTGAGGAGTCCGTAAGTTCGATGGGGTCCCTGTATCTTGAGGAGAGCAGAAAAAGGCGGATCGTGAGCGGCTCCCAGCCTTTCTTGACGAGGTCCCTGAGGTAGACCACGTTGCCGACCGACTTGTGCATCTCGGCGCCCTTTATGTTCAGGAATTCCGAGTGGAGCCAGTAGTTGACGAACTTCTTCCCGGTGGCGGCTTCTGACTGGGCGATTTCGTTCTCATGGTGGGGGAACTTCAGGTCCATCCCCCCCGTATGAATATCGAAGGATTCGCCGAGATACTTCATCGACATAGTCGAGCACTCGATGTGCCATCCCGGCCGTCCCTTGCCGAGTTCGGTTTCCCAGAACACGTCTCCGTCGTCGGGGTCCCACACCTTCCACAATGCAAAGTCGGTGGCTTCCTTCTTCTCCTCGTAGTGGTCCTGGGAGACGCGCCCGGCTCCTTTGCCTGTGCCGAGCTTTACACCGGAGAGTGCGCCGTAATTCTTGAATTTGGAGACATCGAAGTAAATGGAACCGTCTTCCGCTTTGTACCCGTATTTCTTGGCGACCAATGTCTTGACAAGGTTCACCATATCGTCGATGTTGTCTGTGGCTCGCGGATACTTCTCTGCTTGCTCTATGCCAAGCGTTGCAAGGTCTTCCATGAATTCGCGCTCGTAGAAAGATGTGAGCTCGACGCGGGATTTCTTGAACTGATTGATCCCTTTGATAATTCTGTCTTCGACGTCAGTGATGTTCTTCACCTGTGTGACCTTAAACCCCTTGAATTTCAGATATCGACGGAGAAGGTCCTCGAAGACGAAGGCTCTGAAGTTTCCGATGTGCGCATAGTTCCACACCGTCGGCCCGCAGGTGTACATCCTGACCTCTCCCTCCTTAATCGGGGTGAAAGTCTGCAGTTCTCTTCCGAGGCTATTGAAAAGCTTCAGCAATGGCGGGCACGCGCTCTGGGTGCTGTATTGAAAATAAAAAGGAACGGGAGAGAAAGATCTACTTTGTCAGCTTGCCAATCCTGAAGATCTGCTTGCCACAAGAGGCACAGGTGCCCTTGATGGCAGGCCGTCCGTTCTTCAGTTTGATTTGCTTGGGATTCTTGATCTCCCGGTTCTTCTTCTTCTCGTAGACGCAGTATCCGGTTACCACTGCGATATGCC
>JAPCJK010000113.1 GCA_027886975.1 Nitrososphaerota archaeon
CTATCCCAGGCGTGCCCATAGTCTCTGACAACTCACCGACCAACACCAACCTCTTCCTTTACTTCAGCGTGTCTTCATCCAGTCCGTACAAGCCATGAGCAAAGTGGCGAGGGTAGCCTCGCCTCCTTCTTGTTTTCACACCAACACTTTTGACATAGTTTTTTCTGAGTGAACGTCAATGGCGACCATCCCGCTTGGCGCAGAGGTCAACCTCGGGATTCAGACCATCTCCCTTGTCATCATACTAGTGGGTTTGAGATTTGCAGTCCTCACCCACAGGGCCTTCGCCAAGGGAAGCGATGATGGAGCGAAGCTAGAAACCAAGCACAAGAACCTGATGACGTCTGCTGTGGTCGTCTCCGGTCTCGGGGCGGTAGTCTGGATGATTCCCAACTACTTCTTGGGCTGGTTCTACGGCACGACCGGCCTCGGATACGGGAGCGGAGGGTACCAGAGCTATTACCTCTTTGGTGGAGCATATCTCGATCATTGGTACCTTGTGCTCTTGATGACCGGGTTGGGGTCAATCACAGCCATTTTGGGGGTCTACCTCGTGCTGAGAATGCGCTGGAGCCGGTTCCCCGAGGCTCTGAAGGTAAAGAACTACAGGGCGGTCATGATTACGACTTGGAGTCTATGGTTCGTGAACATCCTAGTCGGTTTTCTCGTCTTCTACTATTTTGCGTTCCTTCAAACAGGGTAGAACGCGGCTGGGTCTCGGCTGATTCAAAGTAGCAAGAAAAAAGAAGATTGGAGGCTCTCGCCTCCCTTGGGTTTCTTACATCGCGGGACGAATGGCGGCCTGCAACTTCTGTACGATTGCGGCAGGGACCTCATTCATCTGATGTGTCTCTTTGGCGTGGGCCTTTGTCTTGGCCACGACTTCGTCCGACGTAGTGCCCGTTGCCGCCCATTGGCAGCCGCACACTTGTGCTAGGTCTGCTGAATATCCTGTCATAGGTCTGAGAACGGTCTGATTGCTAATAGTGATTTTCCCAAATCAGACCCAAATCGCTGAACTTGAATTGGTCAGCGCCAGGTTACCCTGACTAGGTTCCCCAGGGCCAGTGACTCAAGTGCGTTGATAGCAACAAGATATGGAGCAGCAGCCACTACAATCGCTTGGGCAGAGGGGACGAGGCCGTACAGCACGTACCAGAAGACTATGATTACTCCATTCTGAATCAGGAAGAATATTGCGAAGCTCATCAGCGACAGACTGAGGGATGAGCGGACCCTCCGCCAACTCTGGAAGTAGAAAGCTACCAGCAGGACCACGAAAGCCACGTTGAGAAAGGCGAAGATAGCGGCCACATTCATCCAGAAGATATCGAACGCCATCTAGAATTGAGGCCCCTTCTCGCTATATCTAACTTTGCCCAAATCTTGCCCACATCGATTTTACGGAGTCGAAGAATTTTTCGAAATATGGAGTCAGGAAATAGACCGCACCATAGGTTCCCTCGGAGCTGGCCACTATCACACCGTTCTCCACTAGAAGCTTGATGTGGTGCTGCACCGTCTTGTAATCCAGACTCAGTTTCTCTGAAATCTTGTTGGGGTTAGTGGGTTCCGTCCTGAGGAGCTCCACAATCCTTGCCCTGTTCTGACCTCCGCGGGTTCCCACGAAGACATAGACCATCATGCGCTTGAACGAAGGGTCGAGGACGCTAGAAGTAGTGGCACCACTTGGTTCGGAAGCAATCTGCCGAAGGTAGGAAGACAATCTTCCCATCAACGTCCACCAGACAGGAAATCTGATGAGGGAGTTCATGGTCGGCATGCTCTGACGGCCTTGGCGTAGGCGCTCTCGTCGCTTGGCCCTCCCCACACGCCGTTGACCTTGAAGTCGGGTTCGCCGATAATCACACCGTCGGACTTCTGATAGAATTGTTTGACATTTGCCAAGCCGATGCCACTCCCGATCAGGACTGGTTTGTCAATTGCGTCCCTCACTTTCTTCACCCTTTCGAACGAGGGAGGAACGGGGCTGCGTGCGCCTGAAACAATCACGGCGTCTGCTCCGCCTCGTTCGGCAAGGTCCTGGGCCGCGTATTCTATCTCAACGTTGAAGATTGGGTAGGCGTGCTTGACGTGGACGTCCCCGAAGACGAGGACCTGCGAGTTGAGCGCCTTCTTGAGCCTAGCCACCCTGGCTGAGCAACCTTCGATGATCCCCTGGTCGGTGGCGTAGGCGCCGATGAGTATGTTGCACCTGATGAAGTGGGCGCCGGCGACCTGGGCGACAGAAAGGGCCTCCTCGCAGGCGTTGCGGAGCATGTTCACCCCGACTCTCATCCTCGTGTGTTCGACGACTTCCTTGGTGACGGTGGCCATGGCGGCGACCGTGAATGGAGGAAGGTTTTCTTTGAAGAGTGGAGTGTCTCCAACGTTTTCCACGATGCAGGCGTCTAGCCCAGCGCGCTCAAGCTTGTCTGCCTCTGAGAGCGCGAAAGCAGTAAGCTGTTTCATCGAGAGCTTGTTGTTCGGGGCTCCTGGGAGCGCAGGCATGTGAATCATTCCGAGAATGGGCTTCAAGGGAAAGAGCTGCCCGAACTTCACGTTTGGTTCGGCGGTCTGTGGCGATTAAAGGGTTTCAAAGAGGCGCCTCCATCGAGCCCGATGAGGACCTAGTTGCTCCCTCTGTACGACCTGACCAAACCAATTCATAGGCCCTACGTCAACTATGGACTGATAATCATCAATGCCATCATATTCGTCTTCGAGGTCGTCTACACAAACAACTTCGCCCCACAGCCGTCAGGGGTACTGTTCGCTTGGCTCGGACTCGTACCCTACCTTCTCGTCAATACGTTCAATGGAGCCGGACTCCCCACCCTCGTGACTCCTATCACGTCTATGTTCCTCCATGCTGGGGTCCTTCACCTGGCCGGGAACATGCTCTTCCTCTTCGTCTTTGGAGGGAATGTAGAGGATGCGCTCGGACACAACAAGTATCTTGGTTTCTACCTCATAGCCGGAATCGCCGGCGGGCTCACCCAGACTTACCTGTCGTTGGCTGCTGGGCCCCCGGACATTTACGCTCCAAGCATTGGGGCGTCGGGGGCCATATCAGGCGTGATGGCGGCATACTTGGTAATCTTTCCCAGAACGAGGATCGTCTCCTACGTGGGCTACTTCATCGTCCCAATCCGCGCATTCTGGTTCGTTGGGTTCTGGTTCCTGCTTCAACTCTTCTTCTTCGTTGGTGGTGTGAACACAGGGGTGGCCTACGGGGCCCATATCGGAGGTTTCGTCGCTGGTCTCATCATAGCCGCAGCCGCGAGGCCCTTCGTGAAGAAGAGGGAGGAATCAAATCTCTGAATCTCAAAATCCGTAGACGTCGAGGTGAAGCCAAGGAATGAGCGCGGTGACGACGCACTGCTCGGTAAGGTCAGTCCTCGTCATTCTTCCCTTGGTCAGGTAGTGGATTAGGCCCCCCTTGTCCCCCACTTCGTTGATCCCGCTGACTGATTCGGCCCACCTTTCCAGCTCCTTCCCTTCGCTGAAGAGTTTCTCCATGGCTTCCCGCGGGAGCGAGTAGCCGGCCGAGTGGCCCAGAGACACCTTGCCCGATGGGCCGACGATGGCAGCGACCTGGTTGTCGAAGTAGACTTCACCGATAGTAAAGATGCCGGCCTCGACTCCGACTCCAAAGTCACCCCCGGCCCTGGAGAGTGCGAACTTCGCACGTGCAGTGGCCCCCGCTGTCATTTCTTCGAGGCCCTTGGGCTGGGCCTTGGCAACGCTTGCAGAGTCGATGGGATTGAGCTTGACGTCCGGGAAATATTTCACGAAGGCTCGTCTGATTCCTTCGAGTTTCGCAGGGTTCTTTGTTCCTGCGGCAATTATCATATGATGAGCCGGGCTTCTAGCGGTATTATGTTTCTCGGCGCTAGGACACTCTGAGTTCTTCTAGGAGCTTGCTGATGTTCGTTGTCGGGGTCCCATCAGGACGCGCGATCTCCTGCGCCGCCGGCGGGTTCGTCTTGTACGAGGGGTTTCTTCCAGCAAGACGCTCCTCGTAGGTGGGGATGAACTCGTTCTGATAGAAGACTCCGATGGGTGTGTGGTCCCCGAACTCGAATGATTTCAGGACTGCCTTCTGCACCTTGTCCTCCATCTCCGCCTCATCGTGGGTGTGGACCACGCCGTCGTATCCTGTGTCCTCGAGCTTGTAGGTCCTGGGCTGGGGCTTCCCCGTAGAGTCGAGGTTTCCTTCGCCTGCCCAGTACTCCTTTGATTGGATGTCGTTGTAGGTGGGGCAGGGCTGGAGCACGTCGAGGAAAGCGAAGCCCTTGTGGCGGATCCCCTTGATTATGAGGTCCTTCAGGTGGCGGACATCGTAGGCGTAACCCCTTGCCACCCATGTGTAGCCGGAAGCTATTGCGAGCATGATCGGGTTGATTCCTTGGTTGATGTTAGGGGCCGTGAGGGACTTCGTCTTCATGCCAAGGCCCATGGTTGGAGCTGCCTGGCCCTTGGTGAGGCCGTAGACTTCGTTGTCATGGATGATGTATAGCATGTCGACGTTCCGCCTCCCCGAGTTGACAAAGTGGCCTGCGCCTATGCCCATGCCGTCTCCGTCCCCTCCCTCAACCACGACCTCGAGGTTCGGGTTGGCCAACTTGATTCCCGTCGCGAACGGGAGAGACCTGCCGTGGAGCGTGTGGACCCCGTAGACCTTGGTGAAGTGAGGC
>JAPCJK010000114.1 GCA_027886975.1 Nitrososphaerota archaeon
AATCCCAACGGAACAAACTTTGTTCAACAGAGACAACTTACCGGGCCAAGCGCAGGCAACCTTAACCTGGCCTGGTCCTTTCCTTTTCCGGCAGCCTCACCCCCAAAGGGGCTCAATCTAACTGGCCAGGGTGAAATTGCCCCTCCACTCATTGTCAATGGCATAGTCTACGGAATAATGAACGACTTGCACATACTCGCGATTCGGGCCTCGGATGGTGCTGTCCTGTGGACCTACCAGCCGATAATCAATCGGAGCGGGCTTCCCCTTGGATTGCTTGCTGGGCACGTCCATGGACTGAACTACCACGACGGGTGGGTATGGGCAAGCCTTCCGGACTGCTCTGCTCTTGCTCTTAACGCCCTTACCGGAGCGCCCACGGAGAGGATCTCAAGAATCTGTGCCGACATCCCAGGCAACTCCGGCAGGTACGACTATTCGGGCGCTCCCATCGTCTTCGACGGAAACATCATGTTCTGGACTGCGAGTTCAGTGTCGGAAGGGACCGATGCGGGAAGAGGATTCGTCGCGGCGTACAACGTCTCAAATGGTCGACTACTCTGGCGCTGGTACGTATCTCCGCCGTCAGGCGGGGACCCCCAATGGGATCTGCAGTCGTGCCTCCCTCCGTGTCATGGGAACGTCCTTCCATTCATAGGCGATTGGGGTACCCTTGGCACAGTCGCGGGGGTCTCTCGTGCAGGTGCGGGCCCAAGTTGGGGGCAGCCGGCCGTCGATTTCGCCGATGGTCTGATTGTCCTCGGCACGTCCCAGCCTTCGCCCGATTGGAACGCCACTTACAGGCCGGGACCAGACCTGTATTCGGACTCTGTAGTCGCGCTGAACATTACGACTGGGAGCTTGTATTGGTTTTACCAGACAACTCCTCACGACCTTTATGATTTTGACTGCGGGTGGAACGTCGCCATTGGGAGTGCAATCCGTAACGGCGTCAATGTCACTGCTGTCTTCAAGACATGCAAAAACGGGTACACCTTTGCTCTTGATGCCAAGTCAGGGTATCCACTCTGGGAATTCAACCCTCCGACAATACGACGAACCAACACGGGTAACGCTGACTACACTGTGACAGGGAAGTATAACGCGACCGAACCTTGGACCCCGAGTGTGAATGGAACGGTCAAGCAGTGTCCAGGAATCAACGGGGCGTATGAGTCCGACATTTCAGTGGCCTACGGACAGGTCTACGTCGCCACCCACAATTTCTGCACAGTCATCACTCAGGGGCCTGTTGGCAGATTCGGTGGATCGGTTTCGGGGGGGAAAAACTTCGTCTTCGATTTCTTGAACGCCAACACAACGATTTACGCAATTGACGCTTCGACGGGAGCGGAGACCTGGTCCTTCTCCATACCTTCTATTCCCTACAGAGGATGGCTAACTTCCACAGGAACACTAGTCTTCGCAAGTACTTTGGATGGGAGAATACTAGCCCTCGATGCTCGAACAGGTGCCCTCATCGGGTCAACGACCGTCGGAAGTAGCTTATACGAAGGAGTAACGGTCGGCAACGACGCCGCCGGCAATGTCTTGGTCCTCCAGTTGACAAGTTCACCCTCTTACGGGGGCTTCGTCACAGGTGTCCCCGGGTCCCTGCTCGCGTTTCGCCCCGCCAGGCCAATCTCAAATGTCTTGGGGTTATTGCCCTATGCTTTGGCAACAGTTGTAGCTGCGGGCGTGGTCATAACTTACTTGTTGACAAAGCTGTTGAAATCTCAGAGAGAGGCCGGCAGTGGAACGTCCCCCGTTACATAGTTGACGTAAATCGCATCGTGTATGCTCCATGTCACATCACTCATGAACAGCGCCGCGCTCAGGGCCGACCGTCGGAGACTTCTGTCGTTCGCGTAATTTGTGACCAAGTCGACCGTCGAGGCTGCGTCTCTATCGATTCGGGCTATCCTGGAGACAAAGAACCTCATCCCACTTGGTCGGATCCATTCATAATGCGTTTTCAGTGCGGCGACCCGCTTGAGGAGCTCACCTTTGGCGGGAACTTCATACAAGCTTGTGGCCACGCCTTCTAGCCAGCTTGCTCTTCTCACAAAACCCATCAACCCTTCAACCGCGAACTTCACCCCAGGCAGGCAATGTGCCTTTAGGACCCTTTCCCTCCTTAGTCCCGCTGCCTCGGCGAACTCTAGCCAGCCGTCAATATCCCCCACGGTCTCACCCATCCCTTCTCGCCTAAGCGCCCTGGATATCCATATTCGACGAACCTCCGGAAAAGGACAGTTCGAGATGATTGCCGCATCTTTGCTCCCGATGCTGTTCTGTAGGTAGAATCTGTTGATGATCCAAGCTTGGACCTGCTTCTTGGTAAGCCTCCCCCTATAGAGTAGTTGCATGAATGGGTGCTTGTCGACGTACCTTGGCTCCAGAGCCCTCTTGAGTTCTCGCTCAAATTCGTCCTTTGAGGTATTTTTCGGCAACCGCTAGGCTCCCGGCGCGCCACGCCTTGTGCCCGAATAGCGAGGAGACTCTAATACAGTGTCTGCCAGCCTTCCTAGATCTAGCGTTCTTACCCTGCCAATCGCGATCACGCAGCTCGGGAGTCTTGGTACGTAGACCCTGCCAACCTTGATGCTCGGTCCGAGCAACGACTTGGCTGCACCTTCGATGATTCCTTCCAGGAAATAGCAAGAATTTGTCTGATGCGTCGTGGAGCCTATGCAAGTGTTCAAAACCATGACGGACACTGCCGAATTCGGAATCCGCACCATGTCAAGGTCTGAGATTCCACCGGTGGAGAGATACTCCACAAGTCCAGACAGGGCTCGTATGGGAGGCGCCCTCGTCAATCGCTTCGCAAGAATTGCTCCCACCCTATCACCATATTCGCGCATTAGAGCCCTGTGTTGGCTCCTAGCTATCTTGAAAAGGTGAAGGAACATCCTGTAGAGAAGGCTCTGGACCTCTTCAACTCCTATCGCGCCCATCGATGATTCCCAAGCTAGCGCCTTGAGGTCGAAGGTCTCCCTAAGCCTCCCCAGCTCTGCTTCTTCTTCTCCCCTGCTGAGCAGGGTGACCAGCGAGCCCTCCTTCAGGCCGTAGCGTTTCACCTGCACACCTCCCCTTCCTACCCAGGAGTCGACCACCTCAATGACCCCCCTTCCAACGAGTTGGGAAAGATGGTAGCTCGCGGTGGACTTTGCGACCCCAAGCTTCCGTGAAACCTCGGTGAGCGTAGCGGGCTCGATCGACAGCGCGCTAAGAATGCCCTCCCTCACCCAACCCTTGTCTACGTGGGCGCCCGTATGGGAGGAGAATGGAATCGTGCTACCTGTTCGAATTATTTCCACCCAAGAATGGCAGGCTCAATCGAGATAAGTCTATGCGGGGCTACGAAAAGACGTCCAGCTCATAACTAGCGACTTTGTGGCCCGAGACCAGCCCGCGAGAGGCCATTCCTCTTTGGCTCATCCATTCGTAGGTCTCCACAAAGTCAGCCTCTGTGTACCGCTCCCACCTGTTCCAGCGGGAGATTACAACGGCCTTTCGCAGCGTCTCCTCAGGCACCCTAAGACTCATTTCCTCAAGGATAGCCTCGACCCGCCATAGGTACGACTTGCGAAACGTTTCCGGTGAATCGCCGATCATGTCTATCGCCTGATTCGTTGCCCTGAAGTATCGGCGAAGAAGCTCGGGCTCCGTGTCCCGCCTGACCACAATTGTCGTGGGATTCTTTCTGGCCGTCTGAAGCACCATCCTCAGCCCGAGCGCCCTACCGATGTCGGACCAGGGACCGACGAGTGAGGCAGCCTCTACTTGCCCGTCGAGTAAAGCCAACAACCTCTTGTGAGGTTCCCCAAGCTGCGTTAGCTTGATTTCATCACGTGGAAGCAAGGCTTGCAGATCATCGATGGTCGTGAATTGCGCCCCGATCCCTTCCTCGATGGCGACTGGTCTCCCTGCGAGGTCAATGGGAGAACGTACTGGGGAGTCGGTTCTGACATACAGGGCGAAGCTGCTGTTCAGCGTCCCTTCACCGGGACGAGATTTAGCAAGAATCCATGTTCCGGGAGATTTCGAGACCCGATCGATGCACGCCCACTCGCCGGCATGATAGACGTCAGTCTCCCTTTCTTTGAGCAGGTCGGTATACATGACGGTCTTGTTGACTACCTCCCTCGGGGTAGCATCCCGCCAACGGACTTCGACTTCGTTCTTGGCATAAAGCCCCTGCTCGTCGGCTAAGATCTCAGGGTAGGACCAATGGAACGCGTATTTGTTAAGGGCAAGGTTGAGAGTGAGAACGGACAAACTTACCTGCGGCCTGCCTAGCCAAAACCTAGTCCGGCTGAGTCCATCTGCTTCACACAGTCAGCGCACCTGAGCCCCCTTGGAGTCCGATAGAGCCTTTCATTCGCACCGCACCCGGGACAAGCCTTTCGGATGTTCTGGGGCTGGAGCTGAGCTTCCCCCACGGCCTCCTGGTCCCCCGAGGCTGGTTCTTATCCGCTTCTCTGGAGTCGCCCGAAGTTGGGTTAAACTAGGCGGCATCTTATCTCAGTCTTAAATAGAGGAGTAGTCGGTTCATAGTTCACTTCAATCTCTGTGTCATTACGGTCGGCACCGGTCGGTTGCCAGATGCGGTGGCTCTGAAATTGTGGTAAGGAGAACAAA
>JAPCJK010000115.1 GCA_027886975.1 Nitrososphaerota archaeon
AGGAAGCCACGATTCCCCGTGTCTCCATGGGGACCGCGTTGAGCCTTGGAAACCTGAAACTCGCTCTGACGACGTGGTCTGCCTCTCTGAAAGCCCTCTTTATGTTCCCCGACGACTTCACGTTGTAATACGCTAGGTTGCTTTGGAGGTACGAATGGACGAGTGGAGAACCCTCCTTCAAGGCGTCCTCTGGATCGACTACGACGGGCAGCGGATCGTAGTCCACCTGGACCAGATCTGCGACCTCCTGAGCGGAAGGAGCGTCTTCGGTGACCACCATCGCAAGGCATTCGCCTTCGAAGTTGGCTTCGTCCAGTGCCAAGGGGTACCTGTGAGTTGCCTTTCCTTCTTCCTCCGATTCCACAGTTGGCATCAAGCCCATTTCATTTACTGTGGACTCAGCAGTAAGGACGAGCCTCGCTGAGGGGTGTTGCATTGCGAGAGAGGAATCGATGCCTTCGATTTTTGCGTGGGCGTAGGTGCTTCGCACGAAGCTGGCGTGGAGTATGTTTGGCAACACTATTCCATCCATGTAGCTAGCTGAGCCTGTGAGGAATCTCGGGTCCTCCAGCCTTTTCAGAGGCTGGCCAACCACAGACCCAGTACTCTTAGTCGCGACCTCTACCTCGTATGCCAAATCCGGGTGGAGTTTTCAGGCCAATCCTAGGTAAACTTTGCTGGGGTCAGCGTCTTCCGACGGACGACCTGAGCTTTCTAATCGTTGTGAATATGTTGGCAAAGTTGGGCTCAAATCCGACTCGCGGCACCTTATTGATTCAAAACACAGCCGGGGCTCGAGTGCCAAAGAAACGAATATACGATGTCGTAAGATGGCCGCTCAAGATGGGCCTCAAGGAATGGATTATCCCCCAGGATAAGGTCTTCTACGACCTTCTAGAAAAAGAGTCGTCGAATGTTCTGTTGGGGGCAAGAAAGCTCGAGGAAGCCGTAATGTCGTTCGACAACATCGAAGAGCGCAGGCGGGAGTACAAGAACATCGAGCATCAGGGGGACGAGATAGTCCACGAGATTTACGAAAGGGTGAACCGAAGCTTCATCACCCCGATTGATCAGGAGGACCTCACGAAGCTCGCGTCCCTTTATGATGACGTTCTGGACTTCATGTACGCAGTCATAAACAGACTCGTCCTATTCGAAATCGAAAGCTCCACGGAATCGATGGTGAGGCTCGCGGGGATAGTTCGCGCGTCGGTCGAAGCGATTCACAAGACCTTCGTATCGATGCGTAGGGTTGACAAGGTGGAGATAGAGAAGGACTGCAGAGAGGTGGACAGGCTCGAAAACGAGGCAGACGCCCTGCTTAACGAATCGGTCGCAGCACTGTTCAAGAGTCAGGACCTGGTAGGGATTCTAAAGCTGAAGGAGATCTACGAGTACCTGGAGACAGCGACCGACAAATGCGAGGATGTGAGCTTTGTCATCCGGGACATAATGATCAAACACTCATAGGGGCACTTCGTGGACATCTTCACGGTCTACATACTGGGGATAATAGCGACCGCCTATGGGTTTGATTTCATCAACGGCTTCCATGACGCTGCCAACTCGGTTGCCACAGTAATATCGACCAAGGTTCTTTCCCCCATAGGGGCTGTCACCATGGCGGCCTTCTTCAACTTCGTCGCCTTTGCCATTTTTGGGGTCGCTGTGGCCAGCACCATCGGCAAGGGGATCATCAGCACGTCCATAGTCACACCGGGCCTCGTGTTAGCCGCGCTCGTTGGGGCGATTGTGTGGGACCTAGTCACTTGGTACCTTGGGCTTCCGTCGAGTTCGTCCCACGCTCTGATCGGCGGTCTGGTCGGCTCCGCGATAACCAGTGCAGGCGTTGGGTCGCTGGTTTGGTCAGGCCTCGGCAAGACCCTAACTTTCATGGTCTTGTCTCCACTGATCGGGTTCGCGATTGCCTTCGGCTTCATGACAGTCCTGATACGGGCCTTTTTCACAGTCCCTCTGCATGTCGTCAATCGCTATTTTCGCCGCTTCCAATTGGTATCATCTGCTCTGGTCAGCCTGAGTCATGGGACGAACGACGCTCAGAAGACCATGGGGGTGGTCACTGCTCTCCTGGTTTCAGTGGGTTGGATACCCTCTTTCGCCGTTCCGCTCCCGGTTGCGATTCTTGCTGCTGCGTCAATTGCCCTGGGAACTGTCTTTGGCGGCTGGAGGATAGTAAGGACACTTGGATTCAGGATGACCAGACTTGACCCCGTCCATGGCTTCTCGATTGAAACGGCATCGGCGGTGACGATACTTGGTTCCTCTTTGTTCGGGATACCAGTAAGCACCACGCATGTGGTGAGCGGGAGCGTGCTGGGGTCCGGAGCCACCATGGGGCGGGCAACCGTAAGGTGGGGAGTGGCGAGAAGGATCATATGGGCCTGGCTGATAACGATCCCTACCTCGGCTCTGGTCGCGGGCTTAACTTACCTACTCATAGTCGCGGTCTGACTCCCTGACAGGATAGCCAACCAGCCTCTGAACATGGACATGTTCCTGGGAACTACAGTCGGCTCAAATCCGACCCGCGGCACATTTTGCCTCGAGCAATAGGGATAAATCGGCTATTGGCCCTGCATTCACCATGAAGATTCTCTACATCAACCCCGTCGGGACGCCCCTTTTCGACAAAGGCATGGAGGAGGTCCTATCGAACGCCGCCTCGGAGGGGACCGAAGTCGATGTCATTTCTCTGAAAAGAGGGCCGTGGCACGTTGAGTATCTTTACTACGAGTCCCTCGTGCTTCCTGATGTCCTGCATCACGTGAAGGATGCCGAGAACCGCGGATACGACGGGGTGGTGCTCGGCTGTTTCTACGACCTGGCGCTTCAGGAGGCAAGGGAGATAACAGAACGGATCTCCGTCACGGCCCCTGCAGAAGCGACCATGCTGACGGCATGCAGTCTTGGGGACAAGTTCTCGATCATAGTAGGAAGAAAGAAATGGATTCCGCAGATGATGGCAAACGTGGTCAGATACGGGCTGAAAGACCGGCTCGCATCGTTCAAGACTGTGGAGATGGGAGTCCTGGACTTCCAAAGGAACAGGAAGGAGACAGAGAGGCGGCAGCTGGAGGCCGCGAGAGAGGCCGTAGAAAGAGATGGTGCGGAGACCATAGTGCTGGGCTGTACCGGGGAATTCGGATTCTGGAATAGGCTACAGCAGGAACTAGGCGTCCCTGTCCTTGACCCGGTGATCACTCCGCTAAAGTTCGCAGAGTACCTCGTCGACCTCCGTCGGAGGTTCGGATGGTCTCACAGCAAGGTAGGTGCCTACGAATCTCCTCCAGTCGACGAGATAATGCAATGGAAGCTGGGGGAAAAATACGGGACGGACGTCTGGAGGCAGTCTTCGGAGGACGCTAGAAAGGTCAAGCGCAGGATCAAACAACGGAATCCTTTGAGTTGAAGGGTAATGGCCACCCGGTGATTCAGAGACGGAACTCGCCGATGCGCTGAGGAAAAGGTCGATGTGCCGCAACTTCGACCAGACCCCAGTAGAGAAGGAAAAACTTGCAAGGCTTGTCCATGCGGCTGGGAGAGCGCCTCAGGGAGGGAACATGCCCGTCAGGGAGTACATCGTAGTCGACGACCCGAGATACATGAGGCTTCTAAGAGGGGTGACTCCTAGCTTTCTCGCGAACGCGCCCGCTGCCCTTGTTATCTGCACAGACCTGCCGAAGGCCCTGGAGGTGATGGGAAAGCAGGGGCGTGACATCCTCTCGCTCTTGGATGCGGGGGCTGCTGCGGAAAACGTCGCCCTCCAAGCTGAGGAACTCGGTGTAGGCGTCTCCTTTGTTAGGTCCGCGACCGAGAGCGCAGTTAAGCGGGCGCTCGATATTCCGGAGAGATTCAGAGTCGACATTATCATAGGCGTGGGCTACAAGAGCAGGAATAGGCCCGCGCCGATGAAGGGGCAGCGGCCCGTCGTCCATCACAATAGCTACGGCGGGGAGAGGTATGGTTCGTCGTAGCCAGGGTCACGAGGTATTCGACCTAGCGATCTACCTCGTCGCCAGTGCGAAGGATTGCCTTGATGAGCCGCTCATCTATGGACCGCTCAGGCTCCTCGAGGGAGTGAACAAGCTTGTCCGTATGGGGGAGGCCAATCCCGAATTCCGAGACAAGTTCCTTTCGGAGATGAAAGATGGTGTCTCGGGGGACATCCTGAAGGTGATGACCGACAGGGTAGAGTTTGAGCGAGTGTTGGACAACCTGCTTTTGGAGTTCACCGAAGAGCTCAAACGCAGAACCGTTCGGAAGTAGCTCGGAGGTCAGCGTCCCCTGAGGGCGCTGGTGGCGCTTTCATCTATCGCCATCTGCCAAGCTGATTCTCAGGCCTTTGCCCGCGCCAGAGGACAAAACCGTTTGTGAAGTTCCGGTCAAAAGTCATTGTCGTCGAAGTCTCGATTGTGTTTGTTGGAAGTCTGTCTTCGTTCTCAAATTACCGTAAACTACCACTCAAATCCGACCCGCGGCACTTCCAGCCCTTGTTTCAAGCGACCAGTCATCGACTGCCAGGCGGACTATTCCATCGCATCCAACAGTTCGTCCAGAGGTACGGTGGCAAACTTTGTTGCGGAATCGCTCATCGCGTAAG
>JAPCJK010000116.1 GCA_027886975.1 Nitrososphaerota archaeon
ACTCCTTCTCTCTTGCCAGCTTTTCAAGAGACAGGAGGATTGCAGAAAACAGCTCGGCTTGAGCTCCTTTGAGCGCGAGCAAATAAGCGACCTCCGCCGCGAAATTCCCGTCAATGCCATCGAGAGGGATCTTTCTAATCACCTTCCCGGACATCGATTCAACCTCGATACCTCCGGCCAAGGCGGCGATGGTAACGAAGGCTCGGTCACCCCTGTCGAGAGTGATGGAGAGGTACAACTCAGAGTCGTGGGGATAGGCTTCCTCTACCAATATGGTACTGGGTTTCTCCCCGCCGATTGAAAGGGCGAATATTCGCTGCGCTTCCTGTTCGGCCCTGGTTGGATCATCAACGATGGCTATCCCCCCCGCTTTACCTCTCCCGCCCGCGAGCACCTGGGCCTTCAAAGCGACTGGGTGGCTAAGCTTCGAGAACGCATCTATGACTGCTGAGAGGTCATCGGCCCGGAGTGACTTGGGTATGGGAATGCCAAAGACCCGGAAGAGATCCTTTGCTTGGTACTCAAAGAGCCTCATATCAAACGTCGTCATGAAACACGGGATAAGGATACCGAAGAAGTCCCAATGATGGACAAATAGTCCAGAGCCATTAAATATGCGAAGTAGCACGGGCGCCCAATGGCCAACCAATCAGAACACGAAGAACACGAAGCAATGGAAATGCCACCTCGCGAACCCAATACAATCTATGTCGGGAAAAAGCCCACAATGAACTATGTTTTAGCATGCCTGACACAAATCAACAACGGAGGGGACTTCGTCACCGTGAAGGCCCGAGGAAGGGCCATCTCGCGGGCGGTAGACGTGGCCCAGGTGTTGACGAAGAGGTTCGCCACTGACATCAAAGTGCAGTCCATCGCCATCAACACAGAACAGGTCAAGAGCACTATCACGGGCGGAATGAGCAACGTCTCCTCGATAGAAATCAAACTCGGCAAGTAGCATTAGGAGACGCATTGAGTGCCGGTCGACAGGCTGTGAAGTCAGCCTGGGCCATTGGACCCTTCTCGTCGGAACTTCGATTTCTTTCTCCAGTCTCGGACCAGACTCGCCCATAGAACAGTGCTTGCGAGAGTCCCTATGACCGCGGTCACCATGAGCAGGTAGTCCGCCTGCGATGTCGGGTTGCCGAATTCGAAGGAGACGGAGTTTTGGTTATTGATTACGACCTCAATCCCTTGGCTCCTATTTGTGCCGCGATATGATGCGAAAAGTGTGTATGACCCAGGCGGGAGATAGAAGGTGGGACTCCCCTTCCCTGATGCAATGGTCTGGTTGCCGAGTCTCAGTGACAATGTGGAATTGGATAAGGCCTCTCCGTTAAGGAGAGACTGGGCCATTATCTTGCCCGCTGGCAACTGGACTGAGCTAATGGTGAAGGGCTGCGATATCAATAGTGGCAGAGTGGCCGAAGATCCAGGGATCAGGAGGGTTGCCTCCACGGGATAGTTGCCGGAAATGATGTAGACGGTGCTGTTACCAACCGAGGATGTCGCGCCAGGTAGAGGAGCGAGCCTGAGGCCACTGTCGGTCAGTGGAGCGCTCCAAGGGGAGGCGACCAAGTTCACGACAGAAGCGAAGAGTGAAATCGGGACTCGAGAGAAACCCTCGACGCCAGATTCGGCGTACATCAAATACATCGACCTAGGCCAATGGTTTGGTGCTAGCTTGAGGGAAACTGAAGCCGTAAAGTTCGAACCCACTCCATTTATCGAGCTAGAACACCCTGGGAGCGAAGCCCAAGTAGAAGTGTCCGGAATTAGTACAGGCGTTTGGAACGTCTGCAGACCAGCAGGGCTCTCGAAGAATGCTCGGATCGTGGCCCGACCCTCACGGACAGACGTGGACGACACAACTCCGACGGTTGAAGGCACAAGTGGCCCAGCAGAGAAGGGGAGTGGGGCAGTGGCGGCTTCTTCTGAGTCTCTAGTAATCAGGGCATTTGTGACTTCGTACGAGCGGCCGGCGTGGAGTTCGAACCAGAACGTGAATGGAGTGACGATCCTGGCGTTTGGTTGGATGGTCGTCAGGCTGCCGTTCCTTGTTAGAATGAGCTGCCCTGTTCCGAGACTCGCGGGGATTGGTATGGTGACAGCGTCCAATGGATCCTGCCCCACGAGACAGGCGCTTGTGGCGTAAGCGGTGCCCCAGTTTGCCTTGAAACCAAATGATAATAGCCCGGAGGAATCGACGTGATCACTAATCATCTGAGGCAAGACAAGGGGAGGATCAACGAGTGCGACAGAAAAATAGTAGTTTCCGGATCCAGGGCTGAATGTCGTGACATTGAACGACCATCTTCCTGGCTTGTCCGAGCTCGTGAAAATGTGCAAAAGTGTGGGCTGCATGTGGCCAAGGACGAAGTTCCCCTCGAGCTTGCCGGACGAGTTCAGAAGTTCCACGTTCAGCGGCTCCCCGTAAGATACGACCCACAATTCGTCGCCTGTCGTGTACACAGGAGTCCCTTGATCGATGGGGGTCAAAGTCCCCGGGCTGTACCCGAGGCCCACTTGGAGGGATCCTGAGGCCGCCTGAGCTCTGACCGATAGGGCAGGAACCGAAACCAAGAGCAGCAACAGGAGTAACAGCTTACCGTGCACGAGACAATCCCCAGATCAGTCCAACCAGGACCAGGGCTGGCACTCCGAAGACAAGCTGGGCGCTGGATGTAACGTAAGACAGGCCGATTCCCCAGACCAACGCCAACAAGGTTCCAGCAGATGCCATACCTAAGATCGAGTCAGTGACAGGCACGCCTGAATCGCGTCGGAGAGCGAAGAAAATCATTGAAGCGTAGGAGGCGACTCCTGCTACAATCATCTCTGTAGGTAAGGCGAGGGGGGAGTTTGCACCGGCCGCTGAGAGCAAAGCGAACTTCGTCACATTGCTCAGCCCGATTCCTGACGCGCCGTTGCCCAGCCCCAAGTCGAGGAAAGCCAAGAGAGCAAACAGACTGGTCAAAGCGGGAATGACCGTGGAAAGACTTGACCCGACCGCGACTCTCTGAACGAGCTTAGGGATCGTGTAGAGGGGCGAGACGGCCATGAATGCAGCTGGCCAGGCGAAGAATATTTCCCTGATTAGCTGGAGGTATAACGGGTCCGAAGTCGTCAAGGAGATGAGAACGAGGACAGGGAGGAGTAATACTTCCACCGACATGATATTAAGGGCCAGCGACGATGAGCGGCGCAGTCGCGGAATCGCCAGAATCACCAGGAGCCTTGTTAGGAGCGTTCCTAGAATCGCTGCTTCGATTGAGGTAGCTGGGAAGATTGCCCCTGTGATGATGCCCCTTATCAGCGCCGACAAGTAAAGGAGGGTCAGGGCGGCCCCTGAAACCGAAGCGATAACTCCAGTCCTGTTGACTTTCAAGTTTCTATCACCGCCTCTACGAGCGCCGTAAGGTCTTCTTTGCCAGTGAAAACGAATGTCTTGTCTTCCTCGTGTGGATAGGCTGTTGTTTCGGAAATCAACAAAACTGGCCCGGTTCTCGACAGGGCCAGTTGCCTCTTTTCGAAGAAATTCACCTTCTCCGCAATAACAATGTCTGATGCCGAGATGGGCTCCCCGACGAATCCATCGTTGTCGATATCTGTCAACCCCAAAATGGCCTCTGCGACCTCGGCATGGCTGGAAGAATCGAAAGAAGAAATCCGAGACTGTGAGACGAAGGAGATTCGGACCACGATTCCGAGATCGAGCAAGGGCTTGGCAATTTGACCCAAAGCCTCCGCAGCCAAGTCGAGCAGGACCGCCCTGGATTCATCCGATTTCCACGCGAGGGCGATGCCTAGGGTGACGCTCCGCCGGATACTGGATTCCCTTGTGCGTGAGACAAGTTCCTCGGTCGGCGACTGGGCGACCCTTCTCCAGATTACGTCTTTGGCGTCTAGGCCAGGGTGATACTGCTCGACCATGTGCAGCTCCTGCCCACCACCACGCCTCCCCGCGGGGATGTCTCCCAGTGAAATTGGTGAGACCAAGATTGGAAGGGCCGGAGCGCGGAGGGAGGAGGGGAGAGATTCAAGAACAAACCCGTCCAATTGGACCACCGTCTCCCTGCCGAACAAGCCGAGAATGTCTTCGTCGAATAATTTCAATGAAAGGTTCTCGAACCTACCTGCCCTGGATGGCTCTAGGACGAGTGCTCCCGACCCCTCCCGGAACTCTCCGACCGCACATTCGAGCCCGTGTGGGGTCACGACAACGAACCTCCGGGACCCCACCAACTTCGACCGGAATGACCCCAAGCGAAGAGTCGCCGCGGCTTTCTCGTGCTTGAACGACCTGATTCTGGCTGGAGCGATCGTGGCCGAGGAAAGCTTTGCATATTCGAGTAGAATCAATGTTTCGACTGCGATGATCGATAGAAAGAATCCCAGTGAAATGAACAGCGGAGGACCTATGATCATCGCGATGACCGTGGTAATAGCCGCAGCCGAGAGGTAGTCCTTCCCCCTGGCTGTCAGCCTTAGCGAGGAGGGGTCACCCCGTCCAGAATCCCGCTGACGAGCGAGAGAGGGTCGACTGATTCGCCCTTGAGGGCGAGGTCTGGGGCGACTCGGATCCTATGGGTTAGAACATAGGCTC
>JAPCJK010000117.1 GCA_027886975.1 Nitrososphaerota archaeon
GGCGCGTCAGCCTCAGGCACCCGGTCTTCAATTGTCAGGTATACGTAATGACCTGTCTTGTAGGTCTCTGGCGGGAGGTCGAGGAACTTGACAACGGTGAACCCCACGCTGTCGGCTTCATTACGACGACTGGCAATCAATGTGTACTTGGAAATGGCTAGGGTACCTGACCCGCCCTGTCCGTATGTTCCTGCGAGATAATACTTCTGAATCTTGTTGCTCTCGTTAAGGCTAAGAATCGTACCGGGCATCTCTGCTGCTGTCAGACCGATGCCGAAGTCTCTGACTTCTACGAGTCTACCCTCTCGGCCTTCCCCTTCTAGGATTCGGACAACCACACGTTGGGCAAGTCTGCGCCTCTCCTCCTGTGAGAGCTCGCTAAGGCCCGCTTCGGGCACGTTCAGCCACGCCCTGGCAGCCTCCTTTGGGCTTCGACAGTCAGGGTTGCCTTGATGACCTTCGAATTCTGCCTCCAGGACTGCGTCGATTCCATTCGTGACTCTCTCTACAAGAGCTCGACCGGAATCTGCCGAAATCTCTATGACTCCTCTGTTGTTCTCCTTGCCCCCAAACGGCACCCACTTTGCGTTCGCTTCAGGGTCCGACTCAAAGGACTCCAATGCTTCATCTACGGCCTGAGTGTTAGTTGCTTGATTGAGCAAAATGTAAAGCTCTGTGGGAGTCATTCTCTCTGACTTCCAATGTGTCTTTGTCGGCTGGGAAAGCGTCCCCTTGAAGTGGCGATGTAATCCTCGCGAGGCTCTGTCGAAATCCAATGCCGTCCTAGCTGCTCAGCAGCAGCTCCTGTAACGTTGCTTCCTGCGAATGGGTCAAAGACGATCTTCCCTGGCGTGGTCAGGAACTTGACGAAAAAAGTCGCGACGTTCATCGCCATGCGGGCTGGGTGCACCTTCAGGTGGTGCTGGCGGCAGTAGTCGAGGTACATGTCATGGGATCTTGTGTTCGTAAACTCGATTACGTTGGACGGGATAGCGCCTTTGTTGTCCTTGAAGAATGACTCCTGCCCAATCACATGTTCGGAGTGCCTTTCCCCCGGGTTATACTTCCGTTTTTTCAGGAGCTCGAGCATCGCCTTTGAGTAAGGGGTCAAGACTCTCTTATTGCTGGCCCAAGGGTGGGACGAGGGAGACATCCACCAGACGTGGGTGTATGCATTCTTCACCCTAATCCGCTCTACGTTCACCCACTGGGTCGGACCAGGCAATGTGGCCTTGTTGTAACAGACGAACTGTTCGCAAAGTTTGAAGTCGCCTTTCTTCAGGAATTCGAGTAATGACTCCAACGCCAACGGTGACATAACAGGTTCACCAGGCTCCCATGCATTTCCAACCTCCATCACGATTGACCCACGGGGCTCGAGGAGCTCTTTGAAGAGGGGGGCGAAACTTGCTAACCAGTTCTTGTAATCTTCCCCTTGTAAGTTACCGTACCTCTTCTTCCGGTTCAGGGGGAAAGGCGGGGACGTTAGGATAAGGCGGACCTTGCCCTTGTATCTCCAAAGCCGCTTCTTGTTCCATAGATCCTCGGCCATGCCCCGGTACATCTTACCCCACTTTGTCCGGTAGGCGAGCTTGAAAGGGACGGCCGATATGCTCGTTTCATCAATTGAGGGAGGGGTCGTGACCTCCTCAGTCTGTGAAACGAGCATGTGAATTCAACCCCGAGTGCCCTCAGCTCCATACCCTTGCAGGCCTGTCCGAAAAGTGTTGATGCTCCGCCGTGCGAATCGCGTTAACCCGGGTCGTGGAAAATCGCTTTTATCAGATGATTGCCCTAAGCCAAGGGTTGGAAGCCGCGGAGTTGATTCAGCGGCTGGAAAAGGTCACAGGTAATACTTACAGTGACGATCAGAAAACTGCAATTTCTCATGGAAAGGGCCCTCTCTGGATAACGGCTGGGCCCGGTTCGGGGAAGACGGAAGTCCTAGTGGCTCGGACATTGAAACTGATTTTATGCGATGAAATCAAGCCAGAATCAATCATTCTTACCACCTTCACCGAAAGGGCCTCTAAGAGCCTGCTCAACAGAGTCTCCTCCTACGTCGATGATCTCGGGATAGACGTCGACGCAACTTCGATTAGGACTGGCACGCTTCACAGCATCTGCAACTCGGTCATGCGGGACTTCCGCTACCCTGATTACATCGACCTCGAGCTCCTGGACGAGAACTCCCGACCATTCTTTCTTTACAACCAGGATCCGATCATCGAGTACTTCCAGGAGAGATGGCAGAGGTACCAGCCGCTGTTCAAGTACGGGGTGAACCCAGCATACGGGCCAAACAAGTGGTTAGCAACCGACGCAGCTGGCTACCTCTTCGATAGGGTGACCGAGTTCAGGGTCGACGTTGACAAGATGGGGGAGAGCGACGACCCAGCCGCAAGCGGGCTCGCTAGGATCTACAAGCAGTATCGGCAGGGCCTACGGCAGAGTTACAGAAGTGACCTGAGTGTCCTCCAAGAGTACTTCCTGCAATTCCTCGGGACGGCCCACGGGAAGCAATTCCTCGGAGGGGATGAGGAGAGGGACATCGCACCGGTGGAGTACCTTCTCGTCGACGAGTTCCAAGACACGAACCCAATCCAGGAGGACATCTACTTCCTCATAGCGAAGGCCATCGGGAACAACATCACGGTGGTGGGGGATGACGACCAAGCCCTCTATAGGTTCAGGGGAGGAACGGTCGACTCCCTAGTAAGCTTCGGGGACCGGTGCAGGAAGGAGCTCGGGGTCGAACCCAAGACGGTCAACCTGAACGAGAACCTACGTAGTCACCCTGGAATCGTTGACTGGATCAACAATTACATCTCCTCCGAGAAGGTGATGCAGCAGAAGGGTGCGCGTGCCCCTGACAAGAGAGAGATGGTGGCAAAGGGGCCGGTCAAGGGGGACTATCCGCCAGTCTGCGCGATTCTTGGGAGGAGGGCCGAGGACGCTGCTGAGAGGCTCGGGGATTTCCTCCTCTCCCTCAAAAGGGACAAACTAATCACTGATTGGAGGGACGTGGGGATCCTTTTCAGGAGCACCCGCGAAGGTCCTCGAAACGCAGGTCCATACGTTGACGCATTGCGAGCTCGCAGTATCCCAATCTACAACCCGAGGAACAGGGCACTCCACGAGGATCCTGTAATACAGCAGATTTTCGGGGCGCTGGTGGTGACACTGGACAGGGATCTCGTCGCCTACGGCTCGATTTCGGGGAGGGTGAAGGACATGGCAGACGATTGGATTGGGGCCTACCAGGCCCTGGCCAGGATGCCCCAGGCGAAGCAGCTGGCGGAGTACGTCAAAGAGTCCCAGCAGAGTATAGCGAAGCTCCCGATTAAGGAGGTGCTCGGGATTACGCTGATGGACGTCTTCTACAGGATCCTCTCGTTGCCTCCCTTCACCGACTTGAAGTCCGACCCCAACTACGCGACTAGGTTCGCTGAGATTACCGACCTTCTGGACGCGTTCAGCGCCTTTACCCTTCAGTACGGAGTGCTCCGCTCCTCGAGCTCGGCGGAGGGGCTGATTTCATTCAGATTCCTGCAGAGCCTCTACAGGGAGTTCACCGGCTTCATCGATACCTACGGGCTGAACGACCCAGAGGACGAGGAAGAAGTGATGCCTGCGGGGTACGTCCAGGTGATGACTGTCCACCAGGCCAAGGGACTCCAGTTCCCAGTTGTGGTCGTCGACAACCTCGGAGATACTCCGAAGTCAGGATCAGACCATTGGACGGAGGACTTCCTAGCCTCTTGGTCTAGGCGGAAGCCGTTCGGGACGGCCCAGGCGAGGGCTGAGCAGGATTTCGTTAGAAGATACTACGTCGCCTACTCCCGTGCCCGGAATCTGTTGATCCTGTGCGGGAGGCAGAACTCAACCACTTCTTGGGTATTGGGTGAATAGGATGGTAGACGAGAGCTGGTTCGAAAAGAAGGAAGCGCTCCTAATGGGGGGAGGAGATGTGGAGAAGTTCGGGGCGATGAGGGTCGTCCCTTCAAAGGAAGCCGGAGTCAAGAGGGCCTACAGCATTACGGCCGATATCCTTGCCTTCCGGCGGTGCTCCCGCCAATACGGGTACTTCGCTGTAAAGGGGTATGTCCCTGCCCAAGCGACCCAGCTCTACTTCGGTATAGTGATACACGAGGTACTCGATAGGGCCCATAAGCAGTTCAGCGGGATGATGGAAGGCCGCCAAAAAGGGTTTCCTTCAGACAACGATATCGAGGCCTATCACAGGACTGTGACTGAGGCCCTCCGATCTCGCGGAATCAGGCCGTACAGCAGGAAGGCAGAGGCGAGTGCACTGGAGTACCTCCAGAGGTTCAACAAAACACAGGGGCCGAAGCTCTACCCAAGGGTGAAAGACACTGAACACAAGCTCAAGGCAGATTTCAAGGACTTCTTCATGCACGGTGTTGTCGACGTCTTGGCGTCAGCAGACGGGAAGCCGGGCGAGCTGGAGATTTGGGACTACAAGGGCTCGAAAAAGGTGGAGCACGACTCTGAGGAAATGAAGAACTACAAGTTCCAAATGCAAGTGTATTCAGAGCTATACAAGAAGAGGCACGGGGAGTA
>JAPCJK010000118.1 GCA_027886975.1 Nitrososphaerota archaeon
ACACGAGAAGGGGCTTCCGGCCATCGCTTGGATTTACCCAAGGGGGGCTGCAGTCCAGAACGATACTTCCAGCGAGATCGTTGCCTATGCTGCGCGGGCAGGGCTGGAGCTCGGCGCTGACGCGGTGAAGATCAAGTACACTGGCGACTCGAAGACATTCTCCTGGGCGGTCAAGGCCGCGGCTGGGGTCAAGGGGTTCATGAGCGGCGGACCCAAGTCACCAACGGACGAGGACTTCCTACGACAGGTGAAGGGGGTGATGGATGCAGGGGCGACCGGACTAGCCGTGGGCAGGAATGTCTGGCAGAACGAAGAGCCCCTGGAGATGGCAGAGAAACTGAGGAAGATTATCTTCGCGAATACCTGAACCTTGAGACTATTTGCGCGACTGAGCCAACCAGAGGATAACATGTCTTCAACAAAAGTCAGGAGTAACCCGGCTAGGGTCTCCTCCCATCTGGGGGCTATTACTCCAACCCCTTCTATGAAAGTGCGGGCCCGGTGGGGTTAGTGTCTACGTGGGTTCGTTCTTCCATCGTAAAAGCGGCGCCCAAGCCGGGCCATATCTGTCTAAAATCGGATTCAGGAATTGAGCAAATTCAGGGTCGAGGCCTAGCTCCGGCGCACCATACTGCAGGAAGCTTGGACCGGCCTACGCTTATCTAAGGCGATAAGCCACTTGGAATGAATGAATTATACCGAACCATACATCCCGACTCCGGAAGACATCATACCGAAGATGCTCACCTTGGCTTCTGTGATGCCAGATGAGACGGTGTTCGACCTCGGCTCGGGCGACGGCAGAATGCTGATAGCAGCGGCCAGGGACTTTCATGCCAGAGTGGTGGGCGTGGAGGTTCGGAGGCGCCTCGTGAGAGAGTGCCGCAGAAAGGTGAAGGAGATGGGACTGTCCCATCAAGTCATGATATCGTGCCGCAACTTCAAGAAGGTGAGCTTGAGAAAGGCCGACGTCCTTTCCATGTATCTCTCGAGCTATACTCTGTACTTGATGGCGCCCAAGTTCATGAAGGAACTGAGGCCGGGTGTCAGAATCGTGAATTTTGATTACCCCATTCCCGATTGGACGCCTGAGCGTGAAATAGAGGTCACGCCTGCGGGCTGGAGGAAGCCTCATCCGATATACCTGTACGTGATGTGAACCAGTTCAAGTCAGGCCTCTCGCAGAGCGAGCCAAGGCTCATCACCGACGTGCATTTGCTACCGACGTTTCTACATTTGAATTGAAGATTAGGCGCCCTGGGCGGGCCTTTTCATGCTTGGTGGTTTCTGCAGCTTAGTGGTTTATGTTGCCAAATGTCAAGTCGAGTTCATTCCTGGTGCTGGATATCCACTTCTTTGATGGCCCCATTGCAATCTCGAACTCGTCCTCTTCCAGGCCTTTAACGACAGCTTCGGCCACTTCTGACGAAGACACAGTCCATGCTGCGTTTTCAATTGGCTCGCCTTTCAGCTCTGTGTCGTAAACTGTTGGAGGGATTACCTCAAACACCTTTACCGAAGTCCCCCTAAGCTGGTATCTCAGAGACATTGTAAAGGAGTGTATTGCAGCCTTTGTTGCAGAGTAGATGGGAAAAATCGTCAACGGCACAAAGCCCAAGCCTGAAGATACATTCACTATGGCAGCATCCTTTTGCTTGGAAAGCATCGGGACGAACTGCGCAGCAAGATAGATCTGTGCCTTGAGATTTATCTCGATCTCGTCCTCGTTCTTTAGCAGGTCGTCTGTCCCCTTGGTGAAGTCTACACGCCTCTGTATCCCAGCATTGTTGACCAATACATTGAGTTCTTTGAAATTCTCCTCAATCCAAGCGTACATATTCTTGCGGTCATACTCTTTTGAGACATCGCACTGTTTCACACTCAGAGCGGGAAGTCTTCTCTTTGCATCTTCTAGTCTGTCCGCTCTTCTGCCACAGATTATCACTCTGTTTCCGAGTTTCACAAAGGATTCTGCAAGGGCGAAGCCTATTCCCGTGGATCCTCCTGTAATCAAAATGGTGTTTTTTCTCACTTGCATATTCATCTATGCCTCCTTGCATGCTCCATGGGAATTGTTGGCTTCATGATATCTCACTCGCCTTCTTAGGGCTTCCATTTGCGTTGGTGGCGGGTGCGCGCAAAAGTGTGGCGAGTTAGAGGTATGTCATTACCGAGACTGCTTGAAGTTTCTGGGCGCCCTTCGAAAAAGCCTGATTATTGCTCACATGAGTCAAAAGAGCTTACTTCTACCTTGTTTCAGATAGCCCGGCTAGGATTCGAACCTAGGTCGAAGGCTCCAGAGGCCCCCATCCTTGACCACTAGACGACCGGGCTGCGAGTTTTGAGTTCCGACTCCGTGGCGATAAAAGCGTTCTATCTCGCAGGCATGCGTTTCGCAACCTTGACGGGCTTTATGATAGCGCCTGCCTCTTCCATGACATTTCCCAAGGAATCAAGGGCGGCTCTGAGTTCGCTCACTTGAAGGATTCCGAAGTGTCCGATTCTAATCATCTTGTCACTGTCTTCGTAGATGCCACGGGCAACTACTATCCCGTGCTCGTTCTCCAGATTGTGTTGAATGTCTCCCGCCTTTCCAGGATGGACCCAGAACGACGTGACGGTGTCAGCCCTGTGCCCTTCCTCTGCGACAAACTTCTGCCCCCATCCCTCCACCCGGCTCCGCGTGAGCTCACCGAGTTTCCTGTGGCGGGTCCACCGGTTCTCGAGGCCCTCCTCTTTGGTCTCCTTCATTGCCTCCCTAAGAGCGAGCAGGACCTGGGTGGCAGGTGTAGCCAAGTACATTTTCGGGTCGTCCATGACAGGCTTCCACCTTAGCAGGTTCATGTAATAGGATTCGATGGGAGCCTTGCGATTTTCCATTTGCTCAATCGCCCGGTCGGAGGCGGCCAACAGGACAGCCCCAGGGGGCCCCGCAAGGGCCTTTTGGGACGCTGTGAACACGATGCCGGCTCCAAGCCTGTCGAAGTCAAGCGGGATTCCCCCGATGGCGCAGACGGCGTCGACCACAGATAGCACCCCTTCCCTGGAGCACTCTTCGACGAGCTCACGAATTGGGTTCATGACGGAACTTGAAGTGTCGACATGGGTTACGAAGACCGCCTTGTACTTCGATTTGCGCAGCTTCTTTCTCAGGTCATCCGGGTCTGCGGCGTCTCCTTCGGCGTACTGGAGACTGTCAGCCTTAGCCCCGTGAACTTGGTTAAGCATCAGCATCCGGCGGCCGAAGTAACCGTTGGTCAGCGTCAAGGTAGGGTCCCCATGGGAAACAAGGCTCACCACGGAGGATTCCATCCCAATGGTCCCGGAGCCTGTAAACACGAATTGGACTCCCTTTTCATTTTTGAAAACGTACCTGGCGAGGGAAACTGTCTCTTTGAACATCGAATAGAACTCAGACCCGACATGCGGCAGCTGAGGTCCGGCCATCACATCTCGAACTCTCTTTGAGAGATTCGTCGGTCCTGGAATCAGCAGAAGCTTGTCCAACAAGGGGACGGCCTTCGGCTGTCCCCAACAAGTCCTGATAAAAAGGCTGTTTTAGAGGTGGTCGAGGATTTGTGAGAGCTTGTCGATGTGAATGATGTCAGGGTCGGAGACGCGAGTCGTATGGGCTATCATGAAGCCCAGCGCGGCCGATTTGAGGAAGGCGAGGTCGTAAACAGTGTCACCCACGGCTATGGTCTGCTTATTCGGAATCCCTACCTTCCACAACAGTTTTTCGTAGGCAATGTTCTTCCTTGTGGGGTCGACCCTGCCTATTCCGTCCGCCTGAAGAATGCCCTTTCGGTCAAACCTCAGTCCGTTGGCTACCCAGTAGTCAATATCAAGCTCCTCGGCAATCTTTTTCGCGAGAATGTCAATCCCTGATGATACTAGGGCAGTCTTGATCCCCCGCTTTCTGAGCTCGCGGAAGGTCGAGGGCGCCTCCCGTCTGATGGCGTAGACAGACAAGATGTCTGTTATCTCGTTCTTCGTAATGGTCTTTGGCCAGGAAGCGATATCCCTGCGCATGAATTCTCTGTAGTCGATCTTACCTTCGGTGTAAAGCCGGAGCGACGTGGCCGCCTTCGTACCGGTCCCATAATGTTGATGGATCGCCACCCAGCTGCTGTTGTGCTCGAGCACAGTCCCATCCATATCGAACGCAGCGAGCCTGATGGGCCCCTTCATATTCGGTCTCGGACAGGTATTCCCATCAGGCGCATTGACTCGGCGAGGACCTTGCTTGCCGCGTCTACGAGAGCGAGCCTGGCGTCTCTGAGCTCTGGGTCCGGCTCTTGGTTTACGGGGACACTCTCGTAGAAGTCGTTGAACGCAAGAGCCAGGTCGTGGGCGAATCTGGCAATCTCCTTGGGAGAGAGATATTCCCCACCGGTGGCCGCGGCGATGTCAAGAGAAGACA
>JAPCJK010000119.1 GCA_027886975.1 Nitrososphaerota archaeon
AAATGAAGGAAATCAGTGTGGAGCAAACGGATGCATGAACGTATCTGCAACCATTCCGTCCGTGGGGCCGGGAATTCTCATCTTCATTGTCGGGTTCATAATAGCGGTGTATGGGCTCAGCAGGAGAGAGGGCGAAGGGGATTCAAATTCGGGAACGCGCTAGGCGCCTTTCCAGGAAAACGGAGCGTGGAAGCTATTCTTGTCGGATATCTCCCAATCCATTCCGTAGTCAGTGTAAGTGAATCTCTTCGATTTCGCGACATAGACCAGGGGTTCAGCGAAGGGCGAGTTCTCTATTGTGCCGGTCTTCCCGTTCGGGCCCATCACATCCTCGACCTCGAGGTCCACGACTTTGGGAATGTTCAAGCTCCGCTTGTTGCCGCTTATTTTGTAGTTAATCGGCAGTAATTTTGCCCCAAGCATCTCGCCTATGAACGGTGCGAGGCAAGCTGGATTTCCACCATGCTTTCCTCCATATATCTGCCCCAAGGCGTCTGCCTGTGCCTTGCTTGCCGCCGAATCGAGATACAATCCCGCCTTCCATTTGACCTTCTGCATATGGCCGGGAGAATACACAGCCAAAGCAGCATTCAGCCCGTCGAGCTTGGTATCACCGAATTTTCCCTTGTCGATATGCCACGCCAGAAGGACCGTACAGTCGCTGCCTGTCGGAGGGCTGAGGAATATACAAGGGCACGTCAGTTCGCAATTGCACGCTTCGAAGTAATCTCCTTTGAGCTCCCAATTTGTCAACTGCGCACTTCCCTGGAAGGTTAGGATTTAAGCGTGACATATCCCATACAGCGAGGGACTACATGTCCAAGACGGTTGCTTCGGACCTAGGCTTCAAACTTTCAATCGGCTTGCCCCTTCTCGTGGTGGCGATAGGCGCCTGGTATCTCTCGGCCATCCTCTATCAGGCCTCCTCGCCGATGGGCATGAGCTCCATGGCCCCAGCCATTCCCATCGTTACCATGGCAGGTATGTTCACCACCCTGGACGCCGGTGTCGTCCTCGCCTTCCTGGTGGTCTGGGTCGTTGGCATGGTAGCCATGATGTTCCCAGCCATGGTCCCGATCATGTCGTTCTATTCCGGGTTGGTGACCAAGCAGGAAAGCAGACCGAACCTTTCTCGCCTGGTGGGGCCTCCGCTGTTTCTCACCGGCTATCTTTCGCTATACCTTCTGCTAGGGCTGGGACTCTTTGCCGCAGTCTATGAGGCCTTTCAGCTTGGTCTTATCATGCCCTGGCTGTCTTCGTGGTCGGTTTTCGGGGTGGCGGCCGTCCTATTCGCTGCAGGTATCTGGCAGCTGACCCCCCTGAAGGAGAAGATGCTCGGAAAGTGCATTTCTCCAATGGGGTTTTTCATGACCCACGCCAAGACAGGACTTCCCGGTGCTTTCCGGATGGGAACCGAGCACGGAGTCTACTGCGTAGGCTGCTGCTGGCTGTACATGCTAGTCATGCTGGCAGTGGCGGCAATGAGCCTAATCTCGATGGTTCTCCTCTCTGGTCTGATCATCGTCGAGAAAGCGTTCGTCGGCAAGAGTTCGTGGTTCAAGTGGCTATCGGCAGGAATATTTTTCTCCCTTGGCGCAGCAGTGCTCGTTTTCCCGACATTTGTGGCACTAATCTGAATTCTCCGCCCGGCGCGCGCCTGAGATAACTAACATGCGGTCGTCGCAAGCTGAACTTCAGGTTCAAATCCCATTGAACCTCCGGATATTTCGGTCCTTTCACTTGAAGAAAGCGCGATTGCTGAGACCTCCGAGTCGTACGTGCACCGACCCACCATTCTTCTCACGACAACTGAGGAGCCGAATGCTAAGCTGAGGTGACTACTACAGTACCCACCATCCATGGATGGATAGTGCAATAGTATTTGTAGGTCCCTGGCTGCGTGAAAGTGTAGCTGAAAGTTCCTCCACTTTGGATATTCCCAGAATCAAAGAGGTTGCTTCCTTGGCTGGTCACGGTGTGCGTACTCCCATCTCCATTGGACCAGGTGACTGGCTGTCCAACTTTCGCGGTAAAGTTGCCTGGAGAATAGTAACCCGCCGAGTTACCTTGAGTTCCTGCGCCCTGTACAATCACTATGTTCGCTGTCTTACCCACGTTTCCAAGAAGGCGAACTTCAGTCGCTCCTGCGAAGACGCCCACTACCAGGGCTCCTATGATGAATCCTACCATGATTAGGGCGAAGAAGCTTGACCTCGGAATGGTCTTGCCGAAAGCGATAACGCCGCCCTTGCGCCAGAACATTCTCACCCCCAGGACGGAATAGACAATGTTCGAAATTAAGGAAAAGAAGACCGTGACTACCGCGAAGAACATCGAAAAGCTGGATGGATTTCCTATGGTCTCCAGGAGTATGGAACTGAAGAAGAGCAAGAAGATTCCGCTAAGAACAATCGAACCGACGAATGCAAACCTGTTCATCCTCCACACGCCGTAGGCGAGAACCAGAAACAAAATCATGAACGGAATCAGCATGAATATGAAAGAAGCCCCTGTGGGGAGAATGATAGCAGTAAGGTAAACCAGGTAAAGGCCGGAATAGAGTAACCCTATGAAGGGAACGAGGACCTCAGGTCTCCTTCTAGAAGGCCGCGACTCGGCTGCCACCAAGCGAGGGAGAGTCATGAGCCTGTTATTTAACGGTAATTCATACTATGGGCTTGGCTCCCGGCGTCGTCCGACGAACACACCCAAGTTGATTGCGTAATTCTATGGAGCAATCGAAAACCCTAGGGTCGAGTGAAACTAAGTGTGCGTTCGCTCGGATTTGAACTCAGGTTTCAAATCGTTCATTGACAAGTCAAGCCATCACCCGACTCACTGACCCCCATAGCACCCTCTTTACAGCAACATACCAGACTAGGGGGAATGCTGCCACGCAAAACGAGGAGACGGGCCCCAATCCGATCAGCAGGAACGCGACCACCGCATAGAAGAGACCAATCTCGCTGACAGCGGCCTGGAACATCAAACGCGTCCGCTCCTCCCATGCGCGCGACTTTATCGTCAGCGAAGCGCCTACAAGAGAAACAAGCAGGAACGCGGCTCCGAATATCAACGTCCATGACTGGGAGAAGGTCGTCAAACCTAGAAGAAGCGCAACTTCGAATCCTTTGATCGAATATGCCACGACCCCAACGCTTCTTGGAACGATGAGCCGACCCGATTCCAACCTCGCCCCCAATTTCTTCATGACGTTCATGCTGTCCGCGGCAACATCCTTCAAGCTGGTTGCGACCGTGTTCTGGAACAGGCACTCGAGAAAGCACAGCGCGACAACAAGGAGAATCACAGGTCCCACTCGCCCTGCAGTAGAGAAATAACTGAAGATGGCCAATGGAGCGAAGGTTAGCCCAAATAGGATCGGAGCGAACGTCCGGGCCTTGCCGGTCCGATTGTAGGCGATGCCTGACGCGTACGAAACCCCGAAGATCGACGCCGCTGCCAGCGAACCTGAGATCAATAGCGCGAATGCCAATCCTAGCATGTGAAGGCCAATGACAATGCGCCGCGCCTCCCCGAGTGGTATCGATCTCCCGAGGGGAAAGGACGACTTGTTTGGGTCCGCGAGGTCATGCTTGACATCCTGGACGTTGTTGTCGCCGAAACCAGCCATCTGGAACACAAGCCCGAAGAGGAGCCAGAGAACAGTCCCCCCTGAGAGCAGACTCCCGCCCCCAAGCAAGTATCCAAGGACAAGGTATGTCATCGGGGCCGAGGCGGAGTCTATCCGGAAGAACCTGAGGTACTCGAAAATCGGAGAGTTCCCCGGCTTCACCTAAGAGACCACAGCTTATCGACGTTATTAGGGAATGGTTCTGTTAACTTGGCTGGACATGCTCCCGCCTGGCTAACTTCAGGGCTTCTGCTCGGAGGATTACCGGAGTCGTCGGATTCCCCTTCAAGGCTTCATCTGTACCCTGCGCTCCTGGGCGAACCTCACCCAGACATGGTATCTTTCCGCGACGCTCGATGTTGATAGCTGCGTTGAGGTCGCGGTCGAGAATGGCACCACAAGATGGGCATCGCCACTCTCTTTCCGTCAGCTTGAGGTTCTTGTTGACGTAGTGACAATTGTTGCATGTCTGGGAAGTCCATGCCGCGCTGACAAACTCAACCTGGATCCCTGCCCAGGCCGCCTTGTAGAGGATGAATGCCTGGAGTACGCGAAATGGCCACTGCGCGATCCTCCTTCGTTTGTCCTTACCCTCCCCATTACCTTTCTTGTGCGCGAATCTAATGCCCTTCAGCTTCTCCAAGACAATGGCTTGACCCTTGGATTTCGCTGATTCTACTATTCCCTTGGCAGTTCGGTGCA
>JAPCJK010000012.1 GCA_027886975.1 Nitrososphaerota archaeon
CAGAAGACGCAATTCTTGAGTCTGAACCGCGCTTGGTCAGATGTGGGATCGCCTGCAGAGAGAGTGATTTTCCCCCAACCTGCGTTCCCCGCCATGTTAGATACCTTTTCGAAGAAAGCAGCCTGGTCAGAATTCGATCGCCATTCAGTCTTCACAAGTCCCTTCCCGAAAACGAACCCCATCCGCTCCATGATCGTCGGACCGCCGCTCGAGTAGACAGCTTCAAGGTCTTCCCTAATTCCTGCCCACACAGCTGAAGCGAAGACGAAACCTCGAGCGTTTGTTAGTTTGCTTCTGATTGTCCCTTCAGTGAAATCCAGTTCGAAGAGTTCGGAGAGGCTAGGCGATTCAATCTGAGCCATTTAGTGTGAGAACATGAAGGCAGAATATAGGGGGTTTGTGCGGAATCCTAGCATCCGGAATATTGATTCCGAATCGTTCCCGTTTAGATTGTGAAAGCCCAGAGTGCCAAGTCTCTAGCGTGGGGGATTCCAGGAACCGTCCTTGATCTGAGCCTCGAGGGCGTCCGCCCGACTGGTCAAATATAGTAGATCGTACTTTCGCGGCGCTAACGTCCGGGCGACATCAAGCCTCCTGTGGAACAGTATCGCCGTGGGGAGATCCACAAGGTGCGGGAACTTCGCCTTGAAGGGGCTTGGGACATCCGAACCGCCCTCCCACTCCTTCTTCGACCCCACCTTGAAGTGGATCACCTTCACAAATCCACGATATTCGGACATGAAGCTCCGGAGGTCCGCACTCGCAGCGACACAGTCGGAGCACCAGGAGTATGCTCCCCCTGTTGGAGACCCTTCGAACACAGCAAGAACCCATTTACCATCTTTCATTTGTCGAATTGCATCCTCGAACTTCGCATACAGCTTCTCTTGAGTAATGGACTCGGCCATCATGATTGTATGGGAATCCGGTTCCGCGGTATTAAAGTTCTGTCCGACTGGGATTGTTCTACACGTACACCGTAATTGGTCGCCTTGGATTACATCGTCTTCGGGAGATCGCTCCCGCATTTCGAACACGTCAAGGCTCCACTCGGGTTCATGTTTCCACACTTCGGACATTTCACGTCGAGCTGACTGGTCGCTCCAGTGGTCATAGTCTGCGAGACGTTGACATTCACGCCAGCAACAGCCTCCTTCCTCTTGCCGTGCCAGAAAGAGGCGCCGAGGGAGAGGACGGATGCAGCCCAGATCACGTAGAAGCCTGTCCCGGGGTCGAGCTTCACCGGGCCGTTCGGAAAGACGGCGTAGGGTGCCACGGTAATCATCGCCATCCCAACAATCCCGAGAACCCCGGTCCCCAGAGGGAAGAGTCCTACGAGTCCCGCTATTATTAGGAGGACGAATGCTATGACTAGAATGTAGTCAAACGTCGCTGTGGCTGTGCCAGAAGCCTGAACTCCCCCAAGGTTAGAAATGAGAGGACCCGCGGAACCGTAGAGAGTCTGTGTGTTCGTCGTCCCGAATGGCAGAAGGAAGATGGAAGCAAGAATCACAAGTCCTAGTACGATCCCGAGCATCCTGCCGGGATGGAATTCCAAGCAAGCTCGCAGTGGCAATGCGTTATTTGAACGTATAACGAAGGCCCCGCAGGATTGGAACCTGAGGCCCCATCGGACAACGACCTGATTGTCGACGGAGTCTATTCGAGGCAGGGCAGCGCTGGAGGATTTCTTCTGGCTTGTTCTGAAGTGGATCTTAGGATGACATGCAATTGATTCTCTCTAGCGTTGACCGGAAATTCTTCCGCAAAGTCTAACGCAACTGATCAATTCCCAAACATTCAGAGGTCAATTGATTTGCCATCGACAACCGGAGGATTTCTTGTCGCGCCAACAGATATTAACGAGTTGGAATCTTGACGGTATCAATGAAGTTCCTTTTCGTCACTGACGAAAGTCTTTCCGCAGACCTCGCCTGGCAACTTAAGAAAGAAGGACACGATGTCAAGATGCACTGCCACGGCCAGGGCGAGAAGGACGTTGGGCTTGGTTTTTTCGAGAAAATAGAGGAGTGGGAGCCGTTCAAAGATTGGGCAGACGTAATTATCTTTGATGACATCGGCTTCGGTTCGAAAGCCGAGCAACTGCGGGCTGATGGAAAATTCGTCGTGGGTGGGAGTACATACACAGACAAACTGGAGCTTGACAGGGAGTTCGGACAGGCGGAATTGAATTCTGTGGGGGTGGACGTCCTTCCTAGCTGGAACTTCACATCATTCGACGAGGCGGTAAGCTTCGTCAAGAACAACCCTGACAGATATGTCTTGAAACCTAGCGGGAAGGCCCAGAACGAAAAGGAACTCCTCTTCATTGGCCAGGAGGGAGACGGGAAGGACATCATGCAAGTTCTGGAGCATTACAAGGTCAACTGGTCGAAGAAGATCAAAGAGTTTCAGATGCAGAAGTTTGCGGACGGTGTCGAAATTGCCGTAGGGGCCTTCTTCAACGGGAAGGATTTTGTCATGCCAGTCTGCGTGAACTTTGAGCACAAGCGCCTCTTTCCCCACGAGCTTGGGCCCAGCACCGGAGAGATGGGAACCTCCACATTCTACACGAAAAACAGCCCTGTGTTCGAGAGAACGCTCCTCAAGGCGAAGGAAAAACTATCGGCAAGCAAGTATGTAGGCTACGTCGACATCAACTGTATTGCCAACAGCAGGGGAATTTGGCCACTCGAGTGGACGTGCTTTGATGCCGAAACCGAGATTCTCACGAGGTCCGGTTGGAAGAAATACAATGAAATCCAAAGGGGCGACGAGACACTGGCAATAAACCCCCTGACGCGCGAGTTGAGTTGGAAACGTCTCACAGGACTGATGGTGAAGGATTATCGCGGCAAAATGATTCATCTCGGAGCCAAGGGCAAACGACACGCTGGCTTGGACGCCCTGGTAACGCCAGATCACAACCTGTTAATCGATTACTCTGGAAAGTCGGAGTTCGTCAAAGCAGGAAAGATCAAGGTTCACGGGGCCCATATCGTGAGAACAGGTCGATTCGTGGGCGAATATCTTGAAACCCTGGAAATTCCAAGTTACGTAGAACAGCATCATCTGGGAAGACACGGCACGGTGATGGAAGTAATCCACGAAGCAATTGCAATGCCTGCCCAAGCCTTCATGAAATTCTTGGGGGTTTACCTCGCAGAAGGAAGTGTTGGCGGGCATCACCATATTGTGAGCATATCACAAAGCAACGGAAACAAGAAACGGAATAAGATTGAGGAAGTTCTCAGTGAGACCGGACTAAGCTATACTGTACAGAAGAACGGAACCTTCCAAATTGCTTCAACCCAGCTCGTCAAATTCCTCGACCAATTGGGGTTGTCGACGGTCAATGCACAGGACAAATTTATCCCTTCTCGGTTCAAGGATTTGTCAATCGAACTGCTCGAAGCGTTGTGGTATGGCTATTCCCTTGGTGACGGTAACACCCACAAACGTACCGGACAGCAGAGCTCGGGCACAACTTCCGCTCGACTCGCGGGAGACCTTCAGGAACTCCTGATCAAGTGCGGAAGGCTTTCCAACATTCATGTCAGAAGGCAAAAAGGAACGATGTCTATCGGCGGCTATATTCGCAACAATGATCTTTACGTCCTCTCAGTGCGATCAAAGAAGCTTGACTATTCTCTCGACAAGCGAGTCATGGCGGAGGAGACCTATTCAGGCAAGGTATGGGACGTGGAAGTAGAAGATTTCCACACCATGCTAGTTCGCCGAAACGGCAAACCATTCTTTTCTGGGAATTGTAGATTCGGATATCCGACAATAAGCATCCAGATGGAGGGAATTACCAGCGAATGGGGCCAATTCCTATTCGACCTTTCACACGGAAATGAAACGCAACTCAAAACCAAGAAGGGGTATCAGGTGGGCGTCGTCGTCGCGATTCCTCCATGGCCCTTCGAAGACGAGAAGGCGTTTAGGAAATACTCCGAAGGAGCGACTATCTTGTTCAGGCGACAAAACCTCGACGGAATCCACATCGGAGAGGTAAAACTCGAGGAGGGTGACTGGCACATCGCCGGGAACTCAGGATACGCGCTCGTCATCACTGGTTCTGGGGCAACCATGACTGACGCGATCGAAGAGGCTTACAAGAATGTAAGAAATATAATGATACCCAACATGTTCTATCGGACCGACATTGGCCAACGATGGACCCATGATAGCGACATGCTGTTGAGCTGGGGTTACATCTAGCCTTGACGCTCAAGCCAGTCTTCTAGGTCTGTCATCACCGCCCTTAGGTCGGCGTACCCTCGCTTTTTCAGCGCCTTGGACAGAAAGTAGTCCAATTCCCAGCCCTCGACATTCTTCCCGGCTGTCAGCGCTAGAATCCGACTGCGGGTAAGGGGAAAACGAGCTCCTATGAGGGTGCGCGTGACCGCGGCGGTCAGGCTTGAGAGTTTGCACCAGGCCATGCCCAGGGGTCCTTTCTGCGCCTCGCGACGACGTAGTAAATCACCAATGAGATCAGCATGGCCTGGGCCGTGGATCCCAGGACAAGAGTCGCGGTTGCCGTCAGGTTGCCGCTCATGATCAGGGCGTAATGCGCCTGCTGCGAAAGCGTCTCTCCAAGGGCGAGGATGCCCAGCGTCAGACCAAGGTAGTAGGCGGCTCTCGGTCTGACGAAGGTGAGGATGCTGTCCACCAGGAACAAACCCCATCCGACGGCCACAAAATAGAAGGCAACAGCAGGGAGGAGGAGATAGACCTGCCAGAGAAAGAATACACCAAGGACGGTGGAGAAAAGAATCAGTCCCTGGATTGTTCTGGTTACCCCGTTCACGAAAGACCGCGGCCGGCCTTGGATATTTCAAATTATGGGCTTCGCGCAAATCTTTTCAGTGGTGGTCCTGGCGGGCCCCTCATGGTTTCGGTGGCTCACAAGTCCTTCCGACTCCCAGAGTCTCGGCCACACTACCTTCCCGAGAAGGATTTCCACACGACCCACGTCAAAATCGAATTGGCCCTTGATTTCGCAAAGAAGAGGATTTCCGGGGCCTGTACACTGACAGTCGAGCCGATCAAGTCCGGGTTAGGGCGCATTCGGTTGGACGCTCGCGAGCTCGACATTGGCGGGGTGAGCGTCGACAACATGCCGGCGGAATACGAGTACGACGATGTGGTCCTCGATGTGCATCTCCCCAATACAGTCGATGGAAGGCGCACAATTAGGGTCGAGTACTCATCGACTCCGAGAGATGGGGTGTACTTCACCGGACCAGACAAGGAGCATCCCGAGAAGGAAGTGCAGGCGTGGAGCCACAGCGAGGCCGAAGCTGCTCGCTATTGGTACCCGTGTTTCGACCATCCAAGCGAGAAATCGAGCAGCGAGCTAGTGATTACGGTCCCCAAGGGATTCAGAGTAATTTCCAACGGGAAGCTGCTGTCGGTGAAGGAGGCCGGTGAGGGCTCAGTTTACCACTGGAAAGAGGACCTCCCACATTCCAGTTATCTGACTTCGTTCGTCGCCGGGAAATTCGGAGAGATAACCCAGGAGGCCGACGGGGTAAAGCTACATTACTACTTCCCTGAGTCAAAGCGGGCCGACGTCCTGAGATATTTCGGAGAGACGCCGAAGATGATCGAAGTTTTCGGTGAGCTGACGGGGGTCAAGTATCCCTATGAAAAGTACGACCAGACCACGGTCCAAGACTTCGTTTCCGGGGGGATGGAGAACTTCAATGCCACCACATTTTCCACCATCTACTACCCCGATGCGGAATCCGAAGAGGACTTCCAGACGTCGTATTCGAGCCCACATGTCAACGCGGTCGACTTGGTCGCCCACGAGCTTGCCCACCAATGGTTCGGTGACCTGGTCACCTGCTCTGATTGGGCCCACGCTTGGCTCAACGAAGGGTTCGCTGTCTATTTCCAAGTTCTGTACATCGAGAAAACCAGAGGCGTAGATCAGATGCGTTGGGATCTATGCTCGAGGGTGGAAGAATATTTCGAAGAAGACGAGACAGAATATAGGAGGCCCATCGTGGAAAGGGAGTACGTCTGGCCTGATGATCTGTTTGACGAGCACCTTTACCCTAAGGGCGCATCCATGCTCCATGAACTTAGATTCGTGATGGGGGATGAGGCCTTCTTCAAAGGTATCAACTTCTATCTGAAATCCTTCCGTTTGTCGAACGCAGACACTCACGACCTGATGAAGTCCATGGTTACCGCGAGTGGCCTGCAACTCGAGGAGTTCTTTGAGCAGTCCTTCCACAAGTCAGGGCATCCTGAATTCGAGGTGTCATACTCCTGGGAGGCGGAGAGAAGGATGGCGACGATGCGCGTGAGGCAGGCGCAGAAGACAGATGGTGGGACTCCGGTCTTTAAGCTTCCTTGCGAAATCGTGTTCTACGTGGAGGGAAAGAGGCTTCGCTTCGTGGTACTCCTCGACTCGGCCGAGCAGACTCTGACGTTTATGCTGCCTTCGAAGCCTTCAGCCGTCGAGTTCGACCCGCAAAGGTGGCTGCTCAAGAGGGTGAAGTTCGATAAGACAATCGATCTTCTGCTGAACCAGCTCGAAATGAGCCAAGACGCTTGGAGCAGGGCCGAAGCTGCCAAGGATCTAGGCAAGTTGAGGTCAAGCAAGGCAATCGCCGGTTTGAAGGCCGCTGTACTTAGGGAGCAATTCTGGCACGTCAGAGCGAGCGCACTCGAAGCACTTGGAGATATGGGCACCGAAAATGCCCTGAATGCTCTTGTCGATGTTGGCGTGCCCGAGAACAGGCGCGTCAGAAGGGGCTTTGCGAAGGCGTTAGGGGGGTTCAAGAACGAAAAGGCCAGGGCGCTTTTGCTGGGCATGCTGAAGAAGGACGAGAGTCCTTATGTCAGATGCGAGGCCGCGCTCGCCCTTGCGAAGGCTTGGCCTGAGGGGGCCTTGCCGCACCTGAAGGAGGGCATGAAGGCGCATTCTCCCAACGAGACCCTCGCCGAGGCATGCCTTGACGCTATGGGGAAGCTGAGCGATGAAGAGGTGAAGAAAATCGTAAAAGGATGCCTGCCCTACGGCAACCCGACTCGGGTCAGGATCGGCGCGCTGAAGGCGATCAAAGGGCGCGGATATATCCTGGATGAGGAAGTTCCAACGCTGAAGGACATCCTATTGCACGACAAGGAGTTCAGGGTCCGTCTCCAGGTAGTGAACCAATTGGTGCGACCCCTGGGGGACAGGAGGTTCATGGACGAAGTGCGGGAGGCTTCGAAGACAGACCAGGAACTGAGAATCAGGAGGAAGGCACTGGAGACTTACTATGAGCTCGCAAATGCCGCCGAGTATTCGGCTGTCGCGGCCAAGCTCAGATTAGAAGTTGAAGAGCTCAAGGAGGATAACAGGAAGCTCTCCCGGGCGGCTGATTGAGGCTGCCCGACGCACTTCCTTCGGACTCGTTGACGATGTAGAACGGCGGACGCACGGCCTTTGATCCCGTTACGAAACCGTTAGTGCCCGCCCAGAGTGGTTTTTATCGATTCTGCAGTTCTTCGGGCCAAGGCCATGATTGAAATCATCGGATTCACGGCTGGGGTCGTGGGGAAGACGCAGGCGTCCCCTATGTAGAGTCCTCTGACAGAATGCAGCTCGCCCGTGGGAGCAGTGGGACCCAGCGACGGGTCAACGCTCATCCTGCATGTGCCCATTAGGTGGGCGCTAAAGAGCATCATCCGATTGTAGGCGACCCCCTTGGCATGGAGGGAGGCCGAGAACTTGTCCAAGTCCACCAGGTCCAGCTTCTTCTTGCCGTCTCCTACGAAGACAGGGTCGTTGTGGGTGGTCCAGACCCCCACAGCACCGGCCGCAATCAGAATTCTCGCGGTCTCTTCCATCCCCCTAACCAGAGTCGCCCTGTCGGCCTGTCCAAGGTCGTAAGAGACTTTGGCGTAGCCGTCTTTGCCGATAGACACGCGCCCGGCACTTCGTTCTCTTAGCAAGACTATCGAAGCCGAGGAACGGGAGTAGAATTGCTTCATGAAGTCCTTGTGTTGCCTGCCGTCCACCCAAGGGATGGTGAGGGCGAACAGGCCCGGATGCGCGGGCGCGGCCTCTATCCAAAAGCCATGGTACGTCCCGTCTAGGTCGATGAACTTCCAGACTGCGACTGTCTGAGGGGGACCCTTCCAAGGGTCGATCGGCCTGTCAAAGAGCCCGCCGACGGCAACCGTGGGGTCGAGCCGCAGGAACCTGCCCAAATTCTTGTCTTTGACACCAGACCGCAGGAGGAGGGCGGGGGTCTCGATGCCCCCGCATGCAACGACGACGGCCCGGGAGGCGATGTCCACGCGATGGCTCCTTCCGCCTGATTCAAAAGACGCGGTCACCCCCCTGGCCACGCCGTCGTCGATGACCACTTGTTCGACCCTAGTGTCGAATAGGAATCTTGCGCCACTCCGCTGCGCAGATGGTAGGTAGGTCAACGCCGTGGACTGCTTGCAGGCGTAGATGCAGCCGTAGGTGCAGTAGTCGCAGCGCTGTTTGCACCCGACGGCGTTCCTGTCGATGACATGATAGTCGACCCCCTCGCTGTACCCAAGGGCGCGGCAGCCGTCCCAGAGTACCTGATTGTTCTCGTTCCTTTGGCTCTCTGAGGAGCTGACGTTCAGGGCTCGCCAGACCTCGTCGAGGTAGGAATTGAATGTGGGACCAGAGACGCCGTCGATTCCGAATTCAGTCTCCCATTCGGAGAGAATGCGGGCAGGGGGCTTCAGGCATGTATTCCAATTCACCGTCGTTCCCCCGCCAGCCCCCCTCCCGGCCAGCAACACGAAGGACAAGTCTCCGGTCGCGGCTGTGCCGCTCTGCTGGAATAGCTTCTGCATCATCCTCATTTCATTCTGCATGAACGATTCCGAGGTCTCGTAGGGACCTTGCTCAACAACCAGCACGTCATAGCCACTGCTTGCCAGCTCCTCGGCGATGACGCTCCCTCCAGCCCCCGAACCCACGACGACCACGTCGCACCCGATTTTGGAATCTTTGTCGAGGACCAGAGGCCTCAGGCGGAGTAGGTCGGGGGTGGGGACGGGGGAATCATTTGACGCTCCCGGGTAGCCTATCTCCGCCCAGTTGGGATTCATCCCATTCGCGTCCATGGAAGCGTAGGCTAGGAAGAGGGTAAGTCTCTTCAGGGCCTGAAAAGCAGTGCGCTTCAACGCCACGGGACTATCCCTCCAGGAGGCGAGGTATCTCTCCCGGGAAGCTGGGTTGAGCTTCGAAAAGCGTACAGGATTGCCGGTCAGTAGTAGGTTGTAAAGCGGACTTTCAATCACGGACAGGATCCTTCGAAAGTCCTTCGCGTTCCCAGGCTGCATGGAGGTCTGCACCGCTTCCGCAAGCATTTGGTCTACCATGAGGTCAGAGGCGCTACGACGATAGAATTCTGATCCGTCCTGCAAGGGCGGAAACAGTGTGTCGCATACCGACCTGAGCACATGGTTCTCGGTCGGCGATAGGGGCAACGGGTCCTCGCCCTTGCCCGTCCTATAAAACGCCTACAGACCGAAGACCTGATGAAGCTCAGTAATCGAAGAAATCACACTGTCGGCTCCCTCTTCCCTGAGGCGCTCCGCAGGGTAGTTGCCCGTGGCTACCGAGACGACTTTGATTCCCGCGTCCTTCGCGGCAGCTATGTCATAGAGACTGTCCCCGACATAGTACACCGAATTCGCAGGGAGCCCTAACATCGAAGTCGCCTTAAGTAACCCTTCTGGCCTTGGCTTCATAGTCTCGGTTTCATCGCGGGTGAGGACAAATTCGAAGCAGTCGAGCAGGCTTGCTCGCCTGAGGGCCTCCAGGGCAGCCTTCCGGCCGCTGTTGGTGAGCACGGCCAGGCGAACGCCCTTGGCCTTGAGGAAATCAAGAGACTCGCGGGTCCCTGGGAACACCTTTGCTGAAGCGACGCTCTCTAGTTCGAACTCGTCAAGGATGGCGTAGATCCTCACCCGGAGCTCTTCAAACGCCTCCGGTTTCCTTATCGGAGCTTGAGACCTGGCCGCGTCGATAATCTGCTGAGTAGGCGTGGCAAGGCCCATGCCTGCGGTTTCGAACCCTTTCGCAGTCAGCTCGTCGAGGAGAGCTTTCCTCTTGCCCTGCACGTCAAAGCGGAACGTTACGAGAGTACCATCTAAGTCGAAGATGGCTCCGACAGGCATGGCGGCCTAAATCTTCTTCCTCGAGAATAGAATCAGAATCGCGAGTCCGACAATCCCGATGGCCACGATGAGAATAGCAAGAGCGGTGAAGGTGTCAGAACCCGCCGCCTGGAGGACAGGCAGATGAAAGAGCAAAGTGCCGGCTATCAATCGATGTTCGTATTTATTCGTTACCCGCGGAGTGATTAATTCCTGCAAGTGTTAAGTAGCCAAAAGCCGTCATGCGATTGTGCTTCCTCGCCTGACGTGCTACGGCGGCGTCGGCGAAATCGGGGGCAACAAGTTCCTCCTTGAAGACAAGGACACGAAAGTGTTACTCGACTTCGGCACTGGGTTCGCGGACGGGTCCGAATATTTTGATTCGTTCATCGCGCCCCGCCAAGTGAACGGAGCAGGCGACCTGTTCGAATTCGGACTTCTGCCCGAGATATCTGGGCTCTACTCTGAGAAGGCTCTTCAGAACACCGCGATGAAGTACGGCGAGCCCGAGGTCGATGCTATCGTACTCACTCATTATCACTGGGACCACACCGGAAGAATCGGGTATATTGATCCGAAGATCCCTGTCTACTGCGGCGAGACGACGTCGCTTATCGATGATGCATATGCCGAATCCGGGTCATCCCCCCTCGACGGACACGTGGTCAAAAAGTTCAGAACAGGGGACAGGTTCAGTCTGGGACCGATGGAGTTCGTTCCAGTGCACGTCGACCATTCCATCCCGGGAGCCTATGGTTTCTTGATACACACGAGCGGAGGACCCATAGCGTACACTGGGGACTTCCGGTTCCACGGACCCGCGGGCTCGATGACCGAGGACTTCATCCAAATGGCGACGCGTGAAAGGCCGATTTTGCTCGTCACTGAGGGAACGCGGGTGAGCCCCGACGACATCAAAGGGAACTTGAGCGAAAAAGCTGTCTTAGAAGAGGCCTCAAGGGTCGTAAAGGGGACGAATGGTCTCGTCTTCTCCACATTCAGGGGGAACGACGTGGACAGGATCAATACTTTCTACGAAGCCGCCGTTAGGTCAGGAAGGAGGATGGTAGTTTCAATGAAAATGGCAGTACTGCTGGAGAGACTGAAGGCCGACCGGAAGCTTAGAGTGCCAAGGGTCGGCAAGGACGTTGACGTCTACGTCAGGAGGAAGAAGACTGGAAAACTCGACGATTCAGACTACTACCCATGGGAAAGGCCCTACTTAGACCGCGGTGTCAGCGCTGTAGACATCGGACAGAAGCAGGATCAAGTGCTCCTTCATCTTGAGGCCTGGAACTTCCCGGAACTTATCGACATCAAACCAGAGAGGGGCGGGACCTACATTCACGCCGCTACCGAGGCCTTCAACGAGGAGGGGGAGAGGGAGGAGATAGTCATCAAGAACTGGATTGCTCACGTTGGTTTCAGGTATGCTCAATTGCACGCATCCGGGCACGCAGCGATGAAGGAGGTCGGGAACCTGGTCGTAGGGATAGGGGCGAAGAGGGTCGTACCCGTTCATACTGAGTACCCGGGTCTTTTCAAGTCGTTCGCAGGTCTCGGACGTTCAGCGCTGAAGCTTCCGGTGAGCGGGGAACCGATCGCCCTTTCGGCTGCCTAGGAGTTCCACTCGAAATGTGGTAAGAATGCAGAAATAACCAAGACGAAGGTCGTCGCGTGTTGGGAAGCGAAAAGGCAAAGGACCTTGCAGAAGCTGCCGTTTCTAAGGCGCTTTCCGCCGGAGCCAGCTACGCCGAGGCGAGGGTTCAGAGGACTTGGGAAAGACAGTTCGTTTTGAAGAATGGTGAGCCCCAACCATCCTTTTTCGCCGAGGGGTACGGGATCGGCATAAGGGTGATTTCAAGAGGCGCGCTTGGGTTCGCCGCCACAAACGACATGAGGAGAGTGTCGGTGAACGAAATCGCCAGCAAGGCTGCAAAATTAGCGAAGGCTTCGTCAACTGTGTTGGAGAAACCAGTTCTCCTTGACAATTCAAGACCGGTCAAGAGGAAGTGGTCACCCCCAGAGACCAGGAAAGTCGAGAACGCGGACGCGTCCTGGTTGAGAGGAGTCTTGCTTGATATTGAAAGCAGGATATCCGACGGCAAAGCGGGTGTAAAGATTCCAGGAAGGCTGCTTTTCCTGGGAGCTGAGCTGGAAGAAAGATACTACGTGAACAGCGACGGAGCGAGGGTCGAAGGAAGGCTCCCGAGGATAGGATTCTTCGGGTCACTTTCCGCGATCGAAGGAGGAGAAACAGCCCAGAGGTTCATTCAGCAAGGAGAAACGGGAGGCCTCGAGGTCGTGAAGAGGATCAATCTAGTCGACAAAATTGAGGAGGAAGCCCGGGCAATGGGCAGGGTGCTCAAAACGGCCGCGAAATCCCCTACAGATTCTGTCGACGTCGTGCTCAGCCCGGAGCTTTCAGGGATCGCGGCTCACGAGTCGGTGGGGCATCCTCAGGAGGCGGACAGGGTGCTAGGAAGGGAAGGGGCCCAGGCCGGAGAGTCGTACTTGAAAGCCAACAGCCTGGGTAGAAAGATCGGAAGCACGGAGGCAAACGTAAGCGACGACCCGACGCTGGTTCATTCCAATGGGTTTGTACCCGTTGACGACGAGGGTGTCGAAGGCAAAAAGCGGTTCCTGATCAAGGACGGCATAATCAATGAGTTTCTGCATAACAGGACAACGGCAAAGGAGTTTGGACTTTTGAGCAACGGGGCGTCTCGAAGTGTCGCCTTTGACAGAGAACCCATCATCAGGATGTCCAACACCTTTGTTGAGCCGGGAGATCTCTCCACTGAAGAACTCGTCAAAGAGGTGAAGCACGGCGTTTTCTTCAAGACATTCACCGAATGGAACATTGACGACAAACGTTTGAACCAGAGGTACGTCGCCCTTGAAGCGAACCTCATCGAGCATGGGGAGTTGAAAGGCTTGGTGAAGTCTCCGGTGTTGGAGATTACCACCCCCAAGCTCTGGGGAAGTGTGAAGGCAAGGAGCAAGCACATGGAGTTCGAGGCTGCAACCTGCGGCAAAGGGGACCCGATGCAAGGAGCACCCGTCTGGACTGGGGGACCCGAAACGCTGCTGGCCGGGATCAAACTGGGCGGCCGGTGACGAAGTTGGACCTCGAAGGGCTGAATGAAAACGCTGTAACCGCCGCGAAGAGGTTGGGGGCCGACGACGCCGTCGCCCTGAGTGCCAAGAGTACAGAGGGCATGATTAGGTTCGCGAACAACTCGGTCTCAGTCGTCAGCAAGGTGGAGGAGGCTGAGCTGACCGTCTACATAGCGAAAGACAAACGGAGGGCTATCGCTTCCACGTCAAACTTGGACACTTCGGCGGTCAAGAAGTTCGTCGGCGACCTCTTCGCCTCATTGAAAGGCCTGCCAAAGTCCGAGTACGTTCCTCTCCCAGACAGGGCCAACAAGTTCACTCCAAGTAAGGTTAGCTACGACAAGAAACTCGAAGATGTGGACGCACGTCTCCCCGCGTTCGCGAAGAGTACCATCAACTCGGCCATTCAAGCTGGAGGGAAGAGGACGGCGGGAGTCATCAGCGCCGGAAAGGTGACGGTCGCTATTTTGACATCCACCGGGACGAAAGGGTCCGACTCAAAGACCGCCATTACGCTGAACGTCCGGTCCTTCGCGGAGAAAGAAGCCAGCGGCCACGGGTTGTCTTGCTCGTCGTCGCTTTCACACTTTGACCCCGAAGAGGCGGGGAGAAGGGCAGGGGAGAACGCGAAGAAGATGCAGAACGCGTCGGAGCCCGAGGCTGGGAAGTATCAGGTCCTCCTCAGCCCTACCGTCGCGTCCAATCTGGTCGAGACGACGGCAGCAGCAGCCTCGGCCTTCTCGGTCGACGCGGGGACATCCTACCTGGCAGAGAAGATGGGAAAGAAGGTGGCATCGAGCTCCTTCACCCTCACGGACCACGGTGTGACAGAAGGTGGCCTGGGCGGGAGGGTCTTCGACGACGAAGGAGTCAAGACAAGGTCGAACGCGATAATACAATCTGGAGTTTTGCGGAGCTACCTGCACAACCTTACAACCGCGAAGAAGTGGAAGACGACTACGACTGGCAACGCGGGCTTTGTAACTCCCCACCCGTGGAACCTCGAAGTCTCGGCAGGGGATTCGTCGTATGAGGAGATGGTCAAGGAGATGAAAAGAGGAATTATTCTCACAAGCAACTGGTATACTAGATTCAAGAATTACAGGACGGGCGAGTTCTCCACGGTGCCAAGGGATGGAGCTTACCTCGTCGAGAACGGCAAGGTGGTGAAAGCGCTAAAGGGGATGAGGGCCGGAGATGACCTGCAGAGACTTTTCTCTTCCGTTCAACTCTTGTCTAAACATAGGGAGTGGATTCAGTGGTGGGAAGTCGACACGCCTACTTTCTGCCCATGGATGCTGATGGACGGCATTACGATTACGAGAGCGTACGAATAAGGCTTGGGGAGGGCTTACGTTGGCGCAGCCCCTTTTGATATCTTCAGTGGACTAGCGGACCACCGGGACTTTTTCGAGAGCCCGGGCAAGAACGCCTGCGTCGGGTTCATAGTCGACCAGTCGGTTTGACAGTTTGTCCTCGTAGGCCTTCAAGTCCAGTAGGCCGTGGCCGCTCAGGTTGAAGAGTATGGTCTTGGCCTCGTTTCTTCGCTTGCATTCGAGGGCGATGTCAATGGTAGCTTTGATTGCATGGTTTGTCTCTGGCGCCGCAACTATTCCTTCTGTCTGAGCCAAAAGCATACCTGCATCCATTATTTCGTTCTGGGAATAGGCGACGCTACGCATGTATCCCTTGTCAATCAGCATACACATCGAGGGAGCTTTCCCGTGATACCTTAGTCCCCCTGCGTGTATGGGCGGACACTGGTATGTGTGACCCACTGTATACATCTTGATCAGGGGAGTGGTTTCGCTTGTGTCTGCGAAGTCGTATCTGTAGGAACCCCTTGTTGTTGATGGCACTGCCTTTGGCTCGGCTGCGACGAACTCTGCTTCGCTCTTCCCGCGGAGTTTGTCCCGCATGAAAGGGTAGGCAAGGCCGGCGAAGTTGCTACCTCCTCCGATGCACCCGACGATGTAGTCGGGTTCCTCGCCGAATTCCTCCATCTGGAGCTTTGCTTCCTGGCCTATCACAGACTGGTGCATGAGGACGTGGTTCAGCACGCTCCCGAGGGAGTATTTCGTGTTGGGATGGGTGACACAATCTTCAACGGCCTCACTGATGGCGATCCCGAGACTTCCTGGGTGAGCGGGGTCCTGCTCGAGGAACTTCTTACCTGCGTTGGTCCGTGAGCTCGGGGACGCAAAGACTTCGGCTCCATATACCTCCATCAGCGTCCGCCGGTACGGTTTCTGTTCGTAGCTGATCCTGGTCATGTAAATGGTCAGGTCGATGTCAAACAGCGCCGTAGCAAGTGCAAGCGCGCTTCCCCACTGTCCGGCCCCCGTCTCGGTGGTAAGGCGTTCCGTGCCTTCCTTCCTGTGATAGTAGGCCTGGGGAATCGCCGTGTTGGGCTTGTGGCTCCCCACCGGGTTGAGGTCCTCTCGCTTGAAGAAGATCTTAGCGGGCGTTTTGAGCTGCTGTTCGAGCCGAGTGGCCCTGTACAGCGGGGTCGGCCTGCCCAAGCGGAGATATGCCTGTCTGACTTCATCAGGAATGGGGATGAACTCCTGGGTGGAAACCTCCTGCATAACGCACTCCTTCGCAAACAGGCGCAACAGTGGCTCCGGGGACATGGGTTGCAACGTCCCGGGGTCCAATGGTGGAGGGAGGGGCTCGGGAAGATCGTGTTGGATGTTGTAATATTCGACCGGGAGCTTGTCCTGTGAAAGGACGACTTTGAGTTGTGTGTGGCTCATGGTAAAGGTTCCTGGTTCTTGAAATAAATACAATCGTGTACGGTTCTGAGCATACCACTTGTTCGAAGAATGAGCGGAAATGCTCAAAAAAGCTCACTTCAGTGCACGAAATCGTGTGGCTTAGGATCAAAGAGCAATTCGAAAGGCAGGTGGTGAGGCCTGACGTGGTCAGGAAAATGATTGAATGCGGGATGAGGGTGTCGGACGACGAGAAAATCTATGTTGGGGACGTCGAAGTGGACTACCTCGCAGTCGCCCGGGCAGCTGACGTTGACAGAAGAGTGGTCAAACAGACGGTGGTGCAGATCAGAAAGAACCGATACCTCTTCTCAATCTTCTCGCGGACCAAGCCGCTGGGTACCAGCCTCGTTGACCTCGTCTCACTGTTGGGTTACTCTGCGGTAGTGGTGGAAGCCGACCCCAAGTCTCCCGGAGTAATGGCGAGCGTCGCGGAAATATTATCCAGGCATGGAATGGTTGTCAGGCAAGCGGTGGCTGAAGACCCTGACATGGTCCCAGATGCGAAGATGACATTGGTGGTGGAAGGAAAGCTCACTGGTCAGGCGATGGAGGAGTTGAACGGCCTCAAGATGGTCAGAAGCATAAAGATACTGAAGTAGTTTGGCCCCCACCTTCGACGTGGCAGTCATGCATGATTTCTTCGTCGACCGGCTCGTTCATACGAAGTCTCTTCACAAAATGATAGGGATGTTGTCGGAGAAGGCTACAGCCGGAGGCGGAGGGCTGCACGGTGTTCCGCAGGAAGAAGTAAGGGGAGGCAACGCCGTTAACCTCGCCCATGCGCTAGCCAGACTGGGTCTGAGGACCTTGCTCATCACCCACAGCGACAGGAACTACGAGCCTCTTCTTCGTAGGACGTTCGAAGGTCTCAAAGCGGAACTCAGGGTCAAGCCCACCCCAGCGGGATTGACAGTGGCCTTCGAAGAGAAAGTAAATGTCATGATAGGAGACAGCAGGGGAGCATCAGACTTCGGCCCTTCAATCCTCGATGAAAGCGATTGGCGGGCCCTCGAAAACTCAAGGGTGGTCTGCTCGGTCAACTGGGCGGCGAATTTGCGAGGCACTGAACTTCTTGTCGCCCTGAGGAAGCGGCTGGGGAGCGAGAAGACGATTTTCATCGACCCGGCTGATTTCCGGGACCGGGTCCCGCAGTTCAAGGAGTTATTGAAGAAGATCGCCGAGAGGCACCTCGTGGACTGGGTGAGCATGAACGAGCAGGAGGGGATCGCGTCTGCAAGATCCCTTGGAATAGGGACAGGGGATATGGGCAGGATGTGCAGGGAGCTCGCTGGAAGGCTAGGAGTGGTTTTCGACCTGCACGCCGTTAAAAGGTCCTACACAAGTGAAGGAACTCGCCTCGCTTCAGCGGCTGTGGTCAAGGCAAGGTCGAGAAGACTCACGGGGGCGGGAGATGTGTGGGACGCCGGTGCCATCCTCGGGAGACTGAAGGGTCTGGACGAAGTCCCGCGGCTGAGATTGGCAAACAGGGCGGCACGACTCTACCTCGAAAGCGAGGGGCTCATGCCGCCTACTCGCGAACAGATAGGACCGATTAGTAACTGAATTACTTCTCGAGCATTCTGGAAAATGTCCATGAGACCGTACTAAGTATCTCGTTAAGCCTCGTCTTCTCCCTGTAGTTCTCGACAATTAGCTTGCCAATCGAGCCATTAGCCTCCTCGACGTCGAAGCGGAGCTCGGTCCCCTTCGCCAGCTTACCTGCGCGGACGAGCTCTTCATCCTTGGTCTTCATCCCCTGGAGTATCTTCCCGACGAGGAATGTTTTGAAGGGCGGGGTGTCAGACTTCAGTTCGACACCGTTGCTCGGCTCAATGGCCACAGCGTCGGAGGTTATCGACGCCTTTGCCATCAGCTGTCCTCCCTTGTCCCGCTTGAGGTCCCTGACCTCGGGAGCCTCTTTCGTCTCTGCCATCATCTCAATGGCCTGCTTGAAGGTCGACGCCCTTAGATTCGTGTCGACATAGCTCAATGTCTCGCTGAGGCGTTCAATCTCTTCCCGGAGCTGGGCGATCCTCCCTTCGAGCCAGAGCTTCAGCTCAGCCGCTTTCCTTACGTCGGTCTCAGACGAGGCCATCGAAACCACGTCCGGGCGGATTACGCTAAAAACGTTGGCGGGTCCCGACTCTCTGGGGAGGGGGTTTTGTGAAAGTGTTAAGTTGTTTCGGAGGAAACCCCGCCAGTTGTTTCACGCTAGACGGCGTTCGTATTTGGTGGCGAGCGCCGCGATCTTCGCAGTAGTGTATGCGACACTCGGCCTCTTCCCCGTCTCCGCCTATGTCGGAGTCAGCAGCTTCCTGACCTTCAGGGAGATACTGAGCCCCCTGGCAGGGATGCTCTTCGGACCACTAACGGGCGGATTCTCCATGGTCATAGGGACCTTCGTGGACTTTGCGTTCGGGAAACCTGTTGTCTTCGACTTCTTGGACTTTATCCCGGACACGGCATCTGCAGTGATGGCAGGGCTAGTGTTCACTGGAAGGCGGAAGCTTGCGCTTGCTCTTCCCTTGGTCTTGATACTCTGGTATTCGTTGGACCCGCTTTCAGCAAACCTTGTCATAGTCGGTGGGATTATGGTTCCCTTCTACTGGTTGCATCTACTCTCCGTCCTGATCCTGGGAATCGCGTTCATCTTCGAGACACGCGGGAGTCTGAGCCGGTTGAACCCATTTTTCGTCGGAGCGACCGTGTTAGCATCGACGATGACCGGGCACATAGCGGGGAGCATAATGTTCGAGAACGTGGTTGTACGGATAAACGGCCTGCTCACTGCCGGAGCAATTGCAGGAAACTGGCGCTTCATCTTCTTCGTGTATCCTCCGGAAAGATTTCTCTTCACCGTACTTGGAACATTAGTTGCGGTCCCAGTCCTTCGAGCTCTTTCGAGAAGGAGAGATGCAAGTGCTCCCGAGTCCTGACCCATGGTCTCCGGTGCTTGAATCGGTCGGGAGCACATTTTAATCCCGTGTTCGAAGGTTTTGATTCGAATTGTCCCCTCGCAAGGCACCCTATGACAGTGCCCTCGGCCAAATCCGCGAACTATTGAAGGAACAGGTCGAACGCACCGAGAGAATCGGCAAACCGATCAAGTGGCTGGACTACGCAAGGCTGGAGAAGCTAATCATCGGAGTCATAGGCGGAGACGGGATTGGCCCGATCATTTCAAGGGAAACGACCAGGGTCCTGCAAGAGCTCCTGAAAGATGAGATTCGCTCGGGGAAGATCGAAATCAGGGAAATCAAAGGTCTTACCATAGAGAACAGGATCAAAGTGATGAAGTCGTTGCCGGAAGATGTGGTGGCCGAAATTGAAAAGTGCCACGTTCTGCTGAAGGGTCCAACGACTACTCCGGAGGAGGGGAGTGGAATGCCCAACATCGAGAGTGCGAACATTTCGATAAGGAGGGTCTTCGACCTATTCGCGAACGTGCGCCCGATTAGAATCCCCAAACAGGGAATCGACTGGGTCTTCTTCAGAGAGAACACAGAAGGGGAATACATTCTTGGAAGCCGCGGCCTGATGGTGACTCCGGACCTGGCACTTGATTTCAAGATCGCAACCAGGCCGGGATCGGAGAGAATAATCAGGCTCGCCTTCGAGCACGCCAGGAAGACGAGGAGGAAGAAGGTCACGGTGGTGACCAAGGCCAACGTCGTCAAGACCACCGACGGCCTCTTCCTAGAGACCGCGAAGAAGGTGTCAAAGGACTTCCCCGGAATCGAATGGGACGAGTGGTACATCGATGTATTCACCGCCAAGCTGATCGATGAGAAGAGGCGAAGAGAGTTCGACGTCGTCGTCCTACCCAACCTTTACGGCGACATCGTCACAGACGAAGCTGCTGAACTACAGGGCGGGGTGGGGACTGCCGGGAGCGCCAACATCGGCGCGAGGTTCGCGATGTTCGAAGCGATTCACGGCTCAGCTCCGAGGATGATAGCCGAGGGGAGGGGGCAGTACGCGGACCCTCTGAGTCTGATGAGGGCTGCGGTCATGATGCTCGAGCATGTAGGGAAGGTGGAAAAGAGCCGCAGGCTTGGCAGGGCCCTGGACATCTGCGGTATTTTTGAGCGGAAATTGAGAATCACGGGACGCCGCGACGGGGCCACGGCCGGCCAGTTCGGAGACTATGTGATCTCGACCCTCGCAGACCCGCGACTGGACGCCAGATGGCAGGCCTATGAGAAGATGTAGAGGCAATGAAGGGAAGTTTCCAGCACGGTGGAGTTGGGAATGATCAAGCTCTTCGCCCTAACCGTAGATCCGAAAGTCGTGGTGGTTTCTTGGGGTTGCCTTTTCGACATCAACCCTGTCTACTCTGGCCCGACTCGGTCCAAGCCTTGCCCAGTCCAAGATTCTCTTCAGGTTCTTCTCGTCCCCCTCCAAGAATGCCTCCACGGAGCCGTCTGGGACATTCCTCACCCACCCCTTTACCCCAACATCGATAGCAACCTGAGCCATGGACGCCCTGAAAGAAACGCCGTGTACGAGACCCTTGATCTTCACATGAACGGCGACGGTCATTTGCAGAGCCCCGATGTCGTTTTGATGCTTGGGCTGACACCGAGGCGAAAAAGGCAGAAGTCGGACAAGGACGAATTGTGCGACAATTTGGACTGGCCGCATTTTACAAACAAATAAATAAGCAGTTGAGGTTCATTTCATCAGTACATTGTCCCAGGTTGAGGAAACTGCCTTGAACGCAGCGATGTCCAAGATAATCGACCCGGAGCTTGGACGCCCGATAACGGACCTGAAGTTGATAGACAAGATGACGGTGACGGGAGGCAGCGTCGATTTGGAGTTTCACCTAACCGCTCCTTTCTGCCCGCCAGTTTTCGCCCTGAAGATAGCCAGCGACATCAAGGCCGGGCTGCTTTCTGTCGACGGGGTGAAGGACGCCAAGGTCACGCTGCGTGGGCACTACTTGGCGGAAGCGGTGAACAAGCAGGTCAACAAGCCAGCTCAACCTCCTCAATAGGTGGGCCGTAATGGGCAGCCGGGAGAAGGTAGCTGAATTTCTGAGAGAAATCGGTGTCCAATCGGAAATCCGGGAGTTCGCCGAGAGCACCAAGAACTCGGCGCTGGCGGCAGAAGCACTTGGGTGCACTGTCGCGGAAATTGCGAAAAGTGTAGTGTTCGTCGGAGCACGGACTGGAGTGGTCATCATTTCAGGAGACAAGCGGGTCAGCCTTTCCAAACTTGGCGCTGCACTGGGAGATGAGGTCAGGATCGCCACGCCGGAGGAGGTGAGAGAGAAAACAGGTTATCCAATAGGTGGGGTTCCGCCGTTCCCACACAATGAGGATGTTTGGGTGTTTGCGGACAATTCGCTGGCCCGGTTCGACCACGTCTGGGCGGCTGCCGGAGCTCCTAACGCCGTTTTCAAGATTCGGTCGAAGGACCTCGCGGCTCTTCTCGGAACTGGCCTGTGGGAGCTAGCAGAGTAAGTAGATATAGAGAGACTCGCGGTGCCATAGAGGAGTGCAAGGAAGGAAGGCGATTGAGATGGGCAAGGGCACCATCCTGATTTCGCTCCCGAAGGACTGGGTCAGAAGGAACGGCATCAAGAAGGGAGCCACTGTAGGCGTTGAGGAACTCTCGGCGCACAGGCTCATGGTTCGCCCAATCGAAGGCGGAGAAGACGAGCCAAGGCAGGCTGTCATTGAGTATCCGGGCGAAGATTTCAGCCAGGTCACAAACGACCTGACTGGAGCGTACCTGCTGGGGTACGACGTCATCAAGGTCGTTGGAAGCAAGGTCATTTCAAGGGAGGACAGGGCACAGCTCAAGGCGACCATGGGCAGGCTGGTCGGACTGGAGATAATGGACGAAGACTCAAAACGTATGACCGCACAATTCTTACTTGAGCCGACCGCGATAATTCCGGAGAGGATAGTCCGAAGGATGTCAGGGCTTCTCGATGGGATGTTGAAGGACACGGCGGAGGGGCTGGCCAAAGGGGATTCGAAACTCCTGGCGCTGGTCGGGGAGCGCGATGATGAGGTCGACCGGCTCTACTTCCTGCTGGTCCGCGCGACTAGGGCGGCCATTGTGAGGCCAGAAGTCGCCGAGCGGTACGGCCTCTCCCCGGTGGACCTTTTGGACTACAGGGTCCTCGCGAGCTTTTTGGAGAGCATAGGAGATGCAGTCACCGAGCTCTCTCGCAAGTTGCATGGACGTCCCGGGTCCAGGAAAATCGCGAGGGAATACTCTGCATGCGTCCTCAAACTAAAAACGATGAACGACCTGGCCACCCAGGGTTTCATTTCCCGACGGGCCGGGAGGCCACGCACAATCAACAAGCAGGTTAATGCTCTTGCCCAGGAGGTGACGGACAGTCTCGGAGCCATAGCGAAGATGCCAACTGGAGACGGTGCAGGGACGGCCGAGACAATCGCATCACTCGAGCGAGTTAGCAAACTTCTCGTAGATGTATCAGACCTCGCTGTGATAACTCAACCACTCCCCTGATGTCGCTCTACCTCAAAATGCTTAATTACGCAAGCCACGTTGCTGTAATATGCCGAAGTACCTCTTCGTAACTGGTGGGGTAATGTCGGGGCTCGGCAAAGGCGTTATCACTTCTTCCGTGGCGAAGCTGCTACAACTTTCAGGAGTCGACGTCTCGTGCCTGAAGATTGACCCCTACCTCAATTTCGATGCCGGAACCATGAACCCGGTGACCCACGGCGAGGTTTTCGTTACTGATGACGGTGGCGAGACGGACATGGACTTGGGCAACTACGAGCGTTTCCTCAACAGGGACATGAGCAGGGCCAACAACATAACCACCGGTCAGATTTACAAGAAGGTGATCGACGATGAGAGAAAAGGGCGATTTCTAGGAAAGTCTGTGCAGATAATCCCTCATGTCACCGACGAAATCAAAAGGAGGATTCGGGAGCAGGGCAGACGGGAGAGGGTCGGTGTCCTCGTCGTTGAGTGCGGGGGCACGGTCGGAGACATCGAAAGCCTCCCTTTCCTTGAGGCTTTTAGGCAGATGCGAATGGAGGAGGGATCATCGAAGACCCTATTCCTTCACGTCAGCTTGGCTCCCGAACTCTCGGTAGTCGGGGAGATGAAGACCAAACCTACGCAGCACAGCGTCCAAGAAATGCGAAGGATCGGAATTCAGCCCGATGTAATAGTGATCCGGGGAACTAGAGCCCTTCCAACAGAAGCCAAGGAGAAAATATCCCTTTTCACAAGTGTTCCAATTGGAAATGTGATTTCTGACCCTGATGTTGACTCGATATATCAAGTTCCACGGCTACTCGAAAGAGAGGGGGTTCTAAAGCCGATTCACAAACAGTTGAAGATCAAATCGAGGCTAAGCATGAGAGAATGGAACAAGGTTGCGGAACGGTTCGCCGATCACGAGGCCACGATAAGGGTAGCGCTGGTGGGCAAATACGCAAGCCTGGCGGACAGTTATGTGAGCGTCAATCAGGCCCTAATGCATGCGTGCGCAGTCAACGGCGTGAATGCGAGGATATCATGGATCGAGTCGGAGGAGATCGAGAAGGATGAGACGAAGCTCGAATTGATAGACACCTTCGATGGAATCGTCATTCCGCAAGGGTTTGGTAGCAGGGGTATCGAAGGCAAGATAGCGGCAGCCAACAAAGCGAGAGTCCTCGGTGTTCCGTTCTTGGGCCTTTGCTTCGGATTCCAGCTCGCCAGCGTGTCATTCGCGCGTCACGTCCTTGGTTTCAAGGATGCAAACACCACCGAGGTTGACCCGACGACACCTCACCCCGTGATTGACCTTCTACCAGAACAAAGGGAGGTGACTGACTTGGGAGGTACAATGAGGCTCGGCGGTCACGACGTTTTCCTCAAAAGGCCATCTCGCGCCTTCGAAATCTACCACAAGGAGAAGATTCGGGAGCGACACAGGCACAGGTTCGAACTAAATCAGAAGTATTTGAAAAAGTTCGAAGAGAAGGGAATGCGATACACAGCGTTCAGCGACAACGGGCGCAGGGCTGAGATCATGGAGTTGGAAGGGCACCCGTTTTACATGGGAACGCAGTTCCACCCAGAGTACGTCAGTCGCCCTGAGAACCCCGAGCCGATTTACGTGGCCTTCATCACGGCATGTTTGAAGAGGTCCGAGGGCATATCTCGCAAGAGCGAGAAAGTGGGAACGCTAGTTCGCCGAGTATAGGCGTGAGATTTTCAGCGCCAGGGTGGCAACCTCCCGCGCGCCCTTAGCGAACAAGTAGGTATTCGGTTCGATTCCGCTCCCTCCCCCGTCCACTATCACATCAAACGCACCAGACGATGGTCCAAGTCGTCGACGGAGGGCATCGGCTGTGGGGTCTTCCTTCCCCGACACGGCATAGTCTCCAATCTCAATCGACCTCAGGTGCAGCCTTTTGAGAATGAGACCCACCTTCTTATCGTATCGGATGTTCATGCAGGCGCGGAACTCAGGCCTCAACCTTCTGACAATCAGGAGGACTTTGGACAAGTGCCTCGAAGCTCCCGACTCAGGAGGAAGCATCGCCCTCGCTCTACCCCTGACCTTTACTATCCGACCGGGGATGGCGACCACATCAGCCGGTGATTCTGCCGATCCGGCCGCACAAGCTACGTTGACCGAAACTTCCGGCATCACGTTGGCGAATGTCGGGGACCCCTCCAAACTCCTGACCGCTTCGGCAACCTCGGAAATGGCATCTGAGCCGACCGCCCCTTTCTCCCCGTACTCCTTTATGCAGACATCGCAATCCGCCAGGGATGGGTATTGGCTCCTATGGGCCGGGCATACTGCACCGCTTCCGAGGAGTCGAGTCCAAATTGAGCTCAGAGTGGCGACACCATCGACGGCGCTCAACCTCACGTCCTCTGAGAGGAGAGAGGCGTATCTGTCAGCTTCTTCACTTGAGAGGCCGAATTGGGCTAGCGCAGAATAGGACCTGCTTACGTCCGACGATGCGTAGAGGCTCACCGACGCTTGAGTTATGCCAAGCATCGCCGAAATCTTGTTCTGAGAGAACCCTTGCGCTCCCAACTGTCTCGCTACAAGTTGTCTGATGGCGGGCAAGAATCCTTGGACCATTAGTTCGTCTGGCGGCTGCACATATAAGCCACTTGTTATCCTGTTTATAAGAATGGAACCCGGGGTTTCCCCGTGCCCGGCCCGAGCGAAGGGACGCAGACTGGTTTGTCGGCGGCGAAAAAACTAGCTGTGGTGGCAATCTTCTCAGCTTTGATAGCAATCGGCACGATCTTCTCCATCCCACTTCCCCAACCCCTCTACGAATTGACCTGGTCGCCTGCTATCATTCTGGCGCTAGCGGTATTGGTGGACTCGGCCACCGCCTTCGATGCGACCGCGATAGGGTCGTTCGTTGGGGAAGCAATCAACGTGGGGTTCAGAGGGGGTTCGCCCATCTATCCGTTCGGAATAGTGTGGGCCAGGGCGCCCGAAATTTTCATCGTCGCTTGGGCGAAGGGGAGGGGGACGAAGACCCTTGTGCTGGCGATGGCCGCGGCAACAATCTTCGAGACGATGGCCTTCTTCCTTTCCGACTGGGCGTTCTACACATTTGGGCTTTTTCAATACGGTTCGCCCACCGACGTCGCTTCAGCGTTTTGGGTCGCCTCCGTAGATTTCGGAACTCTTCTTGATTTGGCCTTCATCCCTGTAGCGCTGGTTTTGATCCGAGCGGCGCGACCGGCGTTCAGGAGGATTGGGTTCAACCAGGCCTGAGAAGAATTGACACACTCAGGGAAAGAGGGACCTCGCTTCATGGAAGAGGTCGTTTACCCAAGCCTTGGGAGCCGTTCTCCACATTTGAAGGTGGGGCCCGGAGTGGGATTTGACAACAGCGTAATCTCGCTTGGAGAGGGCCATGTGATGATTCTCACTGTCGACCCGGTTTCGGCGATCCCTGCTTTGGGAATGAAACTTTCGGCCTGGCTTAGCGTGCATCTAATCGCCTCAGATTACACCACCTCGGGAAACGATCCAGAATTTGCGACCTTCGCTTTCAACTTCCCTCCAGCAATGCCAACTTCCGACAGGGAGGACTACGTCCGCGCAATCGGGCGTGAGTGCAAAGAACTCGAGATTGCGGTGGCCGGAGGACACACTGGCAGCTATCCAGGAGGAGGGTTCACTGTAATCGGGGCAGGGTCGATGTTGGGATTCAGCACGGACGACGGATATGTCACCCCGGCGATGGCAAGGATTGGAGATTCCATCTTGATGACGAAGCATGCAGGGATCGAAGCGACAGCCTCTCTCGCACTGTCTTTTCCCAAGCGCGTCGAAAGGCTGGTTGGACGAAGACTAGCGAATCGGGCCCGTAAGATGATTTCCCTTTGCACTACCGTGGCCGACGCGCGCGCAGCGCGAAGGGTGGGCCTTGGAAGTGACGGGATCACATCGATGCACGACGCAACGGAAGGCGGGGTCCTTGGGGCTCTTGGCGAGATGGCCACGGCTTCTGGAAAGTCCTACCTGGTTGAAACAGACAAAATTCCTGTCTCGGACGAAGCTAGGAAAGTCTGCGCCGCTTTCGGCATTGACCCTCTTCTGACTATGGGTGAGGGGGCACTGCTGATCACGTGCAGGCCAGAGCACGTTTCCGAGCTCAAGCAAACAATGGCCAGTTCTTCAATACCGATAGAAGAAGTCGGCCGAGTAAATCGTGGGAAAGGACTCGCCCCAATGAAAGGAGGACTTCCAATGAAGTTCAAACCGGGAATAGACAGGTACTGGCCGGTCTACGATAGGGCTCTCCGCCAGGGCCTCAACTGAATGCCGTGTGCGCTACTCTCGAAACATCGCATCATCTCAAATAAGAAGTCACGGAGAGAAGGGCCCGGCAATCAATGTCATCAACAGAAAATGCAGCTCGAGCTCTCAAGTCCCTGAAGGACGAGGAGTGGAGGACACTGGCAGGCCTTGAGCGTGCTTCCACGGGATATGGCACTCCCGACCTGGGGAGGCTGTCAAGGATGAGCAGGCTTCCACCGGAGAGGGTGAGGTTTGCCATTGAGGCCTTGGAGAGGAAGGGCCTGGCGTCGCGGAGGGGACGCGGATTTGTGCTCACCCGGCAGGGAGTAGAACTGATGGCTTTGAAGGACTACGTGAAGAAGGACCTCATTTTCGCACTTGGGGCCATAATCGCGAAGGGGAAGGAATCGGACGTCTATGAAGCGCTGACGGAAGAAGGCGCTGTCTATGCTCTCAAGGTCTACAAGATTGGAAGGACTAGCTTCACCAAGGTGAGAAGGAAAAGGGTAGGAGAGACTGCGGAGTTCAAAAGTTGGGTGACCGCGAACTATAACGCGGCAAGGAGGGAGTACCATGCGTTAAGGAAACTTGAGGGGCTTTCACCAGTCTTCCCCAAAGCCGTGGCCTACAGCAGAAGCACGGTCCTCCTGGAGGAGCTGTCAGGGGTCAGGCTCTCACAGAGGCCGTACATGGAGGACCCTGCGGCGGCATTCAGAACAGTCGTGGAATCGATGCGGAAGGCCTACAGTGAGGCAGGACTGGTGAATTCAGACCTGAGCGAGTATAACATCCTGACGAACGGGAGTTCCGTTTGGCTCATCGACTGGCCCCAGGCCGTGGACGCTTCACATCCAAACAGCGGCGAAATGTTGCTCCACGATGTGAAGGCGGTGACTACATTCTTCAGACGGGCGTACGGGGTTGTAGCAGACCCAAAGAAGGCGTACGATTACGTGACCGGAAAGAGTGCAGACCTAGAATAGTTCGATCTTCTTCTCAAGAATCATATTTGTGACTCGTCGGATATTCTCCAGGGAGTCGTTCATTATCGATTCAATCTCCCCCCTGACCGCCGAGATTTTCCCACCATCGTTTAGCACGACCGCGGCGCTCGCAATGAGCGGCTCATCGATGGGGTTCCCGATCCGGCTCAAGATTCGAACGTAGGATTCCTTGACCGAGGGGACTTTTTTCACGATCTCCCTGGCAGTAAGCACTGACAACGCGTTGAGAATCTTTCCAGTATGGTTCACCGGGTTCTTCCCGGCTGTGGCCTCCATCGAGTATTGCCGCATTGGAGATATCAGTCCGTTGACCCTGTTGCCGCGTCCTGTGTTCCCGTCGTCCCCCTGCTCGGCCGATGTTCCTGTGACTGTCAGGTAGAATTCTCCGTGTTTGTAGTTGTCTCCCGCGTTCAGCTTGAAATTGACGTCAAGACTTGTTCCTGATGCGAGCTTTTCCAGGTGTTCGGAAACGTCCTTAATCACGCTGATGTAGTGGCTGGCGTCGGGAGTCTTTGAGCTGACCATCGCGGCAGCCACAGTCATTTCCACCTTCCTTCCGCGTCTCATAGCCATCACCTTCACGTCTTCTCCCACTTCTGGGTACTTCTTCTTGAAGCCCGTTGAATTGAGGAGCTTCTCAGTGCCGAGGACCAGATCTTCCGTGGGGGTGAGCGGCGCATATCCTACCCCAATCGAAGTGTCGTTGGAAACGGGCATTGCCCCCTTCCTCATGAAGACGGCGATGAGGTCAGGAGAGCCCTGTTTGATCTTCGTGTCGATCACCATATGCTCGTCCGGGTCTAGGAAGCGCATCGTGCCTTTGATGAACTCGCGGATTGATTTCCGCGCAATCTCCTCGACCGGGACCTCCACTTGTCTCCCCTGATAGGGGACCAGCTCAGTGGCTCTGCCGGCGACCATAATGTAGATTGGAGAGATTATCGATCCGCCCCCGAACTTCGGTGCGGACTTGCCTCCGACGATAATCCCCTTGTCGACGTTGTGATGCAGTATCGATCCGAAGTGCCCAAGGTAGTATTCGCAGAGACCGAGTGAAACCGCTTCCGAGGCCCCGTCGATTAGGCTGTCGGGGTGGCCCTTACCTTTACGCTCGACTATCTCCACGTCCAAATCCTGGACGCTATGACCTCTGATTTCCTCTACGTGAAGCGACCTCGGCACTCGGCTAGTGCCCCCCTAAAGTCTGTCCTCTATCTTGACATAGAGGACGTTGTTGCCGCGGATTACGACCTTGCCGTAGTTCGCTATCTTAGCACCGTTCTCCGATTCCTCGGCGTCGACCAAGATGACGTTCATGTAGGGGTCGACGTTGGACATTTTTCCTCTGTACTCGATTTCGTTCTTCAATCTCACCGAGACCACCTTGTTGGTGGCCTTCTGAAGGACACCCAGAGGACGTTTTGTCTGAGAAGGTGCTTGAGGATTCACTTCGGACTTTTTCGCAGTCCGCTGAATCAGAGTTAAAAAGACATCGGTGCTGAAAGCGTGATGAGACGGGGTTTTCAAAGAGGTGAAAGAATCGGAAGTGACGGCGACGAGCGCGGTCGAAAGAGTCTCTGGGTTCCCCTACTTCAGCTCAGGCTCCAAGGCCATTGACAAATTGCTCGGCGGAGGATACAGGGTTGGCAGGCTGACTGAAGTCTTCGGCAGGAGCAACGCCGGGAAGAGCCAACTCGCGATGCAGGCGGCCCTACTTGCGGCGAAGCAGGGGATCAAGACACTTTTCCTCGACACAGAGGGATCGTTCAGGCCAGAGAGGCTGGAAGAAATCGCGAAGGCAAGGGGATGGGAGACGGACGGAATTCTCGAGAAGATATTGTACGCCAGAATCGATTCGTCTTCAGAGCAGATGGAAACCGCGGAGCGGATGGAGGCCAGGGCCACCACTGCCCCCTGCAGGCTGGTGGTGGTCGATACCCTTACGCGTAACTTCTCGTTGGACCTACCGGGCAGGTCCAACCTTTCGACCAGACAGGGCGCTCTCAACGTCTACCTCAGCCAAATGGCCAGGGATGCATTTCTTCACGGGAGAGCGTACCTGCTAACGAATAGGGTGACATACGGGGCCGCCCACGATGTGCGAATTGGTGGAAGGACAGTGGAACAGCTGGTAGATGCTTCGCTAAGACTTGAGAGGCAAGGAAACGAAGTAAAGGCCGAACTTGTTTCGACCGGCGAAATCGTCACTGCAGTCCTGAACATCGCAGGCGTCCAGTGAATTTTCCAGAGAGATCCCCCCTGAGTTAACGGCGCGTGTGCACCAACTGACGGGAGATGTAAAATCACCCAATTCAATGTAAAACTAAATCAAGTCGATAGCTTAAGGAAGGTTAAATATCGTGTAAACGGTTGTGCTTACGAGTAAGGTCGTGCAGGAGAACATCAATTCACTACTAGACTCTCTCAGCAGGTCCGAGCTTGACGAGGCGAAGAGGAAGCTCGCGGCGCTGTCCACTGAAGTGAAATCAGAGAAGGACAGAGGGAGCCTGCTCGCTGCCGCAGGAATCTACGCCAGCATGACAAAAGCCAAGGAGGGGACAATGCGGACTTGGGAACCCGAAAAGGTTGAACGAGCCGCAAAATCGATCACCTTGAGTCAAATGGCGGACGAGTTCGACACTGGATACGCTGAAACCCTGGTGAGCTACTCAAGGCTCAGACAGAATAGCCAGCAACCTGTAACGTATACAGAAGTATCCAAGTAAACAGGAACACCAACACGAAACCGGGCAACCCGGTCGTGTATACTTTCCCCTGCGACTTGTTGTCCAGAGCCCGATACCAGGTGAAGCGGGCAACATAGTACGAGGCAAGGTACACCGCTATGCCGATTGTAAGCCCCGTTGTGTAGTCGTTAGAGACGAATGTCTGGGCAGTGACGCCTGCCACTGCTGCGAGACCGATGCGAAGCCAGTATAGCTTATCAAATCCCGGCATCGGCTGGGGCTTCATGGCCGAATTATCGGGCTTCGAAGTCTTAGTGTTAGTCAGCGAAATCGATTTGTTGCTTCGCGGAACCTACATTAATAACATTTATTCGATCGGAGAGTCCCAGCTAATCCGTTTTCGGAAACCGCCGAGCGAGGACGTGTGGCTGGTGGTGTCTCCCAGGCGAGGGGTTTGGGTATCCAAGAATGTGGCGGAGAGGGGAGAGACCACTGAATTTACTTCGAGACTGCGAGGGGAGCTAGAGCGGGCAAAGTTCAGCCGGGCGACCCAGTGGGACCTGGACCGAGTCTTCGAACTAGAATTCGAAAGGGAGGACGGTCGGAAGATGATTGTTGAGTTGATGCCGCCGGGGAATATTCTCGTCACGGACTCGACCGGGAAAGTTCTTCAGGGAATGCGAGAAGTTCGTTCGACCGCAAGGCGCGTGATCCGCGGGGTCGAGTACCATCCTCCCCCTCAGAGAAGGCAGAGTCCGCTGGACGTCCAAATAGAAGACGTCCGCAAAATGATTCGCACGGAGACGACTGTGGGCAAGGCGATAGGAAAACACATTGGAATGCCGAGGAAATACGTCGCTGAAGTCCTGCAAAGACTGTCCTTGACAGAGGAGACCCCTTCAGCAACCCTCGAAAATAGGGAGGCCGAAGTCGTCGATGTACTCCGAGGGATCGTAAAGGAGGCACGGGAAAGCCCCAGCCCTTGCCTCTGCGAGACTCCCAAAGGGGACGACATCTTCGTAATCCCGCCCCGCGGGCTCAAAGTGAAGGAGGCAGGGAGAAGCATCTCCGAGCTTTGCGACAGAATGTTCCTTCAAGACATTGTGGACGAGGGGGCGACGCCAGCTCCTGATGAAGGGAAGCGGAAAGAACTGGAGATAACGATATCAAAACTAAAGGCCGACGAGGAAAGATACCTGACTGAGGCCTCGAAGCTGAGGTTGGCCGCAAAGTCGGCGGCGGCCGAGCCAATTGACAATGCTCTTCAAATTCTCCGTGACTCCGGCGTCAGCTCGAATCGAGAAATGGGTTCTTCGGCTTCCGTCGCTTCTTTTCTTTTCGACCGAGCCAAGCAACTGGAGGGAAAGGCCACTGAGGCCCGCAAAGCCTCGGTGAAGCTGAACCGGAAAGTACCTGAAGCCGCGACGAAGGGCGCGCGGCGTACCAAGTCCCTTGCGAAACGGAAGCAAGCGTGGTATGAGAAATTCAGATGGTTTGTCACCAGCGAAGGTAGAATGGCAATCGGTGGCAGGGACGCGCAGTCCAATTCTACGCTGATTAGCCGACATTTGGAGGACAACGATGTCGTATATCATGCTGACCTATTTGGGTCCCCGTTCTTTGTCCTCAAAGAAGGAAAGGAGCAGACTGAACGGGAGGTCAAGCAGGTTGCCCAGGCAACGGTGGCTTTCAGCAGCGCCTGGAAGACGGGGCTTGGGTCGGCTGATGCCTACTGGGTCGCCCCGGAACAGGTCAGCACTGCTGCGCCTAGCGGCGAGTATCTCCCCAAGGGCAGCTTCGCCATCAAGGGGAAGAAGAACTTCGTAACGAAGAACATTGTTGAAATCGCTGCGGGATTGGATGGCGCCCAGAGAGTAGTGGCAGGACCTGAGGATGCGATAAAGTCGCAATGTACCCGTTACATCGTCTTAAAGCCGCACAGAGAGAAGGGTTCGGACACTGCGAAAAGAGTACTGAGAGACCTCAGCACCATATCCGGGAGCGCGAGTCTGCCCATAACTGTGGACGAAGTCCTAAGAGCTCTGCCCTCTGGTGGAGGGAAAGTTGTGCGCAGGGTCGGCGTTGCATCTCCATCAATCTGAGCGCGAATTTTTCTAGATGCACTCCGCGACTATCTCCGCGATATCTCTGACTCCCATCTCGGTCTTCGTGGCCTTGGTCGAGTCGTCGAACATTGACAGACAGAAAGGACATTCGGTCGCAATCTCCTTCGCCCCTGTTTTGGCAGCCTCCTCGGTACGAATCGCCGCCATCGAACGCTGCTGAGGGACTTTGAACCAGTAGTTAGACCCGCCGGCGCCGCAGCAGAAGGTCTTCTCCTTCTTTCTTCCCATCTCCCTCACTTCAGCCACCGACGCATCAAGCACTTGGCGAGGTTCGTCGAAGATGTTGTTGTACCTCGCGGCATAGCAGGCGTCGTGCAGGGTCACGGAGATCTTCTGGACCTTGTCGCCCGGGATTCGAATTTTTCCCTGCCTTATGAGGTCCGAAATCAGTTGGGTGTGATAAACCACTTCATAGCTCCCGCCGAATCCTGGATATTCGTTCTTCAGAGCGTTGAAGCAGTGAGGGCAGGCTGCAATTATCTTCTTGACCCCGTAGGCGTTGAGCCTTCCGATGTTGTCGTAGGCGAGCTCTTGGTACCTTCCCTCTTCGCCAAGGCGCCTGGCGGGGTCCCCGGTGCACCTCTCTTCGTTC
>JAPCJK010000120.1 GCA_027886975.1 Nitrososphaerota archaeon
CGGCCCGATGTTCGACGGGATGCGTCGGGCTATCACCTCGGGAATCATGGCGGCCTCGGCATACCTTCAGGCGAACACCTCGGGCTCGTTCAAAGCCAAGAACCTGTCAAGGTACCGGGCCCTGCTGAAATCGGTTTACGAAGATGTCAATAGGTCCGGGAGGGACAGCTTCCTATCGGAGAGCGCGTACACCTATGGAACCCTTCCTCGGCTAATATTCGGTACACGCGCACTATCGAGCGTTTACAGGTTCGAACCGAAAGCCCAGAAGGTGGCATCAGGCGATGCGACCGCACAAGTACGGGACGGGACCAACCTGCTCAACTTCGATGTGGACGAGGCCTACTCTCACATCAAGGTCGACGCCGCTTTGGCTTCCAAGTCTGTCACGAAACCTTGGGTTCCCACCTGCCCGACCGACTGCTTTACACTCCAAACTTCCAAGGGGGTATTCGCATCCTTCAAGGACCTGTACTTGCATAACCTGGAGCTCGGACGACAGGGCTCGGGAAGCGGCAACGCGGGGAAGGCTTTCTCCCAGACCTTAGATGACATGGCGTCGGGACAACTCAGATTCGACCATGTAGCCTGCGTCGCTTGCGGCACCTGTGGGGCCATCGGCCCTCCGGAAATGGTGACGTTTTCTCATGAGAAAAGCGGCCACGGGGTCAAATATGAGTACGGATAGGGTAGCCGCTGGCCTTGACTGTAAAGAGGAGGGTCCACATTGTTCTGATTGTCTCTCTTTCTGAGAGGACATACCGGAGTACCGAATGCTTAAACAAAGTTTTCTCGAAGTGAAGATGTGCATTGGGATAGGATAGGCGGCGGAATTGTCGGCATAGTAATTGAGGCCTCAGTGTTTCTTCTGCCCTACTCAAGTACAATCAGTGTCTACGGCACGTCCACAGACACCCTGTACAACATCTTCAGATTCTTTTACTCCAGCCTAGGTGCCATCACATCCATTCCAATAGGAACTTTGACACTAATCGCAGTGTTCTATCTCGTTGGTACCATTCTCATCATTCTTGCGGGAGTACTTGGAACCCTCCAACTTCTGTCGGGCGCGCTAGGTGTAATAGGAATCTCTCTAACGGCCATCGGGAGTGTTCTAACCCCTGGATACACGCCATATACGATTAATTTTGGAATTGCGTTCCCTCTAATCTTGGCGCTCTCACTTACTCAGTTAGGCATGTGGCTTTACCTGCGGAGAAAACACAATCAAAAAAACTAATGCATAGGTAGGCGACCAGGTTTCCCGCGAGCCTCTGAAATTCAATTGGCCGATAATCAATCGTCCCCGGTAACTTCACTAGATCAGAAACATGGAAATAACTGCTAGACAAATTCCACTTAGAACTGCCCAAGCAATAGAACACGCACGAGCCCTCGAGTCATTTGTCTGCGTTTTGTCCAATCGAATTGGTCGGGTAACCTTACAATATATATCTGGTCGAACTGTACCAAAGACGACGTATGAAAATTCTATTGAAGAAAAGTGCACTCGGCTTAATCCTTGCATCGAGCTTTTTTCTTGCCCTTCTGATAAGCTTCGCGCCAGCTTCGTCAGCAAATTCCTTGCCCACAATAAGCGCAGCAGGTCAACAATCTGTCGTTGACATTAACGAGTTCTTCGGATCCACGATGCATTATGCTCCCTCACATCCTATCTTCATCAAGCACGGGACTTCCTTCATTCTGCAAGACAAGACAAATGACGTCCACACCTTCACGCTCGTGACCGTTAAGGGACTTCCACGAACTGCTAGCGACGTAAACAATTGCATATCCTTTGCCCCAGGCATCTGTCAGACTGCTGGCCTCGCCCACGGTGCTGAGAACGTCCCACCAAATACAAACCCCAACATTCAAGGGTCGCCCCCTGCTTACACTGGGAATTGTCAGTCATTCAACGGGCTGAACTACGTGTCACCCGGGACTGACTCACCAAACGTATTCCAGTGTGTCATCGGCGGCAATGGCCTCAACGTGGCGTCTAGCAGCTTCCCTTCACTGGCCACGGCATTCAACTGCTCTGACCAATCGACCTGCAACTCAAATGGCGACTCTGTCATCATATTCCCCGGCGAACAAATCATGATATCGATATCTTCAAGCGTTGAGCCTGGCACAACGCTCCACTTCATGTGCGTATTTCATCCTTGGATGCAGGGCGAAATCATAGTCACTTAGTACTGGATCAACTCCTCCCAACACCCCCAGTTGCGCTGATTTCAGCGCAACTATCCCATTTTTTGCTCACGAGCGGAGGCCGCGACCATGAAGGCCAAATAACTCGCAAAATCCCGGGGAAGGCGAGGCGATGAAGCTCTGGACGTTCCTCGGGTATCTCTGTCCGAAATAGAAGGAGCGCGTGAAAGGATTGCGGGCTCGGTCGTCAGGACTCCACTTGTCCCCGCCTCACGATTCGAGGACGATGGAATCTATCTCAAGCTCGAATGCCTTCAGCCCACTGGGAGCTTCAAGGTCAGGGGTGCCTGGAATAGAGTAAGCACATCGACGGAAGACGAGCGCAAAAAGGGCTTCGTGACAGTCTCGGCCGGGAACCATGGGCAGGCCCTTGCCTGGGCTTCAAAGAAAGTAGGCGCAAATTGTACTGTCTATGTCCCGGAAGACGCGGTAGAGCGAAAAGTCGAATCCATTAGGTCGATGGGCGCCACCATCATTCGGCGTCCACACCAGGAGATAATGGAATCGATGAGCGATGACAGGATGACCAAGCTGGGGATGACATTCGTGCATCCGTTCGCCGACCCCAAGGTGGTGGCCGGACAGGGGACGATCGGGTTGGAGATCCTCGAGGACAGGCCGGAAGTAAGGACTGTGGTGGTCCCGGTCGGGGGCGGAGGCCTGGTTAACGGCATCGCACAAGCAGTCAAGGCGATGCGGCCAGAGGTGAAATTCTACGGAGTCCAGGCAGAGGGGGCAGCGCCTTTGCCGAAGTCTCTCCGGTCAGGGGTTGCAGAGGATGTAGGGGAACCCAAGACGATCGCAGATGGAATTGGGGCCACAAGGGTCTACGACTATATGCTCCCTCTGTTCAAAGAAAATCTGACTGGGGCCTTCACAGTGACCGATGCAGAGTTGAAACTTACCATGGGAATGCTCGCAAAGGAGTCACACGTCCTCGTCGAGCCAGCCGGAGCAGCGGCCTTTTCGGGCGCGATGAAGCACAGGAAAGACTTGGACGGACCGATAGTTTGCATTGTGAGCGGCGGGAACGTCGACCCCAAGTTGATGCGTGAGATTATTGGATAACCAGTTACCTAGTGGAGCATCCCTGACATGAGGGTGCTTTTCGTCGGGGCTAAGGAAGTAGATTCGCTGCTGCCTATGTCGGAATGCATTGGTGTCATGGAGAAGACACTTAGACAGATGGCCCGGGGCGAGGCGACGTTTCCTCCTCGCTCGGTGATGCCTCTCCCAAAGGGAAACGGACTCTTGGGGCTGATGCCAGGGAGTATTGGTGCGGAGGAGTTGATGGGTTTGAAGGCGGTCAGCGTTTTCCCTTCAAACGAAGGGACGCCATACGAATCGCATCAGGGCGCGGTTCTCGTGTTTGAAACCCAGCATGGATCCTTGCGCGGGGTCGTGGATGCAGGTTCAATCACTAGGATACGTACTGCGGCCGTGAGCGGAGTCGCCACGAACATCCTTGCAAGGAGAGACGTTCGAGAGCTCACGATTCTTGGTTCTGGTACCCAGGCGATCAGCCACCTGGAAGCCATGCTCGCAGTCCGACCTTCTCTGCAAAGGGTCCGAATTCATTCCAGGAATCCCGCAAACGCAAAGGCCTTTGCTGCAAAGGAGTCATCCGACCGCGACCTCGAAGTGCAAGCCGTGAGTGAAATAAGGGAAGCAGTGAAGAATGCAGAAGTGATCTGCACAACGACGGCTTCGAGGACGCCGATACTCATGGGCTCATGGTTGGACCCTGGAACCCACGTCAATGCCGTGGGGGCATCTCGCCAGCCTTCGAGAGAGCTCGATACGGAAGCGGTAGTTAGAAGCCGGTTCTACGTCGACAGCAGGCAATCCGCTGCCCTCGAATCCTCCGACTTTCTGGTGCCGAAGTCGGAAGGTGCCATCCAGGAGAGTCATCTCATAGGAGAGATCGGAGAAGTTCTAGAAGGGAAGGTCAAGGGCCGTCTGAAGCTTGACGACATCACGGTCTTCAAGTCGCTCGGGCTGGCGATAGAGGATTTGGCCGCGGCCCAAAGAGTCTGTGCGAAGGC
>JAPCJK010000121.1 GCA_027886975.1 Nitrososphaerota archaeon
GCTCAACGAGGCAGGCAAGACTGTCCGAGGCTCAAAGATCGCAATCCTTGGAGTTGCGTACAAACCGGGCATCAAAGACATCCAGCTGACCCCCGTCGAATCTGTCATTACCCGGCTTCGCGACATGGGGGCCATGGTCAAAATCTTCGACCCAATGTACAAGGGTGACAATGTCTTTGGACTTAGGGTGGATGAAACCCTAGAGGATGCGATCAGAGGTGCAGATTGCATAGTTGTAGGAACGGCGCATTCTGAGTTCAGGAACCTGGATCTGGCGGAACTTTCCCGAATGATGAAGAGGAAGGCGGCATTTGTAGATGCGAGAAACGTAGTGCAGCCTGCTCTTGTAGTCAAGGCCGGTTTTGCGTACCGGGGGGTCGGTAGAAAGCCATAGAAATATGACTGGGTTTTCGGGTTCAAGCAAGTTTCTCGAACAGTGAAGTTGAGGAGTTGGTAGAAACGCGTTCCTCTCGGCCTCATGTTCTCGTAGTGATGCTCCGCCCCCAGGGGTCGCCCGCGCGACCGACCGGAGGAGGCCAGATCAGCATGATCCAGACAGCCATTGCTCTCAGCGAACTGGGGGTCAAGGCGTGCTTGATCGAGGGCGAGCCTTCCATCCTGTCTAGCTACGCGGGAACCCTGGAATCATACAAGCTAGGTCGCACCCGGAGCTTTCTCAGAGACACCATAGGAGTAATGAGGACTGCCATGAAGACAAGATGCGATTCGGTCTATGCCTTCTCGGACTACTTTCCCGAATCGGTCGTCCCATCCTTTCTGGTCGCTTTGATCACTAGGAAGAGCTTGTTCGTGAACGTCACGAACACTGCCTACAGGGCAGCTGATGGGCGGAGATTCCTCGGCTTGCTAAGGAGCAGATTTCAAAGCGGCCCTGAAATTGGGTCAGTACTCGCTTTCGCCATCTTTCATGCGTCGCGAAGGCTTGCTTGCAGGTTTGGTACATGCTTTGTTGCGAATCGGTACATGGGGTCGTACGCGAAATCTAGATTGCATGCCCGACGAACCATTGTCGTTGGTGCTGGAGTGGAGAAGTTTTGGTACGAAAGAACAGGGGCCGAGACTTCATTCGACTGCGTATACTCGGGGCGATTCGATCCGTCCAAACGAGTTCCTATCCTCATAAGGGCTTGGCAAATCGTTGTGAACAAGAAGCCAGACGCAAGATTACTCTTGATAGGAGAATCAGGGACGGAACTCCCCTTGGTGAAGCGCCTTGTTGGAGATCTCGGCCTTACTTCCAACGTGGTCTTCGCAGGCTACGTAAATGACAGACGGGTCCTGGCCAACATGGTAATGTCTGCCAAAGTATTCGTATTTCCTTCGGTTATGGAAGGATTTGGTCTCGTGATAGCCGAAGCCATGGCGGCTGGACTCCCTTGCGTCCTGTCAGACGTCGAACCGTTGCGGGAAGTTTTCGGCGAGTCGGCGATCCTTGTGACACCGGACGAGCCGTCTGCTTTTGCAGGTGCCATACTCGGCCTACTTCTCGACGAGGTGAAAAGACTCGAATATTCAGCCCAGAGCGTAGCCCTCGCAAGGAGCTTCACTTGGGATTCCGTCGGAAAGAAAGTTTTTGCCGGTTTGAGCGAGCCTTCAGTGTAATCGGCCCAGCTTTGCACCTTGGCCAAGCAGAGCGCGTCCGGTCCTCTTGATCGACCTCATCCAAAACCAGAGCGCAGCTCTGCCCAAATTTCGACTTTGACCAAAATTCCACTTATATGAGACGGGCTCATGTTTCTTGTGAAACCCAGGGTAGTAATCCAGGGTTGGTACGGGAACGGGAATCTCGGAGACGAGATAATACTCGAATGTATGCTTTCCCAGATACGGAACCAATTTCCTAACGCTACTTTTGTCGTGGTTTCCGATAACCCGACGGCGGTAAGGAGAGACCATGGCGTGGCGAGCATAAGGAGAGGCAGGGGAAGAATTCAGCGCTTCCGGAGGGTATTCGCGCTCATGCGGGCTGACCTGTTCATACTCGGCGGCGGCGGACTCCTCAAGCAACCCGGCGCCGACGAGCTGTCGGTCCTTACCTGGGCGGGACCCCTCGACCTCGCGCAGGAAATCGGTGTCCCAACAATGACCTACGCGATAGGGATTTCAGATGGCCTTTCTCCCCGTGCGATGCGTGCGCTTGGGAGGATTCTCAACGGAACGAATGAGGTACTAGTCAGAGACGAAGGGTCAGCGTACATCCTAAGGACGGCGGGGGTTTCAAAAGTAAGACCAACTGCTGACCCCTCTCTTCTTCTCCCGGAATTGCATCAGTACGCAAAGTCTTCCCTCAGCAACATGCATCCGAGGGTATCTGTTTTTGTTAACAACTGGTACCCTAACAAGAACGCATCCGACCAGCAGAAGTGGGAGCGCTTCCAGAGATCAGTCGCTGCGTCCTTGGACTTCCTCATCGAAAGCCGTTCGGCTTCCATCAAGTTCGTCCCGATGAGAATCGAGGACCCGGGAGACGATGACCGGATAACCGCCCACGATCTCCAGGAGTTGATGACGCATGGGGAAACTGTTGAAATTGCAGAGCGAGTGCCCTCATCGCAGGAGCTCCTGGACCTGGTCGCCGGAAGCGATCTTGTTATTGGCATGAGACTGCACTCCATCATTACCGCAGCAGCGTTGGGTGTTCCAGCTTTGGCCCTGGACTATGATTCGAAAGTCAGGCGCTTTTCCGACGCGATCGGGGCGTCCGACTGGGTCGTGGGCATGGATGAACCCACACCGAATGCCATTGAGAGTCTGGAGGCGAAGGCGTTAGCGGGGGGTTATCCAACGGACCAAGTGTGTGCGAAGGTAAATGAATTGAGAGCACTTGCCAGGGAAAATGCTATGACCGCTGCCGAGCTGATTCGCGAACCGTCCAGAAAGAATCGTCTCGTTCCAAGAATGGCGAGGGCCCTCTTTGCTGTTGTCAAGCGACTTGTTGGAAGAAGTGGTGACGAGTAGGACGCAGGGGAGTATTATCAAAGTCAAGAGGCTGGACGTCGACGGCGAGCGCATAACCTACAAGTTCTCTTATGAGGGCCCAGTCACCGAGTTCCTTGTAAAAGACTCGACTTACGTGAAGACTGACCACCCACTGGGGTCAATCCCATCGGGGATCTTGGTGATACCGCTTCTGGGTTTACTCGCCCCGCTTGCGTGGGTGACGAAAAGCGACATCGTCGCGGATTCGGTTGACGAAGTCTATCTTGAGTCCGTCTCCAGAGTCCGTGAAACGATGCAACGGTTGTATCCCAAACTGCAATTGGGTGGAATCGTCAAGGCGAAACCGGTCAGGACCGAATCACACTGGGATCCGAATAGGTACATCCTACTATATTCGGGAGGAGTCGATTCGCTGACCTCGTACATCCGAAACAGGGAGACCAAGCCCTCCCTGCTGATGATTCGCGGGACCCCAGATGTCTGGCTCTCCGAGGTCGAGTTCTTCCGGCGTTCGATTGACCGAGTTGGCCCAGCATTGAAAGGCCTGGGGGCAGAACTCCACGTGGTCGAAACCGACGCACTGGAAATCATCGACTACGATGGCCTGAAGGCTCACGTCCGCAACGGCGAAATCAAAGGTTGGTGGGAGAATTTCGCCCACGGTCTCTTCCTTACGGGGATGTGTGCCCCCGGTACCTACTACAACCAAAGCGGAAGACTGATGATTGCCTCATCTTCGACTGTAAGGGACAATACCCCGTGGGGCTCCATGCCGGAGATAGACCCTCAGATCAGGTGGGGAGGCCTTCAAGTTATTCATGATTCCTTCGACTACACGAAATTCGAGAAGGTACGCGAAGTCTTGGTTCCCTTCCTCAAGGATCAAAGTATGGAAGGGTTCCCTCTGAGGGTATGCACCGGGGACGCAGCGGCAAGGCTGGAGTCAGGGAGGCTCAACTGCGGCAGATGTGGCAAGTGCATCCGGACCATGCTGATGCTCCTCGAAAACGGCATCGACCCCGACAAATGCGAATTCGACATGACAGGATTCTCCCCGAGCAGGTTGAGAACTGGGCTGAAGAACGGGTACATCAAACTCGAAGATCAGCCGGTCAATTGGGGCCAGATTCTGGACAATGCACGCGTCCTCCCGGACAGTTTGGAATCCAAATATCCGGGCTCAAACGCTCTCCTTCTGTGGATGGCCAAGTGGGACCGCCAACCCAGGGAAAGCACCCTGAGGTACTACTCCAGGAAGATTGCACCCGTCCGGAGCAGGAGGA